>CAVBJJ010000001.1:0-205207 GCA_963595735.1 bacterium
CCTCACCATAATACAGGTCAAAGCTGCCCTCCTCCAGCGCGGTGCAGTATTCCTCCCAGGAAAGCTCCCGCAGCTCCACAGTAAAGCCCAGGGTTTCCAGACACTGCCGCACCACGCGGGCGGCGCTGACCTTGGAAGCGGAATCGCTGCACACGACGAAGTCCAGAGACAGCTCCGTTTCCACACCGGTGATCTCCATTTCCAACTGGCCATCCTCGTCAAAGTCCTCGACTCCCGCTTTTTTCAAAGCCTTGCGGGCAGCGGCAATGTCATAGGCATACCGGCTTGCCAGATCGCTGTTATACCAGGCGCAGGCCGGATTGACCGGCAGCGCCGTCGGGCTGGCGTTTCCACCCAGCGCATCCTGCACCACCGCCTCCCGGTCAATGGCATACACCAAAGCCCCTCGGCAGGCCGCAGAATTTCCGAAGGCGTGCAGGGCATTGAAACCCAGATAGTGCATATTGGTGGTATCCACCGCGCGGAACTCGTTGGCACTGCTGTATCCCAGGCCGTCCGTTCCCAGCGGATCGTTGCACACCAGATCCACCAGTCCGTCCTCGTATCCGGAAAGCAGCGCCGCCACGCTGTCATAGCTTTTCAGATAAATCGTGTCCAGCGCCAGCTTGTCGCCGCCGGGATAGCCGGCGTAGACCGTCAGCTTGGGCGTGTCTCCCCAATCCACCTGATACATTCCGCTGCCGATGGGGTTGTCCGCCTCCGTTGTCCCCGCCTCCAGCACCGGGATATTCCCCAGCCGGGTCGGAAACAGATAGTCCGCGCTGTTCAAAACGACCTCCAGCGTGTTTTGCTCCGGGGCGCTCATCTGGGCGATCCCCGTCAGGCGCGCGGCATAGGCTCCGCCTGTCGCCGCCCGCTGCAAAGTCTGCATGGCGTCGTTGGCGGTAATGGCGTTGCCGTCATGGAAGCTGTGCCCCTCCGCCAGATGGAACACCCAGTTGACACCGTCCTCGCTGCTCCAGTCCGTGAACAGACCGGGCTGGGGCTGGAAGCTCTCGTCCAGCTGGATCATACTGTCGTATACCAGCGGGATCAGCTTGCGGTTTTCCACACTGGTGCTGAGAATGGGGTTCAGACCATAGTCCGGATCATAGTTCAGGGAAAACACATCGTCCGCCGTTCCCTGATCCGTGACGCTGTCGTCCTTCTGACTTCCGGCGTTTCCGGAGCCAGCGAAGTCCAGATCCAGACTGCTGCACCCGCTCAGGAGCAGGCTGATGCTCAAACAGACGGACACCGCAAGCGCCGCCCATCTTTTTTTCTTGTGCATATCGCTCACTCCTTCGTCAGAAAGATCACCGCCGCCTGATTGCCCCGATCGCCCTTTGTCACGCGGTGCGACCAGTATTTTTCCGGTTGACACATGGTGCACTCCGCAGAAACATCGATCTGTTCCCAGGGCAGGCCAAGCTGCTCCAGCCGCTTGGCGTTCGCGCCCCGCAGATCCACCAGGCGGGCGTGAAAAAATTCTTCTCCCGCCGCACCAAGCCAACAGCGCACCGCCTCCGGCACCTCCGGCCCGGTTTCAAAGCAGCAGCTTCCGATGGCCGGCCCGATCGCAGCGCGGATCTGCGTCGGCGCCGCGCCCAGGGCGCACATTTTTTCCACGGCATTTCCCAGAATATCCCCCACACTGCTGCGCCAGCCGCAGTGTACCGCAGCGACCACCCGATGCACCGGGTCGCACAGCAGCACGGGAACGCAATCCGCCGTAAAGCACAGCACCGGCTGCTCCGGCGCCGCTGTAACAAGGCCGTCCGCCTCGTAGGGCACCGGCGTAAACAGCCGATGGCGCTTTTCCGCCGTGGCTTCCACCACGGCGGTACCGTGTACCTGCCGGGGGAACACCAGCGTTTCCGGCGCAAAGCCCAGGGCTTCTCCCAGGCGGCGGTAGTTCTCCCGGAGATTTTCCGGGGCGTCTCCCCGATTTTCTCCCAGATTCAGGCTCCGCAGGCTGCCCCGGCTTACACCGCCCAGACGGGTGGTGAAGCCATGGGGCGCCGGCAGCAGCGTGGAGGTCAAATAGACCAGCCCGTTATGCTCATGCTCTACAAAAGCCATATGTTCTCCCTCTGCAGCGCAAAACAGGCCGGTTCTGCACTACTTATTTTCCGCGGCCGCAGCACTCTTTATACTTCAGAGGACGAGAGCCGTCGGCCTTCATCTTGCCGCAGGGGCAGGGATCGTTGCGGCCGATCTTCTGCACGCGCTTCGGCTGCTTTTTCAGGCTCTGATCGGCGGCTGTATCCGCCTTTGCCACGCTCTTGCGCTCGATGGGCTGCTCCTTGCGCACCCGCACCACGAACAGACGGCGCACCACTTCCTCGCGGATGCCGTTGGTCATGGCCTCGAACATCTCGAAGCTCTCCTTTTTGTAGGCGTCGATGGGCTGGACATTACCGAAGGCGCGGAGGTTGATGCCCTTGCGGAACTCGTGCATGGCGTCAATGTGCTCCATCCAGTACTCATCGACCACACGGAGCATAACGACCCGCTCCAGCTCGCGCATGACCGGCGCGCCATTGGGTCCCATGCCCAGTTCCTCTTCCTTGGCGGTATAGAAGGCGTTGGCCTTTTCCATCATGATGTCGGCCAGTTTCTCGGCGGAAAGGCTTGCCATATCGGCTTCCTCCACGACCGGATCGGCCTCGCTCAGGAACAGCTTGCGGTAGGGGGCAAGCACCTCGTCCAGCTCGGCGCGGGTACCGATGCCCTCGGTGTTGGCCGCATGCATCACACCGCCGCGGATGGTCTCCTCCATCATCTGATGGATGTAGTCCTGGATGTCCTCGCCATCCAGCACACGGCGGCGCTGCTTATAAATAATGTTACGCTGCACATTCATGACATCGTCGTATTCCAGCGTATTCTTTCGCGCCTGGAAGTTCTGGCTTTCCACGGTCTTCTGGGCGCGCTCGATAGCGTCGGACAGCATCTTGTATTCCAGAGGCGTATCCTCGTCCACGCCCATGCTCTCCATCATCTTCATGACCTTTTCGGAACCGAACTTACGCATGATGTCGTCCGTCAGCGCCAGGTAGAAGCGGCTTTCACCGGGGTCGCCCTGTCGGCCGGCACGACCACGCAGCTGGTTGTCGATACGGCGGGACTCGTGGCGCTCCGTACCCAGAATGAACAGACCGCCGCTTTCGCGCACCTTGTCTGCCTCCTCCTGGATCTGCTTCTTGTGATGCTCCATGCGCTCCTGGAACATGGCGCGGGCATCCAGAATGGCCTGATCGTCCGTTTCCGCGTGACCCACGGCTTCGTTGATCACATGCTCGGAAAGACCGGCCTTCTTCATGTCCGTGCGCGCCAGATACTCGGCGTTACCGCCCAGCATGATATCCGTACCACGACCGGCCATGTTGGTGGCAATGGTCACGGCGCCCAGCTTACCGGCCTGGGCAACGATCTCCGCTTCCTTCTCATGCTGCTTTGCGTTCAGCACCTTATGGGCAATGCCCTTGCTCTTGAGCATTGCGGAAAGATACTCACTCTTTTCAATAGAAATAGTACCCACCAGCACGGGCTGTCCCTTTTCGTGACAGGCCTGGATCTGCTCGATGATGGCTCTGTCCTTGCCGGCTTCGTTCTTATACACCACATCCGGATGGTCGATACGGATCAGCGGCTTGTTGGTGGGGATCTCCACGATATCCAACTGATAGATGGCCTGGAATTCCTCTTCCTCCGTCAGCGCCGTACCGGTCATACCGGAGAGCTTGTCATACAGTCGGAAGTAGTTCTGGAAAGTGATGGTGGCCAGGGTCTTGCTTTCCCGCTCCACGGTCACATGCTCCTTGGCCTCAATAGCCTGATGCAGACCCTCGGAGTACCGGCGGCCGAACATCATACGACCGGTGAACTCATCGACAATGATGACCTCACCGCTCTTGACCACATAGTCGATATCCCGCTTCATGACGCCGTGAGCCTTGATGGCCTGGTTGATGTGGTGCGCCAAGGTGCTGTTTTCCAGGTCGGAGAGGTTCTCCAGTCCGAAGGCCTTTTCCGCCTTGGCGGTACCGCGGGCGGTAAGGGTGGCGCTGCGCGCCTTCTCGTCCACCACATAGTCGGCTTCCAGATCCTCGTTTTCTTCCTCCTTGTCGTCAATGGAGGCATAGACCACCTTGGTCAGGCGGCTGACGAAATCGTCCACTTTCCGATACAAATCGGTGCTCTCGTCGCCCTGGCCGGAAATGATCAGGGGGGTACGCGCCTCATCGATCAGGATGGAGTCCACCTCGTCGACGATGGCAAAGGGATGACCGCGCTGCACCATCTGCTGCTTGTAGATGGCCATGTTGTCACGCAGATAGTCGAAGCCCATCTCGTTGTTGGTACCATATGTAATATCCGCCTCATAGGCCGCCTTGCGCTGGTCAGGCTCCACCTCGTGGATGATCAGACCTACGCTCAGACCCAGGAAGCGATGCACCTTGCCCATCCACTCGCTGTCACGCTTTGCCAGATAGTCGTTGACGGTAACGATGTGTACGCCGTCGCCTGTCAGCGCGTTCAGGTAAGCGGGCAGAACGGAAACCAGAGTTTTACCTTCACCGGTGCGCATTTCCGCAATGCGTCCCTGATGCAGGACGATACCACCGATCAACTGCACGCGGAAGGGCTTCATGCCCAGCACGCGCCAGGCTGCCTCGCGGGCGGTGGCAAAGGCCTCCGGCAGGATGTCGTCCAGGGTCTCGCCCTTGGCCAGGCGATCTTTAAACTCCTGCGTTTTGGCCTGGAGCTGCGCGTCTGTCAGTGCGGCATACTCCTTTTCCATACCCATGATCCGATCGACGATCGGCTCTATTTTCTTCAGCTCACGCTGACTGCGGGAGCCGAAAACTTTTTGCAATAAACCCATATGTAAACACTGCCTTTCTCAGTTTTGTTATATTCTGACGCGGTATTATATCACATATACATTGAAAAATAAAGCAAAATCCCATCTTCCTTGCATAAAGTTTGTAAATTTTTTTGACAAAGCCCATTTTTCCCCCTCCTGCGCGGCTTTCATTGACACCCCCGGCCGCTTGCGATATAATAAAACATATTTTTTGTCACGCCACCGCGTTCATAAGATCGCGGCGGCAAACTGCGATATCACAGACCAAAACGGCGGATAAGCAAAGTCAAAAAAGCGCCGGACTTTTTTGGCAAGCGGATAACAGAGGAGAGAATGACCATGACCAAAATCGGCTTTGACAACGACCAATATGTAAGCCTCCAGTCCCAGAACATCCGGGAGCGCATCTCCCGCTTCGGCGGCAAGCTGTACCTGGAATTCGGCGGCAAGCTCTTTGACGACTACCACGCCTCCCGCGTGCTGCCCGGCTTCCACCCCGACTCCAAGATCCGTATGCTCATGGAGATGAAGGACAAGGCCGAGATCGTGGTCGTCATCTCCGCCAACAGCATCGAGGAAAATAAGCGCCGGGGCGACCTGGGCATCACCTACGACGCCGACGCCCTCCGCCTGATCGACGCTTTCCGGGACTGCGGCCTGTATGTGGGCAGCGTGGTCATCACTCACTTCCAGAACCAGCCCGCCGCCACCCGCTTCAAAAAGCGCTTGGAGGAGTTGGGTCTGCCGGTTTATTGCCACTATGTCATCCCCAACTACCCCGCCGATCTGGAGCTGGTCGTCTCCGACGAGGGCTACGGAAAAAACGACTACATCAAAACCAGCCGCCCGCTGGTGGTCGTCACCGCCCCCGGCCCCGGCAGCGGAAAAATGGCCACCTGCCTGAGCCAGCTGTACCACGAGCACAAGCGCGGCATCGCCGCCGGCTATGCCAAGTTTGAGACCTTTCCCGTCTGGAACCTGCCCCTGAGCCATGGCGTGAACCTGGCTTATGAGGCCGCCACCGCCGATCTGGACGATGTGAACATGATCGACCCCTTCCACCTGGAGGCCTATGGCAAAACCACGGTCAACTACAACCGGGACATCGAAATTTTCCCGGTGCTCAACGCCATGCTGGAGCGCATCTGGGGAGACAGCCCCTACAAAAGCCCCACGGACATGGGCGTTAACATGGCCGGCTTCTGCATCACCGATGACGAGGCCTGTCAGGAGGCCTCCCGCCAGGAGATCATCCGCCGGTACTACACCGCCGCCTGCGAATGGCGCCGGGGTCTCACCGGACGGGAGGTGGTCAACCGTCTGGAGCTGCTGCTGGGACGCATGGGGCTGGACGCCGCCAAGGATCGCCCCGCCGTGCGCCCCGCGCTGGAAAAAGCGGAGCAGACCGGCGCGCCCGCCGTTGCCATGGAACTGCCGGACGGCAGCATTGTCACCGGCAAGACCAGTTCGCTGCTGGGCGCGGCTTCCGCCTGCCTGCTCAATGCGCTCAAGCAGGTCGCCGGCCTGCCTAAGGATGTGCTTTTGATCTCTCCGGAGATCATCGCCCCCATCCAGCACCTGAAAACCGCCCACATGGGCAGCCGCAACCCCCGCCTGCACACGGACGAGATCCTTATCGCCCTGTCCATCTCCGCTGTGACCGACCCCAACGCCGCCAAGGCCATGGAGGCACTGGCGCTGCTGCGCAACAGCCAGGTACACGCCTCCGTCATCCTCTCCCCTGTGGATATGCGCCAGTTCAGCAAGTTGGGCTGCCAGGTGACCTGTGAGCCGAAATACCAGGCGCCGAAGCTCTATCACCAGTGAGTCTCCGGGAGCTGAATATCAAAGCGGATATGCCCACCGCCAAGGAGGCGATCCGGCGGCTGACTGCGGAACTGCGCACCAGCCGCCAGATGGGCTGTACTGCGGTAAAGATCATCCACGGCTACGGCTCCACCGGAAAGGGAGGCGTGATTCGGCTGGAGACCCGCCGGCATCTGGAGGGAATGCTTCGAAAGCGCCAGATCCGCGCCTGGATCCCCGGTGAAGACCTCAGCATTTTCAGCAGCGCCACGCGGGAGGCCTTTTCCGTCTGCGACGCCCTGCGCCGGGACCCCGATCTGGAGCGGCACAATAACGGCATCACGGTCGTGGTTTTGTAACAGCGGCAAAAAATAGATGTTGACAAGTTCTGTTTTTCATGCTATGATGTCTAAGCTGAACTGGGAAGTTGATCTCTGCGGGTGTAGTTCAATGGTAGAACACCAGCCTTCCAAGCTGGATACGTGGGTTCGATTCCCATCACCCGCTCCAACAAGCGGGGCGAGACTTCATGTATGTGCGCCAGTAGCTCAGCTGGATAGAGCAACTGCCTTCTAAGCAGTAGGCCAGGGGTTCGAGTCCCTTCTGGCGTACCAAAAAGCCTTTTACAAGGCTGTCATATCGTTGTGGTGGGTATAGCTCAGTTGGTTAGAGCACCGGATTGTGGTTCCGGGTGTCGTGGGTTCGAGTCCCATTACCCACCCCATTTTTGTTTTTTCCGTTTCCCGGGTCTTGCCCGTGCACCCCGATGGGATGTAGTGTAACGGTAACACCTCAGACTTTGACTCTGATATTGTAGGTTCGAGCCCTGCCATCCCAGCCAATTTCATATGACCCAGTAGCTCAGTCGGCAGAGCACCTGCCTTTTAAGCAGGGTGTCCGGGGTTCGAATCCCCGCTGGGTCACCAGAAGAAAAGTCGAGAATCCAAACGGATTCTCGACTTTTCTTCTGTAATACCAATACTTTGCGGTCTTGCAAATATCGAATCAGCCTTACAGGTGCAGAGACGAAAATATTATTCCCACACTCCACTTTGCACACGAATTGCACACGGCAAGCGCTCCCGTTCCGACTTTTTTTGCAAAAAAGCGGCAACAGGTGTTGACAAATCTGCAAAGACCACTATAATCTAATATTATGTAGTTTCAGAATCGTATATGGATAGAGGTTGCGGCAATCATCAGTATGTCTTACACACCGGGCGGTTCACCGGAAGACAGAAAGGGAGCGCCGCCGAGGGAGATCATCGGCTGCCGCGCCGGGGTCTGCCCGGGCCACAGGAGAACATCCTGTGGACTGTCACAGTTTCGTGGAGAGCTATCGCTGTTTTGCTTCCGTTTCGGAAAGACCTCTCCAGGTGTTTCTGAAGCGGTTTTTTGATATTCCCGCCTGCACCGGGCGATGAATATATACTTTTACTTTTTTAGAAAGAAGGATGAAACAAAATGAAGAAGATCCTTGCACTGGCGCTGGCGCTGTGCATGGTGCTGAGCCTGGCCGCCTGCAGCGGCAAGACCACCGGCACCCAGACCGCCAACCCCGCCCCTGCGAATCCCGACGCCTCCACCACCGCGGAGCCTGCCGCAACGACCACCGGTTCCGGTGTGGAGGACGGCGTGCTGACCGTTGCCATGGAGTGCGCCTACGCCCCCTACAACTGGAGTCAGCCCGATGATTCCAACGGCGCTGTTCCCATCAAGGACTCCACCCAGTATGCCAACGGCTACGATGTCATGATGGCCAAGAAGCTCTGCGAGGCCAACAACTGGGAGCTGGAGATTGTGCAGCTGGATTGGGATTCCCTGATTCCCGCCGTGCAGGCCGGCACCGTTGATGCCGTCATCGCCGGTCAGTCCATGACCGCCGAGCGCATGGAGTCCGTGGACTTTGCCGGTCCCTACCTGTACGCCTCCATCGTCTGCCTGGCGCTGAAGGACAGCGACTATGCTTCCGCCACCAGCATTGATGATCTGGCCGGCGGTACCTGCACCAGCCAGTCCGGCACCATCTGGTACACCACCTGCCTGCCCCAGATCAAGGACGCCAACATTCTGGCTCCCGCCGAGTCCGCTCCCGCCATGCTGATGGCGCTGGAGACCGGCACTGTGGACTTTGTCTGCACCGATATGCCCACCGCCCAGGGCGCCCTGATCGCCTATCCCGACATGGTGCTGCTGGACTTCTCCAACAGCGACAAGAACTTCACCGTCTCTGACGAGGATGTGAACATCGGTATCTCCGTCCGCAAGGGCAATACCGAGCTGAAGGATGCACTGGACAGTGTGCTGTCCACCATGACCGCCGATGACTTCAACGCCATCATGAAGGAAGCCATCGCCGTGCAGCCCCTGAGCGAGTAAGACTTTTTTCGCGTCATTTCCGCGCCAGGCCGCCCGCAGATCCTGTGGGCGGCGTTGGCGCGTCCCGGTTCGGATAAACGCCGAGGAATGCGGCAGATCCTGCGGGTATTTGCCGTCTTCCTCATCGCTTATCTATTTTTATTTTACAAGAGCAGAAAGGAGCATTTCCTGTGTTTTTTGAGCGGTTTTCCCTTTTGGGTGCCGATATGGCTTCGCTGTGGAGCAAATATGCCCTGGTATATCTGGGCGGTATCCGGAACACCCTTGTGCTGGCTGTGATCGCCACCGCCATCGGCTGCGTCATCGGCTTTGCCTGCGGTGTACTGCAAACGATCCCCCACAGCAAAAACGACCCTCTGGTCAAGCGATTTTTCCTGGCGCTGATCCGTGTGATCCTCCGCATTTATGTGGAGGTGTTCCGCGGCACGCCCATGATCCTGCAGGCCGTTTTCGTGTTCTATGGCCTGCCCTATTTCACCGGAAACCAAATGCGCTTTGACAACATCTGGACGGTGGCCATTCTGGTGGTCTCCATCAACACCGGCGCGTACATGGCGGAGTCTGTCCGCGGCGGCATTCTGTCCGTAGACCCCGGCCAGACCGAGGGCGCAAAGGCCATCGGCATGACCCATGTGCAGACCATGCTCCATGTGATCATCCCTCAGGCGCTGCGGAACATCATGCCCCAGATCGGCAACAACTTCATCATCAATGTCAAGGATACCTCCGTTATGTTCATCATCGGATTTTCCGAGTTCTTTGCCGTACACAAGGCCGTTTCCGGCGCGATCTTCAAATACTTCCCCTCTGCCACCATCGAAATGATCGGCTATCTGTGCATGACGCTGGCCGCCTCGTTCCTGCTGCGCAAGCTGGAAAAACGCATGGACGGCAAGGACAACTACGAGCTCGTCGCAAAGGAGGCAAAGTAAGATGGCAGAACCCATTCTGCAGGTACGCCACCTGTCCAAATCCTTCGGCGCCCACGAGGTGCTGCGGGACATTGACTTTACCATTTTCCCCGGCGATGTGACCAGCATCATCGGCGCCTCCGGCTCAGGCAAGTCTACCCTGCTGCGCTGCATCAACCTGCTGGAGACCCCCACCGCCGGCGAGATCTGGTTCCACAACAGCAATGTGGCGCAAAAGGTCACAAAAGCGCCCCAGTACCGCGTTAAGGTGGGCATGGTGTTCCAGAACTTCAACCTGTTCAACAACATGACTGTTCTGGACAACTGCCTTGTCGGCCAGACAAAGGTGCTGCACAAGTCTCCGGCGGAGGCAAAAAAATCCGCCATGCATTACCTGACTAAGGTGGGCATGGACCCCTATATCAACGCCAAGCCGCGGCAACTCTCCGGCGGCCAGAAACAGCGCGTTGCCATTGCCCGCGCCCTGGCCATGGACCCGGAGGTGCTCCTGTTTGACGAGCCTACCTCCGCCCTGGATCCGGAAATGGTGGGCGAGGTGCTCTCCGTTATGAAAGACCTGGCCGCAGACGGCATGACCATGCTGGTGGTCACCCACGAAATGGCCTTTGCCCGGGATGTTTCCAACCAGGTGGTCTTTATGAAGGACGGCGTGATCTGGGAACAGGGCAGTCCCGACCAACTGTTTGTCTCCCCCCAACGCAGCGAAACCCGGGATTTCCTCTCCCGCTTTATCAGCAAATAATATGTTCAAAAAACGACTGCGAATGCAGTCGTTTTTTTCTGCCTTTATGACGCCACGGGGCAGTTCGCCGCCACTTTCTCCGGGCGGGGTCTTTTTTACAGCGCGTCATCATATATTTACAGAAAAACGCCCAGAGTTTACATTCAGTTTATAATAAAGTGTATCAAACTAAATTTTGCCTAAAATTTTGTGCAACTTTGACTGCGATTTCCAGAGGAACTTTTCCTTTTTGCCATTGAAATTCTACTGTGAAATTTGGTATAATATTGGGTATTCTAAGAGAGATGGGCGACTGCTGTCGTCCCTTTACCATGTCTAAGGGAGAAGAAGGATTATGGCGATCACATACCGCGCCGGAATCGATATCGGTTCTACTACCGTTAAGCTGGCCATTCTGGACAGCGATGACAACATGATTTTTGGCGAATACCGTCGGCACTACGCGCACATCCAGGAAACCCTGGCGGAGCTGTTGCGTCAGGCCCGGGACGCCATCGGCCCCGTTGACCTGCGTCCCACGGTCACAGGCAGCGGCAGCATCAATCTTGCCAAGCACATGGGCATCGGCTTTGTACAGGAGGTCGTGGCGGTGGCCACCGCCCTGGAAAAGGCTGCCCCCCAGACCGATGTGGCCATTGAGCTTGGCGGAGAGGATGCCAAGATTATTTACTTTACCGGCGGCCTGGATCAGCGCATGAACGGCGTCTGCGCCGGCGGCACCGGTTCTTTCATTGATCAAATGGCGGCGCTCCTGCAAACCGATGCGGAGGGTCTGAACCGCTATGCCAAGGATTACAAGGTGATTTACCCCATCGCCGCCCGCTGCGGCGTTTTTGCAAAAAGCGACATCCAGCCGCTGATCAACGAGGGTGCCACCCTGCCCGATCTGTCCGCCTCCATTTTCCAGGCTGTGGTCAACCAGACCATTTCCGGCCTGGCCTGCGGCAAGCCCATCCGTGGCAATGTGGCGTTTTTGGGCGGCCCCCTGCACTTTATGACAGAGCTGAAGACTGCCTTTATCCGAACGCTAAAGCTGACGCCGGAGCAGGTGATCGACCCGGACAACTCGCACCTGTTTGCCGCAGTGGGCTCCGCCTTGGCCGGAGAGACCCAGACCGTCCTGTCCATGGACGACATGATCTCCCGGCTGGAAACCGGCATCACCATGGACTTTGAGCTGCTGCGGCTGGACCCCCTGTTTGCCACCCGGGAGGACTACGAGGCCTTCCAGGCGCGCCATGCCGCCCAGCAGGTCAAAAAGGGCGTGTTGGCCGACTATACCGGCAACTGCTATCTCGGCATCGACGCCGGCTCCACCACCACCAAACTGGCGCTGATCGGCCAGGAGGGCGAACTGCTCTGGAGCTTTTACAGCGCCAACGATGGCAGCCCCATCCGCACCGCCATTCGCGCTATGGCCGACCTGGGCGAAAAAATGCCCGCCACCGCCAAGCTGGCCGGCGGCTGCTCCACCGGCTACGGCGAAGCGTTGATGAAATCCGCTTTCATGCTGGACGAGGGCGAGGTGGAAACCATTGCCCACTACTATGCCGCCGCGTTCTTTGACCCCCAGGTGGACTGCATTTTGGACATCGGCGGTCAGGACATGAAATGCATCAAAATCAAAAACGACTCGGTGGACACCATCCTCCTCAACGAGGCCTGTTCCTCCGGCTGCGGCAGCTTTATTGAAAACTTTGCAAACTCTCTGGGCTATACTGCGGCGGAATTCGCCCAGGAGGCTCTGTTTGCCAAAAACCCCATCGACCTGGGCACCCGCTGCACGGTGTTCATGAACTCCAATGTCAAGCAGGCGCAGAAAGAGGGCGCTACCGTACAGGATATTTCCGCCGGTCTGGCCTACTCTGTAATCAAAAACGCCCTGTTCAAGGTCATCAAGCTCTCGGACGCGGCAGATCTGGGCACCCATGTGGTCACCCAGGGCGGTACCTTCTATAATCAGGCGGTGCTTCGCGCCTTTGAGCTGGTCTCCGGCTGTCAGGCCATTTGCCCGGATATCTCCGGCATCATGGGCGCGTTCGGCGCGGCGCTGATCGCCAAGGAGCGCATGGCCGGCAAGCAAACCACCATGCTCTCCGTTCCGGAAATTCTGGCGCTGCAGTTCGACACCGCCACCACCCGCTGCGGCCGCTGCTCCAACAACTGTATGCTCACCATCACCAAGTTCCCCGGCGGCCGCCGTCATATCACCGGCAACCGCTGCGAAATGGGACTGGGCGGAGAGACCGCGAAAAAAGATGTCCCCAATATGTACGCCTACAAGCTCAAGCGGATCTTCGACGCCTATCCCTCCCTGCCGGAGGCCGAGGCGCCTCGCGGCGTGATCGGCATCCCCCGGGTGCTGAATATGTACGAAAACTTCCCCTATTGGGCCACTTTCTTCAAGGAGCTGGGCTTTGCGGTGAAGCTTTCGCCCCTGTCCACCCGCAAGCTGTACGAGCTGGGCATGGACTCCATCCCCTCGGAAAGCGAATGCTACCCCGCCAAGCTGGCTCACGGTCACATCCAGTGGCTGATCGACCAGGGCATTCACACCATTTTCCACCCCTGCGTGTTCTATGAGCGTCAGGAGCATGACGGCGCGCAGAACCACTTCAACTGCCCCATTGTGGTCTCTTATGCGGAAAACCTGAAGAACAATGTGGACGATATTCTCACCAAGCACATCCAGTATCTGCGGCCGTTTATTGCCTTTACCAACGAAAAAATCGCCAGCGACCGTCTGGTGCGCCTGATGAAGGAGACCTTTGGCATTTCCGCCAAGGAAGTGCGTCAGGCCGCCCAGAAAGCCTGGGACGAGATGACCCAGGCCAAGGAGGATGTACTGGCGGAGGGTCGCCGGGTGCTGGAATGGGTAGATGCCGATCCCAACCGCCGCGCCATCGTGCTGGCCGGCCGTCCCTATCATGTGGACCCAGAGATCAACCACGGCATTCCCGAAATGATCAACAGCTACGGTCTGGCCGTCCTCAGCGAGGACAGCGTTTCCCTGGATCACGCCCCCACCCGGCCGCTGCGCGTCACCGACCAGTGGTCCTTCCACAGTCGGCTGTACACGGCGGCGGAGTTTACCAAGACCCGCAACAATGTGGAGCTGATCCAGCTCAACAGCTTCGGCTGCGGTCTGGACGCCGTTACCACCGACCAGGTGGCGGAAATTCTGGAGCAGTGCGGCAAGCTGTACACGGTTTTGAAAATCGACGAGGTCAACAATCTGGGCGCTGCCCGGATCCGTCTGCGCAGCCTGCTGGCCGCCATGCGCATCCGCAACGACCGGCACATCCTCCCGGACACGGAAAAGGATATTACATACGAGCGTGTGTACTATACCCAGGAGATGCAGGACGCCGGCTACACCATCATCGCCCCCCAGATGTCTCCCATCCACTTTGAGCTGATGGCGCCCGTGCTGCGGGCGGAGGGACTGAACATCGTCGTGCTGGACAACGACAACCGCGCCGCCATCGACACGGGTCTGAAATATGTCAACAACGACGCCTGTTTCCCCTCTCTGACCTCCATCGGTCAGATCATGGAGGCCGTCCTCTCCGGACGCTATGACACCGACCGGTTGGCCATCATCATGACCCAGACCGGTGGCCTGTGCCGCGCCTCCAACTACATTGCCTTTATCCGCCGCGCGCTGGAAAAATGCAATCTGGGACACATCCCGGTCATCTCCCTGAACGCCGGCGGCATGGAGTCCAACCCCGGCTTCAAGCTCACCGTGCGCATGGGTGTACGCGCCGCCCGCGCGGCCGTGTTGGGCGATCTGCTCATGCGCTGCCTGTATCGGGTACGCCCCTATGAAAAGGAACCCGGCAGCGCCAACGCTCTGCATGCCAAGCTCCGGGATCAGTGCATTGCCTCCCTGACCAAGGAGGGCGACCTCAGCCAGGTCAAAACCGGCCACCGCGGCTATGTGCAACTGTGCCGGCGCATTGTGCAGGAGTTCGACGAGCTGCCTGTGGTGCCGGGTCTGCGGAAGCCCCGCGTGGGCATCGTGGGCGAGATCCTGGTCAAGTATATGCCCCTGGCCAACAACCATCTGGTAGAGGTGCTGGAGCAGGAGGGCGCGGAGGCCGTTGTGCCGGATCTGCTGGACTTCTTTAACTACTTCTTCTACAATGCCAACTACAAAACGGAGTATCTGGGCGCCAGCAAGAAATCCGCGCGCTTCAACAACATCGCCATGCGGGTGATGAACTGGGTGCGCAAGCCCGCCATGGCTGCCCTGAGCAAGTCCAAGCGCTTTGGCACCTCCATGTCTATCCAAAAGGTGGCGGAATTCGCCAAGCCCTTCCTGTCCCTCGGCAACCAGTACGGCGAGGGCTGGTTCCTGGCCGGCGAAATGGTGGAGCTGATCCACGAGGGCGTGCCCAACATCGTGTGCATCCAGCCCTTTGCCTGCCTGCCCAACCATGTGGTGGGCAAGGGCATCATCAAGGCGCTGAAGCGGGAGTATCCCCAGTCCAATATTGTGGCAGTGGACTACGACCCCGGCGCAAGTGAGGTCAATCAGCTCAACCGCATCAAGCTGATGCTCTCCACCGCAAAAAAAAATCTGGAAGCGGAAATGTCCGGAAATGCACCGGACGCCTCCCTGTCATAAACACCAACCCGGCTGGCGCAAAGGCGTCAGCCGGGTTTTCATTTTCTTTCCATACTGCGGGATTTGAAACACAAAAGGGCTGGCTCGGTTGAGCCAGCCCTTTTGCGTTTAGGAAGGAGTTTATAGAAAGGAGTGAGAAAATACAATCAGCAGCGAAAAGCTCAGCAGGGCTTCCGCTTGGCGGGCGGGGTGTTGCAACTCTTTTTGACCAGAATTTCCCCGTCAATGATCACATAGGCCAGTCCGGGCAGATCACCGGCGGCAAAGGCTCCCAGCGCGTCCTCTGCCACGGAACCCATGGGCGCATCCATGATCAGCAGGTCTGCCTCCTTACCCACGGCGATAGTGCCGCGGTTCAGCCGGTCATACACCCGCGCCGTATTGCCGCTGGCCATTGCCACGGCGACTGCAGGGTCGATCTCGCTGACGGAAGCGGCAAAGGAAATATTCCGCAGGATACCCAGCGGGATAATACCGGTGCCGGAGGGCGCGTCGTTACCGAAGATCACACGCCCCAGCTGTCCCTTTTCCGCCGCCCGACGCAGCACATAGTCCGCCACCTTCGGGTTGCCGCACTGGACGATCTCCATGGCAAAATCTGTCTCGTCCATGATGCGATCCACCTCGCCGGTGGGGATGGCGGTGGGGCCGCCGTTGATGTGGGAGACCACATCCGGCGCGGTGCGGATCACATCCTCCGCCGTCACGGTGGAGCTGCCGGGGATGGAGGTGCCGCCGGTGTGCATCTGCACCTTAAAGCCGTGCTGATGCGCCCACTTGACCATGGGCGCCGCCAGCTCCGGATTGTTCACCGAGCCAAGGCCGATCTCGCCCACGATCCAAACGCCCTGCTCCGCCAGGGTGGCAAAATCCTTTTCCTCCAGCCCCTTTTCCAGGATCAGCGCACCGCCCTCACACTTGACTCCGGCGGGACGGGCGTTCTGAAAGCTCTTATGTCCCACAACGGCCAGTGCCTTGGTACCGACCGGATCCTTGGGGCGGCCGGGGGTGTGACACTCGCCGGCGGAGATCATGGTAGTCACGCCGCCGTTCTTGGCGCTCTCGATAAAGCCCACGGTGCGCTGACGGGTGCCGTAGTCGCCGCTGGTCAGATGTACATGGGAATCCCACAGACCTGGGGTGACCGTGGTGCCGTTGGCGTCCACCACAAGGGCATCCCCTGTGTTGGCCAGCAGCTCCTCTCCGCCGATGGCGGAAATCAGCTTGTCCTCCACCACAATAACAGAGGCATCCAGAATCGGCTGCCGGATATCGCCGGAGACGAGGGTACCAATATTTTTAATAATGAGCTTACTCATGGAAACATCCTCCTTTGTTTTGTGCAGAGGGGCGCTTTACCGCGCCCCTCTTTTCGTTTTCCTATGGATACGGCCTTATATGTCCGTTCCTTTGTTTTACAGATCCAGCTTATAGTCGCCCTCTTTGATCGCGCCGGATTTCCGCATCAGCTCGGATACCAAAAGCGCCACGACCGCGGGGATCACAATGGCAACGATGACCAGTCCGATCCAGTCCATCGCTCCGGCGTGATAGGCCATTTCGCCCTGTGCCAGCGCCGCATCAGAGGGGTTGAACCAACCGGTGATCACACCGATGGGGCCGACAAAACCGCAGGTGCCCATACCGGAGGAGATGGCCACGCCGTTCATCTTCAGGTGGAAAATGCAGGTGGCGATCGGTCCGTTGACAATGGACGCGATCACAGCAGGGAGCCACAAAATCGGCTTTCGCAGCAGGTTGGGAACCTGGAGCATGGAAGTGCCGATACCCTGCGCCGTCAGGCCGTTCATGCCGTTTTCCCGATAGCTGGCCACGGCAAAGCCCACCATGTGGGCGCAGCAGCCGGCAACGGCCGCGCCGCCGGCCAGACCCACCAGACCCAGCGCCGCGCAAATGGCTGCGGAGCTGATGGGCAGCGTCAGCAGAATGCCCATCAGAGCGGCCACCAGAATGCCCATCAGGAAGGGCTGCTGGTTGGTTGCCCACATGATCAGAATGCCCAGCTTGGAGACTGCCGAGCCGATGGGCGGAGCGATCAGCGTGGCGATAAACACGCCGCCCAGGATCGTAACGCTGGGCGTTACCAGCAGATCCACCGGGGTGCGCTTGGCCACCAGCTTGCCCAGGAACACGGAAATCACCGTTACCACGAACACGGCCAGCGGGCCGCCGGCGCCGCCCAGACTGTTGGTCGCAAAGCCCACGACCATGCAGGAGTATAGGACAAAGGGTGGGGACTTCATGGAATACGCGATAGCGCCGGCCATACAGGCGCCCTGCACTGCGTAGGCAAAGGTCTTGGAATCCAGGAACAGGGCAAACTCCTGTCCCCAGAGGCTGTAGGTAAAATCAAACAGATAGGTGCCGACGGTGGCAAAGATCGTGCCGATCAGCAGGGAGGCAAACAGGCCGTGCGCCATGCCGCCCAGACCCTCCACCAAAATGCGGTTGACGGAAAACTCGATGTTTTGTTCCTTACAGTACTTTCTGAAGCCTTTCAAATTTGTAGTCTCACTCATGGGTTCTCCTCCTTCTTTTGTGGTGTATTCTGTGGGGTGCTATGTATTTTTCGTTGCCGCCGCCTCCTTTTCTCTCACGGCCGCAACAATGTCCTTGGGCAGGATTGGCGTACTGGTAAAGGTACAGCCGATCGCATTTTCCACAGCGGAGATCGCAGCGGGGATCATGGGGATCAGTGCCGGTTCGCCCACGCCCTTTGCGCCAAAGGGGGCGGCTTCGCCCTCACTGCTGACGACAATGGGATAAATCTCCGGAACATCCATATTGGTCGGAATGATATATTTTGAGAAGATCGGGTTTTTAATGGCCCCGGTCTTTTTGTCTACTTCGATGTTTTCAAACAGGGCAAAGCCCTCGCCCATGGCCACGCCGCCCTCGATCTGTCCTTCCACCGCCAGCGTGTTGACCGGCGTTCCCACATCGTGGGCGGAAACGACCTGGAGCACATCCACCTCTCCGGTTTCGGTGTCCACATCCACCTCGCAGATCGTGGTGCCGTAGGAATAGACCTCATAGGGTACGCCTGACATATCCTTGGGATCCAGATAGGTGGTCTTGGGGTTATAATACCCTGCCCCCACCGCCAAACGCCCGGCTCGCTTCATAGCGGCCATCAAGTCCGGATAGCTGAGTTTCTTTTCCGGGTTTTCCTTGCTGTACACCTCCCGGTCGCGGAACACCAGATCCCGCTCCGGTACATCCAGCTTTTCCGCTGCGGTGCATTTCAGCTCTCCCAGCGCCTGGGTGCAGGCGTTTTTGACCGCATTGCCGGACACGAAGGTCTGCCGGCTGGCGGAGGTCGCGCCCCCCTCCGGGGTCACGGCGGTGTCCGCCCAGGTCACATGAATATCCTCGTAGCGCAGCCCCAGCGTCTCCGCGGCGATCTGCGCCATCACGGTAGAGGACCCCTGGCCGATATCCGCGCAGCCCACCATCAGGTTTACCGTGCAGTCTCCCAGCACCTCCACAAAGGCTGCCGACGGATTGGGCAGGCCGGTGTTGCCCACACCATACCACATACAGCCAATGCCACGGCCGCGTTTTTTGCCGCTGCCTGGCTTCGGCAGGTTCTTTCCCATGACCTCGTCCGCTTTTTCCACAGCTTTTTGAAGGGTGTCGGCAAAGCCGACGCTTTCCGTCAGCTGCTGCCCGGTGGGGATCACCGTGCCCACCTTGTGGGCATTGCGGCGGCGAAGCTCAATGGGATCCATCCCCAGCGCCTTTGCCAGCGCGTTCATCTGTCCCTCGTGGCACACCGCCGCCTGGGGGACGCCAAAGCCACGGAAGGCACCGGACATGGGATTGTTGGTGTAGTAGAACACCGCGTCACAGCGTACATTGGGACACTCATAGGGTCCGGCGATATGCACCGGCGCCCGGCCAATGACCGCGGGGCCATAGGAGGCGTAAGCACCGGTATCGCCCGTCATGGTCACATCCACCGCCACCAGCTTGCCGTCCTTGGTCGCGCCGGTCTTGCACTTCATGGTCATCGGATGCCGCTTGGAGGAAACCATAGTGGACTCCCGCCGGGAGCGGACGATCTTTACCGGCCGCCGGGTGTAATAAGTCAGCAGTGCGCAGTGCAGCTGTACGCTGATATCCAGCTTGCCGCCGAAACCGCCGCCGGTGGTCGCCTGCTTGACCCGCACCTGATTGCTGGGCAGATTCAGCAGCTTTGCCACCTCGTCCCGGTCGTAGTGGGGATTCTGGGTGGAGACCACCACATTCAGCATTCCCTGCTCGTCATAGTAGGAAATGCCCGCCTCCGGCTCGATGAACATATGGGACAGCCGGTGGGTGCTGTAGGTATTTTCCACGATCACATCGCATTTTTCCCAGGCCGCGTCCACATCGCCGTGATCCAGCAGCTTGGTGGCGTGGACATTGGTCTTGCCGTGTACGATGGGCGCATCCGCTTCCATGGCGCGCTCGATGGTAAACACCGGCTCCAGCTCCTCGTACTCCACCTCGATGGCCTCCAGGGCGTCCAGCAGCTGCTCCCGGGTCTCCGCCGCCACCAGGGCGATGGCGTCGCCATAACGGCGTACCTTGTCATCCACCAGGCACGGCTCATCCTTGATGATAATGCCAAAGCGGTTCTGGCCGGGGATGGCGGTATGATCCAGCACGCAGACCACGCCGGGCATCGCCCTTGCCTTTTCCAGATCCAGCCGTTTGATGATCCCGTGGGGGATGGTGCTGCGGAACACGCCGCCCCAGAGCATATCCGGCATGGTATAATCGGCGGCAAATTTGGCGGCTCCCAAAACCTTTTCCACGGTGTCCACCTTGACCGGACTGCTGCCCAGTACAGAAAACTGTTTCAATTGCTCCGCCTCCTTTTATGACTCCGCCGCCAGCTCCACTGCGTGGTGGATCTTGGCATAGCCTGTGCATCGGCAGAGATTGCCGGCCATGGCCTGCCGAATTTCTTCCTGTGTGGGATGGGGATTTTTGTCCAGCAGCGCCTTTGCGGTAAGCACCATGCCGGGGGTGCAAAATCCACACTGCACCGCTCCTGCCTCAATAAAGGCCTTCTGCACCTTGTCCATTTCCCCGTTGTGGGAAAGTCCCTCCAGCGTCACGATCGTGGCGCCCTCGGCCTGTCCCACCAGCATACAGCAGCTGGTGACCGCGTTGCCGTTAAAGATGATGGTGCAGGCGCCGCATTCGCCCTCGCCGCAGCCCTCTTTGACGCTGGTCAATCCCAACTCCTCCCGGAGAAAATCCAAAAGCCGCTGATTGGGAAAGGTCTCCCGGGAAATGGCCTCGCCATTGATCGTACAATGTAAAATAATCTTATTCATCATGCCGCCTCCGGACAAAGCTGCGTTGTGACCTCCGCAAATAGCTTGCGGAACACCCCCTGCACGCTTTCTTTTTTATAAAACACCGACCAGGGTCTGCTGCGGTTAAGCTCCAGCACCAGATCGTGCATCATGGGCAGCGTTTCCTGCAGCAGCTCCAGGCTGAAGGGCTTTCCGATCAGGTATTCCTCCGCATCCCGGAACTGCAGGGGATATCTTCCCAGACAGCCGCCCCGCAGAGAAATATGCTTGATTTTTCCCGCTTCATCCAGCTGACATACCATCGCCCCGCCGATCACACTGATGGCCAGACTTTTCCGCTTTGCCAGCTTGTAGAAGGCGGTCGCCGTGCGGGCGTCCGGCTCGGTGAAAAACACCTCAGTCAGCAGCTCGTCCGCTTCCAGGGCGTTGCGCTTATCATAGCCCTCGCCCGCCAAAAACTCTGTCAGCTTCATGACCCGCCTGCCGCCCTTGCGCTCCAGCACCACGGTGGCATCCAGCGCTGTCAGCGCCGCAACGCCGTCTCCCGCGACGGAGGCCGTGCTCAGGTTGCCGCCGATCGTGCCGAGATTGCGAATTTGGGGAGAACCGACCGAGGCGCAGGCACGCTGCAGCACCTTTGTCCGCTCCGCCAATCGGGGATCGGCCGCAATGGCGGCGTGGCTGGTCAGCGCGCCGATGTGCACCAGACCATCCGCAAAGCGGATGTATTCCAGCTCCTTCAGCCGCTTGATATCCACCACCACACCGGGGCGGTGCTTGCGCTCATTGAGTTCGATCACGATATCCGTCCCCCCGGCCACAATGCAGGGCTTTTCTTCTTTGTGCGCCGCCAAAAGCTCCAGCGCCGCCGGAACAGATGTGGGAGAATAAAACACAAACTCTTTCATCTCGTCGTCCTCCGATATTCTCAGTCCGCGTTCACCGGATCATAAATCCGGCAGCGTCCATAAAATCCTTGTACTGCTCTGTAAACTCCGCGATCTGCCGGGGCGTTTCTTTCATGCCGTTTTGCGCCCACATCAGCAGATTGCTGCTCAAAACCCCCGCCCGATCCGAGGCCCAGTACCGATACAGCCGGGTGTTGCGCTCCACCTGGGGCAGGTAGATGTCCGCGAACACATGGATGTTGTTGATGACCGCGCGGTAGAGAAAGTCACTTCTCTGGTTCTTGCTGATGATCTCCAGAAATTTTTTCTCCTTTTCCCAGTATTCGTGGGTATTGCGCACCAGCGCGTCTCTTGGCGGGGCGACATCCTTGTACTTTTCCGCAAACTGGGTCCACATTTCGATAAATCCCTGATCCGCCTTATATTGCAGCACATCGCTGAGATAATCGAAGTTGCGGTAAAAGGTGCTGCGGCTGACGGTGGAAAGGCGGAGCACCTCGGAGACCGTCATCTCCTCCAACAGCTTTTTCTGAGATATCTGCCAGATCGCATCCAGGATCAGCTCCACAGTCTGCCGACTTCTTCGGGTGTTGTTCAGATGATACACAGCCGCATTCCACCTCCATATTTCAGATTTATGAACTATGAATCTTGTTTCTTCAACTAAACATTACCACTATCGGCCGTATTCGTCAATCTAATTTTTTGCAAAATGTACAAAAAAGAAATATTTG
The DNA here is from genome assembly GCA_963595735.1 of bacterium. Lineage (GTDB taxonomy): Bacteria > Bacillota > Clostridia > Oscillospirales > Oscillospiraceae > CALWOS01. The sequence goes on from CAVBJJ010000001.1 coordinate 22,341, forward strand.
TTCCAGATTTGTCTCTTTGTTTTTCCCCTGCAAACAAAATTTCTCTGTTTTTCTCTCCACGGCAAACATGTACAGGTATACAGACAAGTATACAACGCCAATATGATATCGTTTCCCTGTATTTCGGCACAGGTATTTCAACTTTTTCATGCTCCGCCGTGATGTTGCACAAAGGATAACGGCATAAAAAACGAGGCTGACAAAAAACAGTCAGCCAGCAGGAACCTCCGTAGCAGCAGGGGAGTTTGAGGGTGGGAAGACCGACCCACCTCAATCAGATAAGCCGCCGCAGAAAGCCCTGCTTGGCTCTCCCTGTGGGAGAGCTGTCGCCGCAGGCAACTGAGAGGGTTTTGCAGATAATCAAGCCCTCCTGGATTCCTATGGTATGGTCATTGTTTGCCCTCTCCGTCTTCGCTGCGCTCAGCCACCTCTCCCAAGGGGAGAGGCAAGGCAAGCAAAAGAGTCCTGGACTTTTTTGCCAAGCTGAAAAAACAGCCCCCAAGATCCAAAATCCGGATCTTGGGGGCTGGGAAGATGTATTCTGTTTTTAATAAAAAGTGGCCACTTCCTGCTGGGGCGGTTGACTCCGCTCCAGGGATTTCACATACAGCACCGGGCCGATCTCATCCCCATAGGAGGGGTGCTTTTCCACCCGAAGCTCCGCCGTGACGATCAGCCAGTCCCGGCTGGCCACGCCGCTTTTTTTCCACTCTGCCGCCAGACCCATAAACTTGGTATCCTGGTCGCAGCAGGTCATAACCTGCCGGCCGACAATAAAGCTGTGGGGCTTCAGCTCCTTGGAGACCACGGCGATCCCCTTGAAGCGCACGGTTTTGCCGTCGTATTTGTCCAACTCCTCGCCCATGTCCCGATACCAGAACGCATAATCCTCGTCCTTGATCTCCACAATGGGCGCATTCAGGTCATAGGGCGGCGGGTCGGCAATGTCGTCATAGCTGACCTCCCCCGCCGGGGACTCGTAGGCAATATCCGCCCGACGGGAAGCCCCACGGACGATTTTATGGAACTGCATCTGATCCATATCCGGGGTAAAGCGGTTGAACACCACCATATCCGCGCTTTGCAGCTTGTCATAAACCAGCTGGCGCATATTGGCGTTGTACTGTAAGAAGCTACGGGAGTCAAAAAACAGGAATTCCTGATACACCACCCAGTTCTCCGGCATTCCGGAAAACAGGCTGTCCAGCATCCACATCCCGTTGTACTCGACTACCACCCGCTCGGCATTGTGCCGCTCCAGCATTTCCGCCAGGGGCGCCGGCTGGATGCTGTCCTCCGCAGGAAGCCGCTCCACAAAGACATTTTTCCCGCTGAACCGGCTGGGGTCATATTCCTCCTCGCCCTCCTCGCACAGCAAAAGCAGCGTCCGCTCCCCGGTGTTGAAGCGCTCATCCTCCAGCGTTTCCTGGATAAAACGGGTCTTGCCCGCCTCCAGAAAGCCGGTGAACAGATAAACCGGAATGTCACGCATTTCCATGCTTACACCCCAAACAGCGCTTTCACGGCATCCAGCTTCAGCCCGGAGCCGATCACGCACAGCAGACCGGTGGTCGCGGCGGGGCCGGGACGCACCTCTCCCTCGCCGGGGGTGTAGTCAAAGTGCAGCCAGCCGCCGTTGGCGTCGGCCACAATGCCCTTTGCCCGCAGCACCATGCCATAGGTATTGCTGTCCACCAGCTCCTCCAGCTTGGCCTCCAGCTCCTGCTTGGTGTAGCGCTGTGCCGTCTCCGTACCCCAGCTGGCAAACACCTCGTCCGCCGCGTGGTCATGATGGTGATGCTCATGGCCGCAGCCACAGCCGCAGGTCTCGTCGTGGTGGTGGTGCTCGTGGTCGTGATCGTGATCATGATGATGCTCATGCTCGTGGTCGTGACCGCAGCCGCAGGCCTCGTCGTGGTGATGATGCTCATCATGGTCATGATGCTCCGCCATCAGGGCATCCATCTGCGCCTGCAGGGCGCTGTGACCGTCCACGGCCTCCAGGATCTGCGCGCCGGTCAGCTCGTCCCAATCAGCGGTCAGGATCTGGGCATCGGCGTTCTTTTCCCGCAGCAGCGCCACCGCCTGGGCGACCTTTTCCGCCGGCAGCTTGCCGGTGCGGCTAAGCACGATGCAGCGGGCGTTTTCCACCTGATCGCCAAAGAATTCGCCAAAGTTCTGCAGGTACATTTTGCACTTGCCGGCGTCCACCACAGTCGTCATGCCGTTCAACTCCATGCCGGCCGCGGCCACTGCCTTTGCCACATCGGACAGCTTGCCCACACCGGAGGGCTCGATGATGATCCGGTCGGGCGCGTACTTCTCCTCCACCATTTTCAGCGCTTCCCGGAAATCGCCCACCAGACTGCAACAGATGCAGCCGGAGTTCATCTCCTGGATCTCGATCCCGGCGTCCTGCAAAAAGCCACCGTCAATGCCGATCTCGCCGAATTCGTTTTCGATCAGCACCAGCTTCTGTCCCTTATAGCCCTCCGCAATGAGCTTGCGGATCAGCGTGGTTTTTCCTGCACCCAGGAAACCGGAGTAAATATCAATTTTTGCCATAGTATAAGCCTCTTTCGCATCAGAATGCGCCTCGTCAGTTAGCAGGCGCTACTTGTACATATATCATTATACCGCCAGCCCCCTAACGCGTCAAGATGCAGTTTTGGGGGATACGGCAAAACCGGCGCCCAAACAGTGGGCGCCGGTGTTTTCCCGCGGCGTTGCGGGATTGTTTACAAATGATAGTTGTGGGCGTCTTGCAACACCATTTCCTTGACCTTCATCAGGCGAACCTTGGTGGCGTTTTCGTTTTCCGCCAGCTTCATGCTGATGTACTTGATGTTGTTGAGTGCCTCGGGGATGACCACATATTCCAGCGCATTGACCCGGCGGCGGGTCTTTTCGATCTCCTGCGCCAGCATCTGCATGGTCTTTTCCACCTGCGCCAGCTCCAGCATATCCTGGAACACCTCGCCCAAACGCGCGAGGGCGTCGTCCAATTCGCCGGAGGTCTGGGCAAAGGCATAGCTGATGATCTCCGACTGCGCCCCCTGGGTCTTAAAGGTATACTGGGGGACATTCACGCTCATGACATTCTTGGATTCCATCTCCAGCTCCACGCTCTGCCGGGGATACAGCAGCGCCTGCTCCAGCATCTCCGGGGACATGACCGCGCTAGCTACCGTCAGCGCGCCAAAGGCCTCCGTCAGTCCGTTTTCCACATGGGCGCGCAGGTCCTTGTTCTTCCGCACGACCTCCATAAACTGCCGCATCAACTCATCGCGCTTATCCTTCAGCAGCTTATGGCCGCGCACGGCGGTACGCAGTCTTGCCTTCTGCTGATTCAGCACCATTCTGGTTGGTATGATTGCCATTGTATCACCTCTTTACGGCGGTTCTCTGCCGGTTTTAGTCCTTCGGCAGGTACTTTTCGATATACTGGGGCTTGATGCGCTTCAGTTCCGCCTTGGGCAGCAGCTTCAGCAGCTTCCAGCCCAGATCCAGCGTCTCCTCGATGCTGCGGTTGGTCTGGTTGCCCTGTCCCACATATTCTTCCTCGAAGGCGCCGGCAAACTTGGCATAGAGCTTATCGGTCTCCGTCAAAGCGGCCTCGCCCAGAATGGTCATCAGTTCTTTGGCGTCCTTGCCTCGGGCATAGGCGGCAAACAGCTGGTTCATGGTACCGGAGTGATCCTCGCGGGTCTTGCCCTCGCCGATACCCTTGTCCTTCAGACGGGACAGGCTGGGCAGCACATCAATGGGCGGCACAACGCCCTTGCGCTGCAATTCACGGGAGAGAATAATCTGTCCCTCCGTGATGTAACCGGTCAGGTCGGGGATAGGATGGGTCTTGTCATCCTCAGGCATGGTCAGAATGGGAATCAGGGTGATGGAACCGGGCTTGCCGATCCGGCGGCCGGCACGCTCGTACATGGTGGCCAAGTCGGTGTACATATAGCCGGGATAACCACGGCGGCCGGGCACCTCTTTTTTGGCCGCAGAGACCTCACGCAGTGCCTCGGCATAGTTGGTGATATCCGTCAGGATGACCAGCACATGCATATCCTTTTCAAAGGCCAGATACTCTGCGGCGGTCAGCGCCATACGGGGTGTTGCAATACGCTCCACGGCGGGGTCATTGGCCAGGTTGGTGAACAGCACCGTACGGTCAATGGCGCCGGTGCGGCGGAACTCGTTGACAAAGTACTCCGACTCCTCAAAGGTGATACCGATGGCGGCAAAGACAACGGCAAAGTTGGCGTCGTCACCCAGCACCTTTGCCTGACGGGCGATCTGCGCCGCCAGCGCCGCATGGGGCAGGCCGGAGCAGGAGAAGATCGGCAGCTTCTGACCGCGAACCAGGGTGTTCAGGCCGTCAATGGCGGAGACACCGGTCTGGATAAACTCGGCGGGGTACTCCCGGGCGGCGGGGTTCATCGCCAGACCGTTGATATCCAGGTGTCCCTCCGCCAGGATCTCCGGGCCGCCGTCGATGGGACGACCCATACCGTTGAACACGCGTCCCAGCATATCCTCGGACACGGCCAGCTCCAGGGGATGTCCCAGAAAGCGCACCTTGCTCTCCTTCAGGTTGATGCCGGCGGCGGCCTCGAACAGCTGCACGACGGCGTTGGTACCGTCTACCTCCAGCACCTTACCGTGGCGCACCTCTCCGTTCGGCAGCTCGATCTCCACCATTTCGTCATAGGTAACACCCTCTACATCCTGCACCAGCATCAGAGGGCTGGCGATTTCATGTATGGTTTTATATTCCTTGATCACAGCTCCTCACCTCCTGCGGCGACTGCTTCGATCTGTTCTTTCATCTCTTCAATAATCTGGGCATAGACATCCGGATAGTTCTCCTGCTCCACGCTCTTGGCGCGACCCAGCTTTTCTCGGGCGGGGATGGAGAACACGGCCTCCATATCCAGACCCGGACGGATGGCCTCACGCACCAGCTTATCGTGGTGCAGGATCATCTCCAGCAACAGCGCCTGACGCTTGTACTCGGAGAAGCAGTCCACATCCACGAACGCATTCTGCTGCAGGAAGTCCTCCCGGATCACCTTTGCCGTTTCCAATGTGGTCCGGTCATGGGCGGACAGGCTGTCCTGCCCCACCAGACGGACGATCTCCTGCAGGCCGGCCTCCTCCTGGAGGATGCTCATGGCCTTGTCACGGTTCCGCATGAATTCCTCGCCCAGATTTTCATCAAACCAGGGACGCAGGGACTCCAGATACAGGGAATAGGAATTCAGCCAGTGGATAGCCGGGAAGTGCCGGGCATAGGCCAGGCTGGAATCCAGCGCCCAGAACACCTTGACGATACGCATGGTGGCCTGGGAGACAGGCTCAGAAGTATCACCGCCGGGAGGCGACACCGCGCCGATGGCAGTCAGGGAGCCAACGCGGCCATCGCTGCCAAGGCACTCCACCACGCCGGCGCGCTCATAGAACTGCGCCAGACGGGACGCCAGATAGGCGGGATAGCCCTCCTCACCGGGCATTTCCTCCAGTCGACCGGACATCTCACGCAGAGCCTCTGCCCAGCGGGAAGTGGAATCGGCGATAACTGCCACATCGTAGCCCATATCCCGGAAGTATTCCGCAATGGTAATACCGGTGTAAATGGACGCCTCACGCGCCGCCACGGGCATATCCGAGGTGTTGGCGATCAGCACCGTGCGCTTCATCAGCGGCTCCCCGGTGTGGGGATCGGTCAGCTCCGGAAACTCCCGGAGAACATCGGTCATCTCGTTGCCGCGCTCGCCGCAGCCGATATATACCACCACATCCACATCGGACCACTTGGCCAGCTGGTGCTGCACCACGGTCTTGCCGGAGCCGAAGGGGCCGGGCACGGCGGCCGTACCGCCCTTGGCGATGGGGAAGAGGGTGTCGATAATACGCTGTCCGGAACTCAGCGGCTCGGTGGGAACCCGCTTGCGCAGATAGGGACGGTTCACACGAACCGGCCAGCGCTGGGTCATGGTCAGGCGGTGCTCCTTGCCCGCGTCATCCTGCAACAGGCAGACCGTGTCCCGCACGGTGTACTTGCCCGCCTGGATGGACTTGACCGTACCGCTGATGCCCACCGGCACCATGATCTTGTGCAGGAGGGCACTGGTCTCCTGCACGGTGCCGATCACATCGCCGGCCACCAGCTTGTCGCCGGGCTTGGCAACCGGCTGGAAATCCCAGGTCTTTTTCTGATCCAGCGCCGGCACATCAATGCCGCGGGCGATGGTATGTCCGGTCATCTCCCGGATCACATTCAGCGGACGCTGGATACCATCATAGATACCCTCCAGCAAACCGGGACCCAGCTCCACAGACATGGGATATCCGGTGGTCTCCACCACCGCTCCAGGTCCCAGACCGGAGGTCTCCTCATATACCTGGATGGAGGCGCTGTCGCCGGTCATATTCAGAATTTCTCCGATCAGCCGCTGCTTTCCCACGCGAACCACATCGGAAACATTGGCGTCTGCCAGCCCGGTGGCGACCACCAGCGGGCCGGAGACCTTTGTAACTTTGCCGCTCATTCATCTACCTTCTTTCCAAGAAGTCAGCGGATGCCGCCCCTGCGGGGACAGACATCACTTTGTTAAACATAAAAATCAGTTGCAGGCGCCTGCTGCGGTCAGCTGATGTCGCTGCCGATGGCGCGTTCCACAGCCTCCTGCAGCGCCCGCTGCCCCAGGCCAAGGGGACCTTTCCGCCCGGGAATCAGAATCACCGCCGGTTTTGTCATGTCTTTGTACCGGGAGATCTCCTTTGCCATGTCCGGGTCTGCCGCTAGGTTTTCTTCCACATAAATAATGGCATAGTCCTGTTCCGGCCGTCCCATCTGGTGCAGCTGCGCCCGCGCCTCCTCGGCATTGGCCGCCGCGCAGGCCTCCAGCCCCAGCGCCTTAAAGCCCATGACGGTTTCCCGTCCGCCGATCACTGCAATTTTAAGCATAGGGATCACGCAGCCTTTCCCGGATCTCTGTCGGATCGATCCCCGCCAGCAGACCCGTCATGATAATGCGGACATTGGTGATCTCCGTTTCCAGCGCCGAAAGATATGCAATAACATGGGCGTTGCCGAAGCCGGCACATTTTGCCCGGTACAGATAGCGCATAACGGAGTTGTCGCAGCAACGCTCAAACACGGTCATCAGACCGCCGCGCATGACCGCCGCGCCCTGTTTGCCGGCACCGTCCAGCGGCGTTCCCACAAACACACCGGCCAGGTTGTCGCCCATGCCGGCGGATTCCGCGATCAGCTTGGTGTCATGGCTGCCGCCCGGCACCATCATCATCTGCATATACTCCACATCGCGCCCCATACGAACAACGCGAACCGCCGTACGGAGGTTGACGCTGTCGATCAGCGTTTTGACATAGCCGACGAAAAAGTCTTTGTCGGAAAGATGCTCCGCCATAGACAGCATCTCTTCAAAATACGCCACATCCAGCACATGGTCGGAAAGCTGAGGGTTTCCGGTTTTGGCCAGCACCTCCCGCGCCTCCTTTACCGCGTTGCCAAAGGTCGGGGTGGCAAAGACATAATCGTCTTCCTCAAACATGGACTGGATCTGCTGGGCGGGGTAGCGCCCGGTGTCCACCAGCAGATGGCTGCCGTCCACACCCGCGCCCTGCGCCTTGACCAGGCTCTTGGCATTGTGGTAATCGTACTTCAGGCGGAATGCCTTTACCAGCTGCTTTTCCGGCACGACATTTTCCACATCCCGAATGCGCTTTTCCTTTTGCTCTGCCAGACTTTTTTCCACCTGCCGGGCAGTCATGCCGCTCATGTCCTCATAGCCGTTTTCCAGCAGCATGACGGCCACTTCGTTGGCATTTCCCACTTCCAGCATCTGGGCGATCCGGTCGGAGGTCAGCATGAGTGCTTCCAGCGACCGAATCATCGCCGTGATATATATATACTCTGTATCTGTGATTCTATCCTTGTCCGACAAGTTCGTTCCTCCTTGTCTTAGCGTCCGTCATCCGGCTCAGCGAAGACCGGGAAACAGCGTTTCCGCCACCTGGTAGGCCAGGGTATCCCGGCTCTGCTCCAGCAGCGCTTCCACGCTGCAGTTTGCCTCCACCGCACCGGAACGAACGATGATGCCGCCCGCAATGGGCCGGGTCTCCGGACTGATTTTCAAAGTTCCGGGAAGCCCGTTTTTTTCCACAAGCGCGTTTGCCTCCGCCAGCACCTTGGCCGCGCAGCCGGCCTTGTCACGCTCGTTAAAGATCAGCTCCTCCTGCCCGGTCGTTGCCGCCCGCGCCGCCTGATAGGCCAGGAACGGGACATACTGCTCCTCCGGCAGGTTTGCCAGCTTGCGCTCCGCGCGGCTGAATGCCTGGGAGATGATCTCCTGCTTAAAGGCCAGCTGGCTTTTCTTTGCTTCCATTTCCGCCGCTTTTTTGCGGCGCTGCAAATGCATTTCGCACTCCTTGGTGCCGCTGTGGACCTGTTTCCAATAGGCGTCCTGCGCCTTTTTGTCGTAGGCTGCCTTGATCTCCTGGCACTTGGCTTCCGCTTCGGCCCGGACCGCATCGACATCCTGTTTGGCTTCCGCCTCGATATGGGCGGTTATTTTTTCAATGCCGTTCATCATATACCGTCCCTTCTACGGAAGTATTAGAGCAGGCCGTTGAGCATCAGGAAGGTACCCAGCAGGGACAGGATGGCATAGAACTCCACCATGATCGCCATGATGATGCCCTTGGAGATCTCGCCGGGACGCTTGGAAATCATGTTGACCGCAGAGGCCGCGCACTTACCCTGGGCAATGGCAGACAGGTAGCCGCCCACGGCCATGGGGATCGCCGCGGCAAAGAACATCAGGCCCTTACCAAAGTCCAGGGTGACGATCTCTCCGTTGAAGAAGCCCAGCTTCATCAGCGCAAAGAACCAGGCGACCAGACCATACAGGCCCTGCGTACCGGGCAGGATCTGCAGGATCAGAACCTGAGAAAAGCGACCGGGATCCTCCGCCAGCGCGTTCGCGCCGACCTCACCCACGGTACCAACGCCCCGTGCGGAGCCTGCGCAGCAGAAGCCCACTGCCAATGCTGCACCGATAAATGCCAATGCAGTTCCGAAATAGCTGATATCCATTACTTGTTTCCTCCTTACAGTGTGAGAAAAGTTATGATTTGTTATTGTCTTTGATCAAAAGCCGTTGAGCATCAGGAAGGCTGCCAACAGCGCCAGAATGGAGTAAAACTCCACCATGATCGCCAAAATAATGCTTTTGGACAGCTCGTTGGGGCGTTTTGCCATCATGATAAGGCCGTTGGAGCAAAGCCTGCCCTGTGCCATACCGAAAAACAGGCCGCCCAGCGCCACGGGCATACAGGCGCCGAAGAAGCTGACGCCCTCCCGCAGGGTAAAGTCCACCAGCGTGCCGCTGAAGAAGCCCAGCTTCATCAGCGCCAGGAACCAGATGACCAGACCATACAGGCCCTGGGTGCCCGGCAGGATCTGCAAGATCAGCACCCGGGAAAACTTTCCCGGATCCACGCTCAGAACGCCGGAGCCGGCCTGCCCGACCATACCCACGCCCTTGGCGGAGCCGGCACAAGCCAGACCCACAGCCAGCGCCGCGCCGATAAAGCCGATCGCAGTTCCGCATCCATGTATGAACTCCATCTATTCCACCACCTTCTTATCAGCCACCACATCCACATACTTGGTGTTTTCGCAGCTGAGCGGACGGAAGGGAATGCCGCCGTCCTTATAGAACTTGCCGAAGAACTCCAGATATTGCAGACGCGCCGCGTGGACATAGGTGCCGATGATGTTGATCAGCAGGTTGAACATATGGCCGATCAGGAACACCACGAAGAACACCACCACATTGCCCGGCAGAGCGCCGAGGATGTTCACAACGCTTGCAATAACGGTGGTCGCCAGCATCAGCGCCATCAGACGGGAGTAGGACAGCACATCGCTCAGCCAATCGGTGATACCGTACAGACTCTTGACACCGCCGAAGAACTTGCGGAAGAATCCGTTTTCGTGCCGTCCCTGGGTGCAGATCAGGGCGATCACACCCACGATCAGTCCCACCATGCTGCCCTTGAGCGCCACCAGGCCGATACCGGCAAAGAGGATCCACCAGGGAACCACATCCAGCAGCGCGTCCGCGCCGGCCTTGCCGCCGTCCCGGAAGCCCATGTAGATGTGGATGCACTGACCATAGATCAGATGCACGCAGCCGATGGCGATACCGAAGACCAGCACCGTCATGGGGTCTTTCAGCGGGGAGACGATGCTCCACAGCTCCACAGTCTTGCCGCCCATGAAGTTTTCGGCAAAGACGGTGATCACATCGCCGAAGAAGCCGCCGGTAAGCACACCGCATATCGTTGTGCTGATACCCACCAGAACGCCCAGTCCGGCGATCTCGCCCAGGGTTCCCTTGGGCTTGATCTTGATTTTCAGGAAAATGCTGACCGCCAGGATCAGCAGGCCATAGCCGATGTCGGCAAACATAAAGCCGAAGAAGAACACGAAGAAGATAAACATCAGCGGGTTGGGGTCAATGCCGTCATAGGCCGGCAGCGAGTACATACTCGTGACCATGTTCATCGGCTGTACCACCTTGCTGTTTTTCAGCTTGATGGGAACCGAGGGATATTCGTCTTTCTCCGGTTCGCGGGTCTCCCAGGCGCAGTCATATTTTTCCAGCGTTTTCGCCAGCGCCGCCTCCTGGGATGCGGGCACCCAGCCCCACATACCGAAGCTGGTTTCCGTGTTCACGGATTTTTCCCCGGCCTCTTCCCTGGCCAGCTTGGTGGTCATGCGGTCCAGGCCGAGCTTAAAGTTGTCTCTGTTGCTGCCCAGCGTGGCGATCTGCTCGCTCAGCTCGGCGCGCTCCTGCTTGATTTTTTCCAGCCGCTGCTGGATGCGCTGTATGTTTTCCTGGGGCGTGCCCTCCATGCCGCTGAACGCGGGAGTCGCATAGCCGCAGCGGCGCAGCGCCTCCAGGACTGCATTCTGCTCCTCCGCCAGGCCGATAGCCATAACATAGCGGTATTCCTTATCCGCGTTGATCTGACTGATGACAACGGACTCGGTTTTCTCCCGAATGGCCGCGTCCACCGTTTGCATATCCATGGCAAGCGGCAGAGAGCCAAGCTGGATCCAACACCGGGCGGTTTTGGTCTTCTCCAGCGGATATTGCAGCGCTGTCCAGGGTTCCAGTGCGTGGAGCAAAACCTTTTGCCGGTTTTCCTCCGTGGACAGGCCGCGCAGATGATCCTCCAGCCCCTCCAGCTGTCTTGCTGTGTCCAGGGTTTGTCCCAGAGCGTCCTCATCCAGGAAGCTCGACGCGGACATTTCCGGACGGGGGGCAAGCAGCTTTCCCTTTTTGGGGGCGTATTTGTCCATCAGCTGCAAGCCCTTGGTCAGGCGGTTCTGATCCATGCGCAGCTCTGTCATGTGGGATTCTTCTCTGGTGGTCAGCTTTGCGATCTCCGGGTCACTGACCAGAACATCCGCGTCCCCGATCTCCACAGAGCCAAGCAGCATCAAATCCCGCAGGATGGCTTCCTTTTGCGTGCGAACAGCCAGCAAATACAGCTTTTTCATTTTTTCGATGGCCATTAGCTGTTCACGATCCTTTCCACAATAAGTTCAGCCGCTTCTTCCACCCGGCCCTCCGCCTTGATCCGCATGCTTGCCATGCGGTTGGCAGCGGAGCTGGCAATATCGGCGGCTTCTTTTGTCGCTTTTTCTTCTACCTTCGCCATAAGCTCACGCACCTCCGCGGCAGCCTTGGCTTTCGCGGCTACTACCGCTTCCTGCCCGGCCTTTTCCGCCGCAGCGACGGTTTTTTTGGCCGCGACTGCGGCCGCTTCCCGCGTGCGCTTGGCGTTTTCTTCCACCTCACTGATGGTTTTTATCGCTTCCAGGGACATTCTAACACCTCCCACCAGAACAGACTGCGGTCTGCGCGTCTGCAGCCGCAGCACCCCGGCGCCGCCCGGAATCCGCCGTTGCCTGTGACGCAGACAAAAGACCACTTGTAATTAACTACTATCATAATCTATTTCCCGAATAAATTCAACCAACAACTTTCCAGCTTTTGCCCCGTTTTTAGCATTTTATACGATTTTCTCCTACAAAATTTCCGTTTTACTTTTGTACAAGCTGGCAAGTGGGCTTTTTCTTTGTAATTTTTTTCCTTTTCTCCGATACTTCCCTTGGAAATTACCCCTCTCCCCGGCAATGCATTCCGGGCAATGCCTTTGTCAGTATATGCACCGGCGGGTCTTTGCAGACACCGGCGACCTTCTTGTAAAATATTATAATCCCCCGTTCGACAAAATGGGTAACAAAATGGTTAAAATTTTATCAATCCATATTTTTGTGCTGCAAACTATGAAAAAAGCGGTATCCTGACAAATCAAGATACCGCTTTGGGTTTATTCCTTTTCGTACCGGCACACAAAGCAGTGCCAGTCCTCCTGACACTTGTGCTCCAGGATCGTAAAGCCGGCCTGAATCAGGCTCTGCTCCAGCTCCGCCTGCCGCCCCTCGATAATGCCGGAGGTGATGAAATACCCACCGGGCTTGAGGAAGGCCGGCACCATCGGCGCCAGCACGGCGATCACATCCGCCACGATATTGGCCAGCACCAGATCATAGCCGCTGCCCAGCGTCTTACGCAGGTTTTCGTCCGTGAGCACATCGCCGGCATAAATTCGGAACTGCGCCGGGGCAATGCCGTTCAGGGCGGCGTTGGCCAGCGCCACATCCGGCGCCTTGGGATCAATGTCGCAGCCCACTACTTCTCCGCAGCCCAGCACGCAGGCGCCGATGCCCAAAATGCCGCTGCCGCAGCCCAGATCCAGCACCCGTGCACCGGGACTTGCCAGCCGCTCCAGCGCTTCCAGACACATCCGGGTGGTGGCATGGCTGCCGGTGCCGAAAATCAGCCCGGGATCCAGACGCAGGGCCAGACGCCCCTCCAGCGCAGGCTGCTCCCACTCCGGCACAACCAGCAGCTTTTCGCCGATCGGCAGGGGCTTGTAATACTCCCGCCAGTTGTTTTCCCAGTCGCTGTCCTCCAGAAAGCTCTGCTCCGGCGCCTGTCCCAGATGTTCCCGCACCCGTGCCAGAATCGCCTTGCCGGTCTCGTCGTCGGCCAGATAGAACTTGATCCGGCTCTGCCCGGCAAACTGCTGCTCCAGAGATTCGTCCACATAGTCCCAATACTGGTGGTTGTCCTCCAGAAATTGGTGAAAGTCCGCCTCGTCCTCGATGACCATGCCATCCACACCCAGCGCCGCCAGTTCCTCACACAGCTGCTCCATATCCCGGCCGCCGGCCGGCACGATCGCTTCGATCCAACGCATAGAACTCTCCTCCGAAACCTGTCAAAAAATTTTCAACTCTGCCGGATCCCGCAGGCCAGCGCCCGGTTTTCCGGCACCAGCCGGCGGAAATATCCGCTCCGGGGCAGCAGCCGCAGCAGCAGCGTGCCCAGTCCATAGCAGGCCACCACTTCACCCAGGGCGACCCAAAGTCCGTTGACCAGGAAGGCTGCGCCAAAGCCGGAGCCAAAGCCCACCTGATACCAGGCCAGCATACCGCCCACCAACACCATGTTGCATATCACCGGGGGCAGGGGCGCCAGCCACTTGCTGCGCATTTTGGAAGTGATATAGGCCGCCAGAAGCGTGGACAGCGAGCCGACCACCAGATCCACAACGCCATAGGGGCTGAGGATGTTGGAGATCACACAGCCGATAAACAAACCGGGAACCGTGCCGGGAAAGAAAAACGGCAACACACACAGCGCCTCGGCAAAGCGGCACTGGAACGAGCCATAGCTGAGCCCGAATATGTTGCCAAAGTAAGTCATCACCACATACAGCGCCGCCACCAAGGCCGACACCGTCAGTTCCCGGACAGAATTTCTTTTCATGATTTGATTGCCTCCATTTTGTTATTTAGAGAACGGCCAAAACGGCCGAACGAACACCGCGTTGGGAAAAACCGCGGTGCTTGGACGGGGTGTGGAAACCCGTCAGGAGGCATTGTAACAAATTTCCGGGAAAAAGTCAAACGCCCGCCCCGGGCGCGGGGTCTGCTTCCTTCCGCCGGGCAAAGGCGCAGCCGCAAAAGCTCTGCCGGTAGATTCCCAGCTCCCGGCTGAGAACCGTGCTGCGCTGATAGCCGCCCTTTTTCTTGAAGTCCGAGGGCAGCCAGCGAACACCGAAGGTCTGCTCCAGCGCCTGCCCCAGCTGATTCAGGGGTCGGGGATCCTTGTGGGGGGAGACCGTCAGCGTGGTGGCGAACCAGGCGTAGCCCCCGGTGGCTGCCTGCAGCGCCGTCTCCCGCAGGCGCAGGGAAAAGCAGGCCGTGCATCGGGCGCCGTGCTCCGGCTCCTGCTCCAACCCCCTCGCCGCCCGGAGAAAGTCCTCCCCCCGGTAAGGCGCAGGCAGCAGCTGCACGGCGTTTTCCAGCCCCAGCCCGCAAATGACCTGCTTTTGCCAATACAGGCGCTTTTCGTATTCCTCCCGGGGCTGGATGTTGGGATTATAAAACAGCACATCCACGCAAAAGTGGGCGCAGAGGTATTCCAGCACATAAGTGCTGCAGGGTCCGCAGCAGCTGTGCAGCAGCAAGCGGGGCTTTTCCCCCGCCGCCTGCAGCGCCGCCAAAACCTGATCCGTCTGCCGCTGGTAATTGATCTTCTGTTCCATCTGCTCCACGCCCTTTCCTCCTGACAGTATAGCAGAAACTGCGCCGGCTTGTCCAAACATTCCAAGACTTTTTGGACTTCGCATATCCGCCGCGTATTTTGCCTTAGTTGATTGCCAGGCAATATAAAAACGCGCCGGAAAATCCGGCGCGCTCTATCCACTAATTTTTCTGATTCGTACGGTTGATCTGTTGATCTGTTTCTATCAGCCGCCCGGGGGACGGTTTTGCCATCAATACAGGCTGGGGTTGTTGCTGTAGCAGAAGTAGGTGCTGCCCAGCAATTTGTCATACATCTGCAGGTATACGCCGCTGCCCTGGGTGAAGTTCGCCTGGAACACAACGGAGGAGTCCATGTGGCGCTCCCCGCGGAGCAGACGCAGCGCCAGCTGCACGCTCTGCATATTGGGCATCAGGCTCTCCCAGTTGGAGCTGCCCGCGCTGGCATACTGGCCGCGCTGGTAAACCACACCGCGAACGGTGTTGGGAAATTCGGGACTGGCAACGCGATTCATGAGCACCTCGCCCACGCAGAATTTCCATTCCTCGCTCAGCCAGCTGCATCCGCCGGCCTCGATGTAGATGACCTTGGCCAGCAGGTACAGGTCGTCAAAAGCGATCTTGTCATCCAGACCCAGAGCCGCCAGCTTTGCATTCCGGCTGGCTTCGGCTGCATTGCCCTTGGCATAATCGCCGGTCAGGGCGGCGTTCATCATGACAGCCATGTAGTCCGTGTTCTGGTCGTAGCTGGCGAATGCGGTACCGCAAAACAGGCACAAAGCCATGGTCGCCGCCAGTACGGCAGAAATGAGTTTCTTCATAAATTCTCCTTTCTTGAGGGGGCGAAATCTCGTGGAATATTTCGACCCTTTGGGAAAACCTTCGCCCTCTTTTTTCGTCAAAAAAGCGGACAAAGGGAGTGGATGGGACTGATAATAACAAAAGAGTAACAAAAAATCAAGTCTTTTTTGAAAATTCGAGTTTTTGAATTTTTATCCATTTCTTCGCATTTAATGCTAAAGTGGTAGTAAAGTGGGGAATATTTTCAATATTTTATATGTTTTTACCCCATTTTATCGCTTATGCCTGTTGATTCCACGGAATGCAAATAGTTACAAATTGTAACTATTGTATCAAATTTTCTTCATCCCGTCTCCGCCTAAAGGATGCCCTGCGGCGTCTTGCAGCCGGGAATCGCATATGCTAAAATGAGAGCAGATCTATCCAAAAAGGAGGCATTTTATGGACGCTGTCGACCCCTTCCGCAGGCTCCCGGAAGCCCTGCTTCCCTGGTACCGAAGCTGCGCCCGGGATCTGCCCTGGCGGCACACCCGGGAGCCCTATCCCATCTGGCTGTCCGAGATCATGCTCCAGCAGACTCGCGTGGAGGCCGTGCGGGGATAT
Source organism: bacterium (assembly GCA_963595735.1). GTDB lineage: Bacteria > Bacillota > Clostridia > Oscillospirales > Oscillospiraceae > CALWOS01. Next base: position 38,470 of record CAVBJJ010000001.1, read on the forward strand.
TACCGGCGTTTTCTGGAAGCGCTGCCGGATATCCGCTCCCTGGCGGAAGCACCGGAGCAGCAGCTGCTCCAGCTCTGGGAAGGGCTGGGATATTACAGCCGGGTGCGCAATCTGCAAAAGGCCGCCCGGCAGATCCAGGAGCTGCACGGCGGTGTGTTTCCCCAGGATCCTGCCGCTGTTCATGCCCTGGCCGGTATCGGAGATTACACCTGCGGCGCGATCTGCTCCATCTGCTTTGGTCTCCCCCTGCCCGCCGTGGACGGAAATGTACTGCGGGTGGCGGCGCGCCTGACCGCCTATGAAGCCCCGGCGGACACCACCGCCTATAAAAAAGCCGTGACTGCCGCTCTGGCGGCGGTCTATCCCGCCGATGCGGGCGGCGATTTCAACCAGGCGCTGATGGAGCTGGGCGCAACGGTATGTATCCCCAACGGCGCGCCCCGCTGCGAGCTTTGCCCCTGCGCCGACTTCTGTCTTGCCAAAGCCCGGGACATTGCCAAAACGCTGCCCAAGCGCAGCCCCAAGCGTCCTCGCCGCAAGGAAGTCATGACGGTGCTTCTGCTGGAGCATCAGGGGCGCATCGCTCTGGAAAAGCGGCCGGACACCGGGCTGCTGGCCGGATTATGGCAACTTCCCTACCTGCCCGGAGAGCTTTCCGCAAGCCGGGCGCTGGAATTTTGCCGGGAGCAGGGGCTTCGCCCGCTGGACCTGCTCAGCACCCGGGTACGCAGCCACATCTTCACCCATGTGGAATGGGAGATGCACTGCCACCACATCCGCTGCGCGGCCGCACCGGAAGCCTTTCTCTGGGCTGCGCCGGGAGAATACCCCCTCCCCACCGCCTTTCGCAAGCTGCTGCCGCCGGAATACAGCCCCTCGCGGTAGACAAAACCCCCGGCATCTGGTATACTGGACGCAGGAGGCAGGTATCGGGCTTGGCTGTAAATCCTTTCTGCAGTGTTTTCTGTCCCGGTGCTGTATTTTTCTTATGATGCATACCGTGTTTTATGTCATCTTCATCGCAGGTGTGATCGTCTGCCTGCTCAATGCGGTAATCCGCAGTGTCCAGCGCTTCCGGAACAGAAAATAACCCCTTGCTCAGCCTATGTGCCGCAACAAGCGAATATACCAAACGCCGGCCGCGCTCCCGCAGCCGGCGTTTTCCTGTCCCTGATGCATTTTCCACAAGATTTTCAACTTTCCCACAGTATTTCCCACAGCATTCTGTGTTTATTTTTCCAGCATAGGTCGAGTTTTCCACATTTCCACGCGCTTTTGTGTAAAATCGCACAGCGTATTTTTCCGTTTCCGCTATCTCTGTACCCCAGCCCTACACTTTCCGCCAAACGCTTCGTCTCCAATTTGGGGAACGCGCCCCACTGCGCCACGGAGATATTATGTAACCCTATACAGCTCGTCAAAAAAGTCCGGTACTTTTGTGGATGTTTCTGCTTTCTGCCTGTTTTTTGACAGCCTCTATACTATATTATATATAGTATACGCATGGCAGAGAAATGTGATGACAGCCCTCCGGACTTTCCGGGACAGAAAAGAAGATATACTATATTATATAATAGTATAGAGCACCGAGAAGACACCACAGCCGGATGTCACGCAGGTCTCCCCCCGCACAGTGCGCCTGCTCCTGCAGGCGCAAAAAATCCCCCTGCTCCGCCCGAAAGCGGAACAGGGGGATTTTCTACAGTTTTCTTGCTTTGCCTTATTCGGCAGCAGCGGCAGCAGCCGGTGCTGCGACCTTGGGCTTATTCGTCTTCTTGGAGTTGACGATCAGATTGCGGGGGCACTTGCCAACGCACTTGCCGCAGCTCTTGCACTTCTCGTAATCAATGACAGCCACATTGTTCTCCACATGGATAGCATCGAAGGGGCATTCCTTCTCACACAGACCGCAGCCAATACAACCGACCTCGCAGGCCTTGCGCACGGCGGCGCCCTTTGCGGTAGAGGCGCAGGGCACGGTGACCTTGGCCTTGTAGGGAACCTTTACGATCAGCTTCTTGGGGCAGGCAGCCGCGCAGCTCATGCAGGCCACGCACTTTTCGTGGTCAACAACGGCAACGCCGTCCACCACATGGATCGCGTCAAACTTACATGCCTTCACGCAGGAGCCAAAGCCCATGCAGCCATTGCCGCAGACATTGGGACCGGTACCGCCGCCCACCATGCGGTGTGCAGCAGCATTACAGTCCTCCACGCCGGAGTACTCAAACTTCGTCTGGGTACGGGCATTGGTGCCGGAACAGCGGACGAAGGCAACACTGCGCTCGCCGCTTTCTGCCTCGACGCCCATGATCTCCGCGATCTTGGCAGCCACGGCAGCACCGCCGGCGGCGCAGCAGTTGACGCCGGCTTCGCCCTTGACGACCGCCGCGGCATAACCGCCGCAGCCGGGGAAGCCGCAGCCACCGCAGTTGGCGCCGGGCAGAATCTCAGAAATTGCTTCCTGACGCTCATCGACCTCAACGGCAAACTTCTTGGCTGCAACAGCCAGAACAATACCGAAGACCAGACCCAAAGCGCCGAGGGCAATTACAGCATAAATAATTCCTTGCATTTCTCGTTCCCCCTTACCAAACCTTCAGACCGCTGAAGCCCATGAAGGACAGGGCGATCAGACCAGCAGCGACCAAGGCGATGGGGAAGCCCTCAAAGGCCTTGGGGTAATCCGCAAACTCCAGGCGCTCGCGGACGCTGGCGAACAGAACGATAGCGACCAGGAAGCCCAGACCGCCGCAGATACCGGCCACAACGCTCTCCAGGAGGTTATAGCTGTTGTTGGTGTTCAGCAGCGCCACGCCGAGAACGGCGCAGTTGGTCGTGATCAGGGGCAGGTACACACCCAGCGCCTCATACAGGGCGGGCATGGATTTCTGCAGGAACATCTCGATAAACTGCACCAGAGATGCAATCACCAGGATGTAAGCCAGAGTCTGGAGATAACCCAGGCCCAGAGGCATCAGGATGAAGTGGTTGACCAGCCAGCAGAACAGGGAGGCCACTGCCATAACAAAGATAACAGCGATACCCATACCGGTGGCGGTGTCCATCTTCTTGGAAACACCCATGAAGGGGCAGATACCCAGGAACTGCACCAGGATGAAGTTCTCAACCAGGATCAGACTCAGAGCAATGGAAAAAATCTTGGTAATACCCATTACTTGTCCACCTCCTCAGTTTTCTTAGCGGCGGAACGCTGCAGACCCTTCTGCACAACGGCGATCAGGATACCCAGCGTCAGGAAGCCGCCAAAGGGCAGAACCATCAGCAGTGCGCCGTAATCTGCGGGGAAAATCTGGATACCGGCGCCACCGTTGAGGATGCCGCCGCCGAAGCTGCCGTTGCCCAGGAATTCACGGACAACGCACATCACGACCAGAACCCAGATGTAGCCAACGCCCTGGAAGAAACCATCCAGGATGGAAGCGCCAACACCGTTCTTGGAAGCGAAGCCTTCAGCACGACCCAGAATAATGCAGTTCACGACGATCAGGGGGATGAACATGCCCAGAGAGGCAGACAGCGCGGGGACATAAGCCTGCAGAAGCAGGTCAACGATGGTAACGAAGCCGGCGATCACGACGATGTAGGCTGCGATACGCACCTTAGAGGGGATCACTTTTCTCAGCAGGGAGATAACCACATTACAGCAGATCAGAATGATGGTAACGCAGGCGCCCATACCGATACCGTTAAACAGGCTGGTGGTGATAGCCAGGGTAGAACACATACCCAGCAGCTGCACCAGAACGGGGTTTTGGGTAATGAGGCCTTCTTTTGCTTGCTGTTTCACATTCATTTCAAAAACCTCCTTAACCCAATTCTGCAACGGTTTCCAGCGCGTTATTAACGCCCTTTACCACTGCGCGGGAGCTGATGGTTGCACCGGTCAGAGACACGATGTCGCCACCGTCCTTGTCAACAGCCAGGGTGCCGGACTTGCCCGCAAACTGTGCGCGCCAATCCGCATCGCTGGCCTTGGAGCCCAGACCGGCGGTCTCGGGGTTGGAGATGATGGCCAGGCCGGTAACGGTCTGGTTCAGATCCACACCGACGACCATGTCAATGTTGCCCTGGGAACCGAAGACGACGGACTCGACCACATAGCCCTGCACGCCGCTGGCATCCTCCGCGGTGTAGATCGCGGTGACCTCCGTATTGCTGACGGTCTTATCCAGCTGGTTGAAGGTATAGTCGCCGCCGGGCATGACCTCTGCCAGCGCGGCATTGGTCGTATCCAGCGTGTGCTGGGCGATAGGCCCCTCGGTCATATGGTTGACGATGCCCAGAGCCAGCGCGGTCAGCGCGGAGATCAGGAACAGCATCACGATCAGACGAGGAGTGGAATTGAGGTTCTTTTTCTTTTCCATTATGCCTTCGCCTCCTTCTTGGCGGCCTTAGCCTTGGCCTTGGCAGCCTTTGCTTCCTCTGCGGAAACACCGAACTGACGAGGCGGAGTCATCTTATCGATCAGCCAGGCGCAGACATTCATCACCAGGATGGAGTAGCTGACACCCTCGGGATAAGAACCGAAGTAACGGATGAAAACGGTGATCAGGCCGCAGCCGATACCGTAGATGACCTGACCCTTCTTGGTGATGGGGCTGGTAACATAGTCGGTCGCCATGAAGATGGCGCCCAGCATCAGACCACCACCCAGGAGGTTATACAGCATCCACTCCAGGTGACCGGCGTCACCCTTGGGGAAGATGAAGGTCAGGACAGCGACAGTGGCAATGTAAGCCACGGGGATCCGGGGTGTGATCACCTTACGCAGGCACAGATACACACCGCCGATGATGAGGGCCAGCGCGCTGACCTCACCCAGGCTGCCGCCGATGAAGCCCAGGAACATATCGCTCAGGGAAGCATCAGGAAGCAGACCGGCATGGAGAGAAGCCATGGGAGTCGCGGCGGTCACCACATCCGCGCCGATGTTCATGATGCTTGCACCCATCACCTTATAGCAGAAAGGAGCGGCGAAGGTGGTCATCAGAACAGGCCAGGAGTTGAGGAACGCACGAGCGCCCAGAGCAGGGTTGATGAAGTTCTTACCCAGACCGCCGAACAGCTGCTTGACCACGATCATGGCAAAGCAGGCGCCGGGGATGGGCAGCCACAGGGGGGCGTTTGCAGGCATACAGAATGCCATCAGAATACCGGTAACGACTGCGGACAGGTCACCGATGGTGTTATCCTTGTGCAGGATCGCGCGATACAGCCACTCGAAGAAGATGCAGGCTGCCACGCTGATGACGGTCAGCGCCAGTGCCTGGAAGCCAAACACGCAGATCGCCACGATCATGGCGGGAATCAGCGCGATGACAACATCCAGCATGATGCTGCGGGTGTTCACTCCGTTGCGAATATGCGGGGAGGAGGACACGACCAGCTTTTTGTTCAGTTCCATAGCTTATTTTGCCTCCTTTCCCGCGGCCTTCTCGGCCTCGGCCTTTGCCTTTGCGGCATCCGCGGCGGCCTTTTCGGCACGGCGGATCCCCTGGATCTTGGCCTTACCGGTACGGAAGGCGTGGGTCAGGTGCAGGCGGCCGGGACATCCGTAGGTGCAGGCGCCGCACTCAATGCAGTCCATGATATGGTACTGTTCCATACCGGGGACATCATCCTTCTGCTGGTACATATACATGTACATGGGCTGCAGCTTCATGGGACAGGCGGAAGCGCAGCGACCGCAACGGATGCAGACGGGGTTCTTGACGGTTTTGTCTTCGTTCTCGCAGAAGGCCAGCAGGGCGTTGGTACCCTTGGCGATACCGCCTTCCAGATTGCTGACGGCAACGCCCATCATGGGGCCGCCCATCAGAACCTTGTTGGGATCCTTTTTGAAACCGCCGCAGTTCTCGAAGATGTAGCCGACGGGGGTACCGATGCGGCACAGGCGGTTCTGGGGCTGCGCCACGCCGCTGCCGGAAACGGTGACCACACGCTCGATAGCGGGACGACCCTCGTAGCAGGCACGATAGATGGCGTAGGCGGTGAAAGTGTTGAACACAGCACAGCCGATGGCGGCGGGCAGGCCTCCGGGAGGCACTTCCTTACCGGTAACGGTCTGGATCAGCTGCTTTTCAGCACCCTGGGGATAACGACATTTCAGCGGCAGAATTTCAACATTGTACTGGGCAGGATTCTTGGACTGGAGCAGGTCGATCGCGTCCTGCTTGTTGGTCTCAATGCCCAGGATGGCTTTGTCCACACCACAGGCCCGGACGATCAGCTGAATACCTTTCAGCAGCTCTTCCGGATGCTCCAGCATGGTACGATGGTCGGAAGTAATGTAGGGCTCGCACTCGGCACCGTTGATGATGACCGTGTTGACCTTACCCTTACCGCTGGAAATTTTGAATGCGGTGGGGAAGGTTGCGCCACCCATACCAACGATACCGGCCTCACGGATGATCTTCACCAGTGCTTCGGGATCGTTGAGTTCCTCCTCGGAGTGAGGAACCATGGTCTCGCAGGGAGTGTCCAGACCGTCGTTTTCAATCACAACGCAATTGGTCATTGTGCCGTTACACTGGAGTCTGGGCTCGATGGCGATAACCTTGCCGGAAACGGGAGAATGGATGGGTGCGGAAACAGCGGCGCCAACATCGCCGATCTTCTGACCCATTTTCACCTCATCCCCAACAGCCACCAGGGGCTGGCAAGGTGCGCCGATGTGCAGGGACATGGGGATCGCCAGCTGACTCGGGGGAGCCAGAGGCGTCACCGCCGCTTTGTTAGTAAGCGACTTTTTGTCGTCCGGATGCACGCCGCCGTAAAAGTGGAAGGACATGCGCATCACCTCTAAAAATATTTTTTCACTCTCTTGGCATTACAATCAGGAACGCAACGCGATTTTTCCGCCAAAACCGCAACTTCTGCCACACTGCGCCTTTGCCGGAGAATCTTGTCTCGTTCCCTCTTGTCTGAACAAAACAATATTATCACAGAACCGTTCGATTGTCTATTTACAATTCTTCACATTAAAATGATGAAATTTTCCTCATTTTGCAAAAAATTCATGATTTGTACTTAATTTCTTCATTTTTTGTGTTTTTCTGCAATATGACACCAGAGTCTTCCAAATTGACTTTTTTACCGGAAACGGATATAATTGGTGATAAATTCAGAATTTCACACCTGATATCTATTCAAAGGAGGCCTGTTTCATGCCCACCCCTCACAACACCGCCCAGCGCGGCGACTTTGCCAAAACCGTGCTGATGCCCGGCGACCCGCTCCGCGCCAAGTTCATCGCGGAGACCTTTCTGGAAAACGCCCGTCTGGTCAATAATGTCCGCGGCATCCAGGGCTACACCGGCAGCTACAAGGGCGTTCCCGTGTCGGTCATGGCCTCCGGCATGGGAATCCCTTCCATGGCGATCTACTGCCACGAGCTGTTTACGGAATACGATGTGGACAACATCATCCGCATCGGCTCCGCCGGCGCGCTGACGCCGGATTTGGCGCTGAAAAATGTGGTCGCCGCCCAGGCTGCCTGCACCAACTCCGCCTTTGTCTCCCAATTCCAAATGCCCGGCAGCTTTGCCCCCATCGCCGACTTCACCCTGCTGCTGGAGGCCGTCCGCGCGGCAGAGGAACTTCAGCTGTCCCTGCCGGTGGGCAATGTGCTCTCCTCGGACAACTTCTATGACGCCAGCAACACCACCCTGGACTGGGGGCACATGGGCGTGCTGTGCGTGGAAATGGAGACCGCCGGCCTGTATTGCGAGGCCGCCCACTGCGGCAAGCGGGCGCTGGCGCTGCTGAGCATCTCCGACAATCTGGTCACCGGTGAGCAGCTTTCGCCCGAAGACCGCCGCACCAGCTTTACCGACATGATGCACCTTGCTCTGGAGACCGCCCGGCGCATGGCGCAGAAATAAACCACACACATAAAACGACAAAATCGCCTCCTGCATCGATTGGGTGCAGGAGGCGATTTTTCTTTATGTATTCTTTATGGGATACGGTGTCAGACATTTTTTCCCAGCTCATAGGCCGCCAGGGGAAGCGCCGTGTCCTTGACCAGTCCGGCGTCCATTACATCGTTGGCATACACGCGCCCCTTGATCTCGCTGGGCTGCTCCAGATGCTCCACAAAGCCGTCCAGATCGCCCAGAGAGCGCTCTATGATATCCACGCCCAGGCCGGCCGAGATGATATAATACACATCCTTCTTGCCCAAATGCTGCCAGATGGGATAGGTGCGGTCGATAAAGGTCTTCATCTGCGCCGTGATACCGTAAAAATACACCGGTGTGGCCAGCACCAGCACATCCGCCTGCTGGAACAGCTCCAGGATCCCCTCCATGTCGTCCGACTGCACACATTTGCCGCCGTTTTTCATGCAGGCGTCGCAGGCGCGACAGAAGCGCATCTTTTTCTCCGCCAGACGCACCAGTTCCACCTGATTCCCGCTCTCCTCCGCGCCCCGGGCAAAGGCCTCGCACAGCAGCTGGGAATTGCCCTTTCTGCGGGGACTGGAAGAAATGATCAACACTTTTTTCATCGTTTTCCCTGTTTTCCCTTTCTCTATCCCGCGATTTTCGCAGGGATACTCTTACATTATAATAAAATATTACAGCTTACAGCTTTTGCAGCCCCAGCTCCAGACGGCGAAGGCACTCCTCCTTGCCCAGAATGCAGCAGATCTCCACCGCGCCGCCGGGGGTGACCGCCTTGCCGGCTGCGGCGATGCGCACCGGCCACATCAGGGTGGCGTTTTTCACGCCAAGGCTTTCCGCCAGAGAGACCAGCGCGCCATGGACGCTGTCCTTGTCCCAGGACTCCAACGCCCGCAGCGCCGGGATCGCGGCCTCCAGCATGGCCTTTGCCACTTCCTCGTTGCACTTGGATTTTTTGTGGACGAACAGCTCCGTGCTGTACTCCGGCAGCACATCAAAGAAATCCAGCTTTTCCGGGATCTCCGTGAGCTTTTCGCAGCGCTGCTGCAAAATGCCGGCAATGGCCGCCGCATCATAGGCCGGGTTGGTGACCGCCTTGCGGATGTACGGCTCTGCCGCCTTGGCAAAGTCCTCCGGCGCCATGGCGCGGAGATAGTGGCTGTTGAAATAGGTCAGCTTTTCGATGTCAAAAATTGCGGGAGACTTGGAAATCCCGGCGGGATCAAAGGCCTTTTGCAGCTCCTCCAGGGAGAAAATCTCCTGCTCGGCCAGCTCACCCTTGGGGCTCCAGCCCAACAGCGCCACATAGTTGACGATGGCCTCAGTCAAAAAGCCCGCCGCCACCAGATCCTCATAGGTCCCGTCGCCATCCCGCTTGGACAGCTTTTTCGTGGCGGTTTTCATCACCGGGGCGCAGTGGACATACACCGGCACCTCCCAGCCAAAGGCCTCATACAGGAGGTTATACTTAGGCGCGGAGGAAAGATACTCGCTGCCGCGCACCACATGGGTAATGCCCATCAGGTGATCGTCCACCACATTGGCAAAGTTATAGGTCGGCAGACCGTCCCGCTTCATCAGCACCTGGTCGTCCAGCGTCGCGTTTTCCACGGTGATGTCCCCAAAGGACTCGTCATGGAAGGTGGTGCAGCCCTCATGGGGGATCCGCTGCCGGATCACATAGGGTTTTCCGGCAGCCAGATGCTCGGCCACCTCTTGTGCGGAGAGATTCCGGCAGGGGTCGTCGCCCCGGTCAAAGTCGCCGCTCTCCTCCTCCGATTCGGTCTTTTCACAAAAACAGCGGTAGGCCGCACCCTTTTCCACCAACAGCTCGGCATATTTCCCGTACAGCGCCCGGCGCTCCGTCTGGACATAAGGGCCGACCGGGCCGCCGATATCCGGGCCTTCGTCATGACCCAGACCGCATTCCGCCAGCGTTTTATAGATCACCTCGGTCGCGCCCTCTACAAAGCGCTCCTGATCGGTGTCCTCAATGCGCAGGATAAATTTGCCGCCGTAGTGCCGGGCGATCAGCCAGGTGTACAGCGCCGTGCGCAGATTGCCCACATGCATATATCCGGTAGGGCTGGGCGCAAAGCGGGTGCGCACCTCGCCCTTGGGAATGCGCGCCTCCATCTCCGCGAAAAATGCTGCATCTGTCATGGAAGTTCCTCCTGTTTTTACCTTATATAATAATAGCAAACGATACCGCCGCAAACTTCCCCGCTGCTGCGGAAAATCCTGCCAGCGGCCTGTTTGGGGAAAGCCGCATCGCCCCTGCGGGACGAATTCTTTTTGCAAAGCCCGCGTTTGCTGGCATCTATGATGCAAAAGTGTCTTATCGTATTGTAGGACAGGGACAAATGATTGTCAAGCCCCGGTATTTCACAGTTGTCATTCCCCGAAAAGCGTGTTATACTGTATTCGTATAACTATGTGTATCTTCCCTGCCGCCATGTTTCGGCAGGATCTGCATAAATTTCTTGCTATTTGGGGAGTTTTTGATATGATCTCTGCATCCATGCAAAAGCTTTGCGCCGGCGGCTCCGCCATCCGGGCAATGTTTGAAGAGGGCAACCGTCTGGCCGCCCTGTACGGAAAAGAAAATGTCTATGACTACTCTCTGGGAAACCCCTATTTCCCCGCGCCGGAGCAGGTCAACCAGAGCATCCATGAAATTCTCAACACCGAGGAAAGCACCAAGATCCACGGCTATATGCCCAATGCCGGCTTTCCCCAGGTGCGCGCCGCAGTGGCGGAGCATCTCAACCGCCGCTTCGGCACCGACTACACCGGGGAGAACATCATCATGACCTCCGGCGCCGCCGGTGGCCTGAACAGTGCGCTGCGCTGCCTGCTCGATCCCGGGGACGAGGTGCTGGTTTTTGCCCCGTATTTCCTGGAATACCGGAACTATACCGAAAATTTCGGCGGGATACTCAAGGCCATCCCCACCACGCCGGGCAGCTTTCTGCCCGACCCGGAGGCGCTGCGCGCCGCCATCGGCCCCAAGACCCGGGTGCTGCTGCTCAACAACCCCAACAACCCCACCGGCGTGATCTACCCGGCGGAGCTGCTGCGCAAGCTGGGCAAGGTGCTGGAGGAAAAAAGCGCTCAGTTCGGCGCACCCATCTACCTGATCAGCGACGAACCCTACCGGGAGCTGGCCTACGACGGTACGCCGGTGCCCTGGGTGCCGGATCTTTACGCCAACACCATCGTGGGCTATTCCTGGAGCAAAAGCCTTTCCCTGCCGGGAGAGCGCATCGGTTATCTGGTCATTCCCTCCCAGCTGGAGGACTTTGAAAATGTGCTCCAGGGCTGCACCATTGCCGGCCGGGTGCTGGGCTTTGTCAACGCCCCCTCTCTGATGCAGCTGGCAGTTGCCCGCTGCCTGGACGCCCAGTCCGACATCGCCGCCTATGACGGCAACCGCAAGCTGCTGTACCGCATCGTCACCGAGGCGGGCTTTACCTGCGTGTATCCCTCCGGCGCTTTCTACCTCTGGGTGCAGGCGCCGGGCGGCGATGACGCCGCCTTTGCCGAGCAGGCGAAGAAATACAATCTTCTCCTGGTTCCCGGCAGCAGCTTTGCCGGTCCCGGCTATGTCCGCCTGGCCTATTGCGTCTCGCCGGATATGATCCGCCGCAGCGCCGCAGCGTTCCAAAAGCTGGCCAAGGACTGCGGCCTGCAGAAGTAAAGTCAAAAACCCGAAAGAAGGAACATTCACTTATGGAAGAAAAAAGAAAAGTCATTCTCTCCGGCATTCAGCCCAGCGGCGAACTGACCCTTGGCTCCTACCTGGGCGCGATCAAGAACTGGGTCTCTCTGGCCGATACCTATGACTGCTACTATATGCTGGCGGATCTCCACTCCATCACGGTGCGGCAGGATCCCGCCCAGTTGCGCAAGCGCACCATGACCCAGATCGCCGCCTACATCGCCGCCGGTCTGGATCCGGAAAAGAACACCATTTTTGTCCAGAGCCATGTGCCTCAGCACGCGGAGCTGGGCTGGATCCTCGACTGCTTTACCATGTTCGGCGAGCTGTCCCGCATGACCCAGTTCAAGGACAAATCCGCCAAAAACGCGGACAACATCAACGCCGGGCTTTTCACCTATCCCGCGCTGATGGCTGCGGATATCCTGCTGTACCAGGCCGACCTGGTGCCCGTTGGCGGCGACCAGAAGCAGCATGTGGAGCTGTGCCGGGATGTTGCCACCCGCTTTAACAATCTCTATGGCGAGACCTTCACCATTCCGGAGCCGTATATCCCCAAGGCCGGGGCGCGGATCATGTCCCTGACCAGCCCGGAAAACAAAATGTCTAAGTCCGACAAGGATCCCGGTGGCTGCGTGTATGTACTGGACAAGCCCGAGGATATTCTGCGCAAGTTCAAAAAGGCCGTCACCGACAGCGACACCACCGCCTGCGTCCATTATGACCCGGCGGCAAAGCCCGGCGTGGCCAACCTGATGACCATTTACAGCATCGCCGCCGGCAAAAGCCTGGAGGCCGTGGAGCAGGAGTTCGACGGCTTGGGCTACGGCGCCTTCAAGCCCCGCGTGGGCGAGGCCGTTGTGGAAATGCTCCGCCCCATCCGGGAGGAGACCGAACGCCTGCTGGCGGACAAGGCCTACCTGGAAAGCATTTACCGCGCCGGCGCGGAAAAGGCCTCCCACACCGCCTGGCGCACCCTGCGTAAGGTACACAAAAAACTGGGCTTTATCGCCAGATAAACATTAGGAGAATCATTATGATAGGAACTCCTCATCTTTGGATGCAGCTGCTGATCACGCTGGGTATCGCCTTTGTTATCAGCTTTGCTGCCACCCCGATCGTAAAACTCTTTGCCCAGAAGGTGGGCGCTATGGATGTCCCCGGCGAGGCACGCCGGGTGCATGACCACCCCATCCCCCGCATGGGCGGTCTGGCCATCTTCCTCGGCTTTATTATTGCGGTCATTTTGTTTGCCGACATTGACCGCCAGGTACAGGGCATTTTGCTTGGCGCGGTACTGATCGTTGTCATCGGCGCCATTGACGATGTGGTCTCCCTGAATGCCTGGGTCAAGTTTGGCTTCCAGTTCCTGGCCGCGTTTATCGCCGTGTACCACGGCGTTGTCATCGAGGCCTTTACCAGTCCCTTCCTGTTCAGCGGCGATCAGTATCTGTTCCTGAACTGGCTGCGGATCCCCATCACCGTGATCTGGATCGTAGGCATCACCAACTCCGTGAACCTGATCGACGGGCTGGACGGCCTTGCCTGCGGCGTTTCCACCATCAGCTCCGTTACCATGCTGGTGGTTGCCATGGCCGTGTCCGAGGGCAATGTCGCCGTGATCCTGGCCGCGCTGGTGGGCGGCTGTATCGGCTTCATCCCCTATAACCTCAACCCCGCCAAGATTTTCATGGGCGACACCGGCGCACTGCTGCTGGGCTATGTGCTTTCCACCATGTCCGTGCTGGGCCTGTTCAAGTTCTATGCCGTTGTCACCTTTGCCGTGCCGCTGCTGGCGCTGGCCGTCCCCCTGGTGGACACGCTGTTTGCCTTCTGCCGCCGGCTGCTCCACGGCCAAAGCCCCATGCACCCGGATCGCGGCCATTTCCACCACCGGCTGATCGACATGGGTCTGAGCCAGAAGCAGGCCGTTGCCGTGCTCTATGCCGCCAGCGCCATTCTGGGTCTGACCGCCGTGGTGATCGCCACCGACACGCCGTTTAAGTTCCTGCTTTTGCTGGTTGCGTTCTGCATCGCCGTGATCGTGGGCATCTCCCTGAACCGCGCCATCCGCGCCCAGCGTCTGCACCAGGCGGAAAAACACATGGAGCAGGCCGCCCGGGCGGAAGCGGAGGCCAAGGAGGAAACAAAGGATGCGTAAACTCCGTGTTATGACCGTGTTTGGCACCCGCCCGGAGGCCATCAAAATGGCGCCGCTGGTGCTGGAGCTGCGCCGCCACCCGGAAATCGAGTGTCTGGTCTGCCTGACCGCCCAGCACCGGGAAATGCTGGACAGCGTAATGGACTGCTTCGGGCTGGAAGCAGACTACGACCTGGACATCATGGAGCCGGGACAGACCCTTTACACCATCACCACCAAGGTGCTCAACGCCATGGCCGCTGTGCTGGAGCAGGCCAAGCCCGATCTGGTGCTTGTCCATGGCGATACCTCCACCACCTTTGCCGGCGCGCTGGCCGCTTTTTACGCCAGGATCCCCGTGGGTCATGTGGAGGCCGGACTGCGCACCTTTGACCGCTACTCCCCCTTTCCGGAGGAAATGAACCGCTGTCTGGTCGGGCGGCTGGCCAGTTATCACTACGCTCCCACCCCCGCCAACCGGGACAATCTCCGGGCGGAGGGACTGCGGGACGGCGTGTTCGTCACCGGCAACACCGTCATCGACGCCATGCAATACACCGTGGGCGACGGCAGCTTCCGCACGCCCCTGCTGCAGGAGCTGGATTTCCAAAACCGCCGGGTGATCGCCATGACCTGCCACCGCCGGGAAAATTACGGCCAGCCCATGGAAAACATTTTCACCGCCGTGCGGCGGATCGCGCTGGATTTCTCCGATGTGGATGTGGTCTATCCCGTCCACCTGAGCCCTGTGGTGCAGGAATGCGCCCAGCGCTATCTGGGGAACCTGCCCAATGTCCACCTGATCGACCCGCTGGACGCGATCGAAATGCACCGTCTGCTCCACGCCTGCTATCTGGTCATGACCGATTCCGGCGGTTTGCAGGAGGAGGCTCCCGCCCTGGGCAAGCCCGTTCTGGTGCTGCGCCGGGAAACCGAGCGGCCGGAGGCCGTTCACGCCGGAACGGTGAAGCTGGCCGGTGTGGACAGCGAAAAGATCTATCAAATGGCGCGGGAGCTGCTGACCGATCCCGCCGCTTACGATGCCATGGCCAAGGCTGTCAACCCCTATGGCGACGGCCACGCCTGTGCCCGGATCGCGGACGCCATCCTGTACAGCTTCGGCTATACCGCCAATGCGCCGGAGGAATTCGCTTGAACGCCAAAGGCTCCAAGTTCATTCTGCTGGCGCTGCTGCTGGTGGCCGCGCTGGTCGCGGTGCTGTACTTTTTCGGCGGCCGCGCCAACACAGCGGCGGTGCTGCTGCCGGAGGCCGTTTCGCCCTCGGCATCGACAGAGAGCAGCGCGGCTCCCTCAGGCACAGCCTTGGAGGTCACGCCGGAAAATGTCCAGCCCGTGATCGCCGCGCTGAAGCGGCCGGAGTCCTACTCCCGCACGGGCATCCTCACCCGGTATTCCCAGGATGAGCGGCGCTATGACCGGCTGGTCTCCGTCTGGAAAACGCCGGAAGCCACCCGCATTATGAACATGAGCAGTACCACCACAAAAAACACCCTGCTGCTGGGCGACAAGCTGTACATCTGGTACGATGGCGACACCGCCGCCTTTCAGGCCGCCCCGACATCGCAAGAAGAAATGCGCGATGAGCTGTATCAGGGTATTCCCACTTACGAAGATCTGTTGGCGCTGCCGGCGGAAAGCATTTCCGACGCCGCCTACACCCAGTGGGACAACTGGCCCTGCATCCTGGCGGAGACCCAATCGGCGCAGCTGGGATATACCATCCGTTACTATGTATCCACCGAGTACGGGCTTCTGGTGGGCTATGAAATGCTGGACGGAGAAACGCTTCTGCGGCGGTTTTCCACCAACAGTCTGGACACCGCCACCCCGGCAGCGGAGAATTTCACCCTGCCGGACACGCTGCAGGGATCATAACAGGTACATTCCGCCCATGATCATCAGCAGCTCCTCGTCCCCGCTCTCCCGATACATCAAATACAAAATCAGCAACAGGATCAGATCCTCGGTCTCCAGCTCCGGAAACCGAAATCTGCGCAGCAGGCCGCTGAGCCCCTCGCCCAAACCGGCGAAGGGTGCCGGCGGCCTGTTTTTTTCCGGAGGCTTCCCCGGCGGCCGCCACTCCCGGGGCTGTTGGGGCTGCGGCGGGCGAGACTGCTCCCCCGAGGACTCCGGCACATATTCCACATGGCCGCTGTTGCCCCGGTAACGATTATAGGCCAAGCTCCTCACCCCCCAGTTCCGTCATAGCCAGGCGCGCCAAACGCGCCAGTCGTGCCAGCTTGATGGCGCGCTCCAGCTTCTGCCGCCGCTCCTGCTTGAGATACGGCTCCATCGCCAGAAGCAGCTGGTGCCGGTTGCCGTCCGGCTCCTCCTTCAGCTTGCCCAGCACCCGCAGCAGCGCCGGGGAGACGCCAAGCCCGGCATCCCCACCCGGGGCGAGCGGAGCCGGATTTTTCGCCTCGCCCCCGCTGCCGCCCATCAGCTGCTGGGCCATTTTTGCAATGCTGTCCATGGCCGCCGGGTCATTGAGCAGCTTGCCCAGCTTTTCTTCCATTTCATCCATCGCCGGCGCCCTCCTTTCTCAGCGTCCCATCAGCTTTTCCAGCCGGGCGGCCAGATCCTTACCCTCCTGGGTAGCCATGACCTGCTGCACGATACCCCGGAGGGCAACGGCATCCCCGCTTTTGGCGGCCTGCTCCACTGCCTTGCCGTCCAACATTTTCCCCAGCCTTTGTCCTGCCGGAGAATCGGCGAGGGCTTGTAAATCCGCGGTTTTCCCCTGCTTTTCCAATTCCTGCTGCAGCCGTTCCCATTCCCGCATGATCGTTCACGCTCCCTTCACAGTCCATTCTATGCAGCCTATCGGCGGAAAGTGCAGCGTCCGGAAAAGCAAATCATTTTGGAGGTGTTCTCTCTTGCTGCTGCTTGTGTTTTCCGATACCCACGGCCAGACCGCGCCCATGCTCCGGGCGGTGGAGACTCTGCACCCGGACGGCATCGTCCACCTGGGCGACCACGACCGGGATACCCACTGTCTGGCGCAGCGCTTTCCCCAGATTCCCCTGTTTCGGGTCTGCGGCAATTGCGACTTCGGCTCCCCCCTGCCGGCCACGGCCTGCTTTGTCTTTGGCGGCGTTTCCTTTTTTGCCACCCATGGCCACCGCTACCGGGTCAAGCTGGAGCCGAACTACGACGCCCTTTGCTGTGCGGCCAGCCTTTCCGGCGCCCAGGTGGCGCTGTTCGGCCATACCCATATTCCCGTCTGCCGGAAAGAAAACGGCCTTTGGCTGCTCAACCCCGGCTCCTCCGGCCTGGGCAGCCATCCCCACTGCGGCCGCATCGAGATTCCCCCTTCCGGCGAACCCCGGCTCTCCCTGCTCCCGCTGTGAGGGGAAAGCGACTGAAGCCGGTCTTTTACAAAATATTGCACAAAACCCGGAACCGTTTCGAGCCAAAGCGGCGCAAAAACGGTTCCGGGTTTTTATTCGTTTTCATCTAAATAGCGTATATACCGGGCGCAAAATCAACTACCGAAATACCAGCCAGGTCACGCCGTACAGCACCGGCTGGTGGAACAGGTAGATCCACAGGCTGTGGCGACCCAGCCAGCAAAGCCAGACCGGCGGCTGGCAGCGCGCCCAAGCCGGAGTGGGCTGCTTCTGTACTTCGGCACGGAGCTTCTTTCCCATGCCGACGCCGGCCAGAAACAGGAAAAACCAGGGCAGCAGGCCAAAGTAATCCGCGGAGTAAAAATCCGACGCAAGAAAGCCAAAGGGATACAGCCAGCCCACCGGCGCGACCACATGGCGGGTCAGCCAGTAAAATAGGCCAAACAGCCCCATCCACAGAATGCTCCAGGCCGGGTGCAGCCGGGACAGGGGCTTTTGCAGCAGCCCATACAGCAGCATACAGAAGCCCAGACATTGCAGAATTCCAAAGCGGATGGGCTGGCCGACAAACTCGCCACCCAGCATGATGAGCAGTCCCACCGCCAGGGTAATGATCCCCCGGCGGTAGTTGTTCCGGCTGAAGCAGGAGGAAGCGCCCGCCAGCAGGATAAAGCTCCAGCAGATCGCCTGCTGAAACAGCTGCATGGGCAGGGAGAACATTTGCTGCTCCGTCAGCACGCCAAACAGCAGCAGGTCAAACAGCAGATGATACACGATCATGCCCAAAATCGCCAGTCCGCGCCAGGCATCCAGCAGCGCAATGCGCAGTTTCATGCTTCCGCCCTTATACCCTATACATTAAAGCGGAACAGGGTAACATCGCCGTCCTGCATGACATATTCCTTGCCCTCGGAGCGGATCAGACCCTTTTCTCTTGCCGCCGCCATGGTGCCGCAGGCTTTTAGGTCGTCAAAGGCCACGATCTCGGCGCGGATAAAGCCGCGCTCAAAGTCCGAGTGGATCTTACCGGCCGCCTGAGGCGCTTTCGTGCCCCGGGTGATGGTCCAGGCGCGGCACTCATCCGGGCCGCAGGTCAGATAGCTGATCAGTCCCAGCAGCTCATAGGAACAGGAGATCAGACGATCCAGGCCGCTGGATTCCAGCCCCATCTCCTCCAGGAACATGGCCTTGTCCTCGCCATCCAGCTCCGCGATCTCCTGCTCGATCTTGGCGCAGATGGGCAGCACCTGGGCGCCCTCGGACGCGGCCAACTCGGCCACCTGCTGATAGTAGGGATTGTCGGCATAGGCCGCGATCCCGGCCTCGTCCATGTTGGCGGCATAGATGATGGGCTTCAGGCTCAGCAGGTCGGAGGTGGCGATCAACTCCATGTCCTCCTTGGAGCAGTCATAGTTCCGTGCGGACTTGCCGCTGTCCAGATGCTCCCGCAGGCCGGTGAATACCTCTGCCTCGTGGAGGAACTTTTTGTCGCCCTTGGCAGCCTTTTTGGCCTTGTCGATGCGGCGATCCACCATTTCCAGATCGGCCATGACCAGTTCCAGATTGATGGTCTCAATGTCCCGGAGAGGATCGGTGCTGCCCTCCACATGGATGATGTTGTCATCATCAAAGCAGCGCACCACATGGACAATGGCGTCAGTCATGCGGATGTTGGACAGAAACTTGTTTCCCAGACCCTCGCCCCGGGAGGCGCCCTTGACCAGGCCGGCAATGTCCACGAACTCGATCACGGCGGGAGTCAGCTTTTTGGGCTGATACATCTCCCCCAGAAAATCCAGCCGGCTGTCCGGCACGGTGACCATGCCCACATTGGGGTCGATGGTGCAGAAGGGATAGTTGGCGCTTTCCGCGCCGGCGTTGGTAATGGCATTAAACAGGGTGGACTTTCCCACATTGGGAAGCCCCACGATACCGAGCTTCATTGGCTCACCGCTCCTTTATTTACGATCGTTTGTTGTAATTTTTTCCGGCATTACAGCCTGATTTAATATTATACCATCTTTTCCGGGCTTTCTCAACTAAAAACTTCCGGCAGGGATAGCGCTTGCAAGTTTGATGCAAAACAGGTATACTCTGCACATACCCCGCAGAAATACAACAGAGAAAAGAGGGAATACTCATGCGTTGGAAACAAGTTCTTGCCGGCGTGCTTTGCGCGGCCATGCTTTCCGGAAGCGCCATGGCGGTCAGCTATGGCGACACCCAGGGACATTGGGCGGAAGCCGCCATTGATCGCTGGAGCACTCTGGGCATCGTCCAGGGAGACACCCAGGGCAACTTCCGCCCGGACGACACCATCACCCGCGCGGAGCTGGCGGTGCTGCTCAACCGCTATATGCGTTATACCGCCAAGGCGGAAAACAGCTTTTCCGACCTGCCGGAGGACGCCTGGTACACAGAGGCCATCCTCTGCCTGGCCAAGGCCGGCCTGATGCAGGGCGACGGAGAAAAGCAGCGCCCGGAGGACACCGTGACCCGGCAGGAGGCCGCCGCCCTGTTTGCCAGAGCCTTCGGCCTGCAGGAGAGCAGCGCCAGCATCCCCTACCGGGATAAAAGCAAAATCGCCTCCTGGGCAAAGGGCTATGTTGCCGCCATGAGCGCCAAGGGCTACCTCAAGGGCGATGACCAGGGCAACTTCCGTCCCACGGACGGGCTGACCCGCAGCCAGGCGGTGACCATTCTCAACAACTGGAACCAGATCCGCGCCTTTGGCCGCTTTCTCCCTGTAAAGACCGATCTGCCCCAAATCCCCTATGCGGCAAAGGATTTTACCACTCTGTCCAACGGCCGGGTCAGCTATGCAGGCAACAATTACACCGCCCGCACCGGCATTGATGTCAGCGTCCACCAGGGCGAGATCGACTGGGAGCAGGTGGCGGCGGATGGGATTGACTTTGCCTTTATCCGTCTGGGTAACCGCTGGTCGGTGGACGGACACATCGCCATTGATACCTATGCCCTGCAGAACCTTGCCGGCGCGGAGGCCGCCGGGCTGGATATTGGCGTGTACTTTTTCTCCATGGCTCTCAACGAGGAGGAAGCCCGGGAGGAAGCCCAGTTCGTGCTGGACACCCTGGACGGCAAAAAACTGCAGCTGCCCGTGGTATTCGACTGGGAGCCGGTGGCTGGAGAAAACAGCCGCAGCAACAACATGGACTACAGCAAGTTGGACGATGTAGCCATCGCCTTTTGCGACGCCATCCGGGAGGGCGGCTACGAGCCGATGATCTATGGTAACCAGAACTTTTTCTACAACCGCTTTGACCTGTCCCGCCTGAAGGCATATAAGCTCTGGTTTGCCAACTACAACAGCAGAAATGTGCCAGATCTGTACTACAGCTTTGATTACTGGCAATACAGCTCCACCGGCCGGGTCAAGGGCATTTCCGGAAATGTGGACATGAACCTGATGTTCGTGGCGAAATAACATTATAAAAACAGAAGAAAGCTGTCTCCGCATGCCGCCCGGGAAAACTTGTTCCGGACGGCATTTTTTTGTTGCCGGGAGGTAAACTGTTGTGATACAATAACGGAAAGAAAAGACTTTCGCAGCAGCGAAGCTTCAGGGAGGAGCATTATGGATAAACAAGTCATTATTTCTGTTGGCCGTGAATACGGCAGCGGCGGCCACATGATCGCCGAGCGGCTGGCCAAGCGTTTCGGTCTGCCTCTGTATGATAGTAACCTGCTCAACGAGATCGCGGAGGTCAAAGAGCTGGATGTGGAGGAGCTGAAAAAGTTCGACGAAATGCCCCACAACCGTTTTCTGTCCCGGAACCGGGTGGGCTTTTTCGGCTCTCCGGAGGACTATATCGCCCATGTGCAATTTGAATACCTCCGGGAAAAAGCGGACAAGGGCGAATCCTTTGTGATCGTCGGCCGCTGCGCGGAGTCCGTGCTGCGCCGGTACGATGCGCTGTACTCCATCTTCGTGGTGGCGGACAGAAAAACCCGCATTGACCGCATCGTCCAGCTGGAGAATGTTACCCCCCACGAGGCGGATATTCTCATCACTCAAATGGACAAAAAGCGGAAAACCTACCACAACTTCCACTGCGAGGACAAGTGGGGCGATTCCCGCACCTATGACATCTGCATTGACAGCAGCAAGCTGGGGATTGAGGGCACCACCGATGTGCTGGAGCACGATATCCGTACCTGGCTGGCAACGCGCTGAGCCTTTTCCCAAAACAAACAAACGCTGTGTACACGAGAATTTGTGTACACAGCGTTTTTCTTTCAGCTTGTCAAAAAAGTCTGGGACTTTTTGACAGTCTCTCTTTCAGCGCCCTAAAGCAGTTCCGACTGGGGCGCGGCGTATTCCCGCCGCAGCTTGTGGGAGGCCAGCAGGAAATAGATAATTTCCACCACCGCCGTCAGCGCCCAGGAGCAGACGAACAGCAAATACAGGGAGCGCGTTGTGCCGAAATGGGCAAAGACCGTATAGACCCAGGCAATACGGAACACGCAGGAGCCAAGCACCACGATCACCGTTGGCACAAAGGTCTTGCCCAGTCCCCGGGCAGCGGCAATGGCGCTGTCCATAAAGGCGGAAACCGGGTAGGAAAAGCCCATGATCAGCAGCCGCATGGCGCCGGCCTCCATCACCTCCGCATCCGTGGTGAACAGGGAAAGAAACTGGCGGGAAAACAGCACCAGCAGCAGCCCCATGACCGCCCCCAGGCCGAAGGAATAGCCCAGACTCCACTGATAGCTTTTGCGCACGCGCTTCCAGTTCCCCGCGCCCAGATTCTGACCGATAAAGGTGGCGCCGGCAATATAAAAGGCGTTCATCACATCATAGACCAGCGCGTCGGCGTTGGCGGCAGCGGCGTTTCCCTCCACCACTACGGGGGAAAAGCTGTTGATGGCCGCCTGAATAAACAGGTTTGCCACGGCAAAAATGGCGGTTTGAAAGCCGGCAGGCAGTCCCAGCTGCAGCAGCCGCGCCGTCTGGGGCCGGTACAGGCGCAGCTTGCTCCGCTGCAGGGCATAGCTGCTGCCCTGGCTGCGGAACAGGCTGACCAGGATCATCCCGGCGGAGCTGTACTGGGCAATGGTCGTGGCCAGGGCAACGCCCGCCACATCCAGCCGGCAGAAGATGACAAAAAACAGGTTCAGGGCGATGTTCAAAATTCCGGCCAGCAGCAAATAGACCAGCGGCCGGCGGGTATCGCCCACGGCGCTGAACACGGCGTTGCCATAGTTATAAATGGCCATTGCGGGCATACCCAGGAAGAAAATGCGCAGATACAGCAGCGCGCCGGGCATCAGGCTTTTCTTGGTGTGTAGCAGCGTCAGCAGAGGCTGCGCCAGCAGCTGGCCGCACAGCAACAGGGCAAGCCCGGCCAGCAGCGCCACCAGCGCTGCGGCGTGTACCGTGCGCTCCATGCCAAGCTTGTCTCCCGCGCCAAAGCAGCGGGCAGCCAGCACATTGATCCCGCCGCCCAGGCCTATCATAAAGCCGGTGAACAGCGTGACCAGCGTGGTGGTGGAGCCAACGCCGCCCAGGGCGACCGGCCCGGCAAAGCGGCCGACCACCGCCACATCGGACATATTAAACAGCACCTGCAAAATGCTGGACGCCATCAGCGGCAGACTGAACAGCAGCATCTGCCGCCACAGCGCACCATGGGTAAAATTCTGTTCCTGTGATGTCATAGCTCTTCTCTCTTTCTATCCAATCGGCAGTTGCCTGTTTCACAAGCCCACCCGAAAAATTTTTTCAAAACCGAAAATTTGATACAGCTTGGATGCAATTTTGCTTATGATAACACCCAACCGAAGCGGTTTTGCGCTCAAAGAATAAAGCCGCCGTCCACGGAGATCGTCTGCCCGGTGATAAACCCGGCGGCATCCGAGGCCAAAAAGCGGCACAGCGCCGCCACATCCTCCGGCTGTCCCAGCCGTCCCAGTGGCGTTTCCTCCGCCAGCGCCTGCTTTTCCTCCGGGGAAAACTGCGCCAGCATTTCGGTTTCAATCACCCCCGGGGCGATGGCGTTGATGCGAATGCCGGAGGGGCCATATTCCTTTGCCAGCGCCCGGGTCAGGGCGATCACCCCGGCCTTTGCGGCGGAGTAAGCGGCCTCGCAGGAGGCGCCCACAATGCCCCACATGGAGGAGATGTTGATGATGCAGCCCTGCTTTTTTCGCACCATATCCGGCAGCACTGCCCGACAGCAATGGGCAACGCCGGAGAGATCGACCCCCAATGTGCGTTCCCACTGGGCGTCGCTGAGATCGGTGAACAGGCCGTATTGCGCAATACCGGCATTGCACACCAGCAGATCCACCGGGCCGACAGTCTCCACCATGGCGCGCACCTGCGCCGGGTCGGCCACATCCGCCTGGAAGGTCTGGGCGTGCAGCTGCTCCGCCAGCGCCAGAGCGGCCTGGCGGCTGCTGTTATAGTGCAGGCAAAGCTGCCAGCCATCCTGCGCCAGCGCCCGGGCAATGGCCGCGCCGATGCCCCGCCCCCCACCGGTGATCAATGCTTTTTTGAACATAGAAACATCCCTCCGTGAAGAAAAAAATAAGGGGAACATGAATTTTCTGTTAAAGTTCGCCCTTTCTTGTTTGCAGTCGCATCTCCTGTGTGCTACAATGTACTATAAACCAGCCCTATAATATACTATATACTATAGTTTTTGACAAAATGAGGAAAGAATATGGCAACAATTATTTGCAAAAAATGTGGTAGCCCCGTTCGGGCAGACGATGGCGTCTGCCCGGTTTGCGGGACGGTCTACTATGTGATCCCCCAGGAGGGGGCGTCAAATGCACCGCCCCACGCCGCCGGCAGCGGCCTGCCGGAGCAGGATCTGGACATCACCCGGGTCTGGCAGCTGGAACCGGATCAGGAGGACGCAGAGACAGAATGGGAAACGGACGATGTGAAGATCTATACCCCCTCGTCCAGCCGGAACAACCCGGCCGCCCAATCCGCCGGCAGAACGGCGCAGCGCCCCGCAGAGCCGTACCGGCAGGAGAGCGCCTATGGCGCGAATCCGAACGCCCGGCGTACAGCGGAACAAACGCAACAAACGCGCCGCCCGACAGAATCGACCCGGCGCAGCAATCCGGACGCCGCTTCCCGCCGCACAAGCGAATCGGCGCGGCGCAGCGGAGAATCCGCCGCCCGCCGTCCGGCGGAAGCGAGCCGGCAGCAGCGTACCCAACGGGAGCTGAGTCCCCGGGAACGCAAGCGCCTGGAAAAGGAGCGGAAAAAGCAGCGAAAGCAGCAGCGCCGCCGGAACGGCCGCGCCCACGAGGGCAAGGCACGTTTTGCAGTGCTGGCGGTGGCGCTGCTGGCCGTTCTGGTCGTGATCATCGGTGCGCTGTCCGGCGCTTTTGACTTCAGCAAGAGTACGGAGCGTGGCGCCATGCCCAATGTGGTGGGAATGCAGTCCGACGATGCGGTCAAGCAGCTGGAGGATCTGGGCGGCATTTCCGTTAAGATCCAAAAAGAAGAAAGCAGCGAAAAAGAAGGCACTGTCATCCGGCAGGATCCCGCAGAGGGCGTTGCCCTGCGTAAGGGCGATGTGGTCACCCTGACCGTTTCCGGCGACGCAGCGGAAAAGCCGGAGGTCGTGAGCGGTAATATCACCCTGCCCACAGTGAAGGATCTGGAGTATGACGCCGCTGTGCGGAAGCTGGAAGCCCTGGGGCTTCATGTAACACGGGGCGGCGATGTCTACAGCGATGATGTCAAGGAAGGCCATGTGGCGACCATGTCCCCGGATTCCGGCACCTCCGTGCCGGAGGGCAGCACCGTTGTGCTGAGTGTCTCCAAGGGCAAGAACGAGGTCAAGAGCTTTACCATCAGCGTGACCGCCGGCCAGGGCGGCAGCGTTTCCCCCAACGGCTCGGTCAAGGTGGAAAGCGGCAGCAGCGCCAGCTTCACCATCACCCCCAACACCGGATACGAAGTCCGGGAGGTCAAGGTGGACGGCGTGGATGTGGGAGCTGTGACCAGCTACAGCTTCAGCCGGGTAACGGCAAACCACACCTTGTATGTGGTATTCCAGAAAACGGCTTCCCAGCCTACCCAGCCGGAGCAGCCCACCGAACCGGACACCCCTTCTCAGCCGGATCAGCCCAGTCAGCCCTCTCAGCCGACGATCCCGGACGCGCCGCCCGCCGTGGTCGAGGATTAAAGCTGGAAACAGGATATGCTATCCCGGGCGCTGTGTCAATAGCCAGCGGACAAAAAAACAAAATGATCGTGCCGGAAGCTTTCTCCGGCACGATTTTTTCGTAGCACGATCGCGGAAGCTTGAGGGGGGCAAGCCCCGTCTCGATCAGATAAACCGCCGCGGAAAGCCCTGCTTGGCTCTCCCTCTGGGAGAGCTGTCGCCACAGGCGACTGAGAGGGTCTTACGGATAATCAAGTCCCCCGGGTTCTATGGTCTGGTCATGTTTGCCCTCTCCGTCTTCGCTGCGCTCAGCCACCTCTCCCAGAGGGAGAGGCGAGGCTGGCGAAAACAGGTGGGCAGTATCGTTTCCCACAGTATTTTGGCTCGGCCAAAATATGCGGCGGACAAGCGGAAGCCCTGGTTTGCCAAAAACGGCAAACCAGGGCTTTCACAATGAAAAAGAGGAAAAACAGAATTATATTTTGGGGTTCGGCGCCTCCGGGATGGAGGCGCTTTCCCTCGCCCGGATCGGGCGCGTTTCGGTTTTACTTTGCCACATTCTGGGCGAAACGCATGAGCAGTGTTGCCGCCTCGGCGCGGGTCGCGGTGCCGCCGGGAACAATGGTCGTTGCGGTGCGGCCGCTGATGAGTCCTGCGCCGACTGCCCACTTCATGGCCGTCTCGGCCCAGTCGGAGACGCTTGCCGCGTCGGTGAACTTGTCCAAACCGGCGGTGCTGTCTGCCTGGTACTTCATGTACTGGGCATAGCGATAGAGCATGGTGGCGAACTGCTCGCGGGTGATCTCCGTTTCAGGCTCGAAGCGGTTCTCGCCCACACCGTTGACGATGCTGCCTGCGGAGGCCCACTGGACAGCATCCGCATACCAGGAGTTGGCCGCCACATCGGTGTAGTTCTCGCCGCCGGTGGTCTTGGGCTCGCCGGTCATACGGTAGAGCACCGTGACCAGCATACCGCGGGTCAGGGTCTCATCCGGGGCGAACTTGTCGTCGCCCACGCCGTTCATCAGCTTGCCGTCATAGGCGTACTTGATGGCGTCCAGCGCCCAGTGACCCTTGACATCCACAAAGGGAACGCCAAGCGCCAGCTTTGCATAATCGCTTTCGGCCTTGGTGAGCTTGTCATAGTTCTTGACCAGCTTCTTCTGGGCGTCGGTCAGCTTGTCGTAGGCCGCGCGGGCGGACTCGATCTTCGCCTTGCTGTCCACGGTGACGGTGCCGATGGCGTTGATGATCTGATCCACCGCAGCCGCAGCTTTCTCGTCGGAGGTGGTGCTGCTGCCACCGCTGCCGCCGTTGTTCCAGGGCTCGGAGCCTTCCTCGATGGTGTAATCATCCGTCCAGTGGAAGACGATCTTGTCCCCGTTTTCCAGGAACTGCTCGTCCACACGCAGCAGGGGATGATGTCCATTCAGGGTATACATCCAGCCGGAGTTGCTGTTGTTGTCCAGCTGCTCCAGGGTCACATCCTCAAATGTCACCGCATTGACCCACTTGCCGGTGGGGTTGTCGAAGGAGAGGGCATCGTTGCTTGCCTCGACCGCCTCCAGCAGATCGGCCACCGTGGCGTTGGCGTCCACCGTGTACTCGGTCTTGCTGATCCAGGTGGTCAGGTTGTTGTTTTTCA
The DNA here is from genome assembly GCA_963595735.1 of bacterium. GTDB lineage: Bacteria > Bacillota > Clostridia > Oscillospirales > Oscillospiraceae > CALWOS01. Next base: position 65,431 of record CAVBJJ010000001.1, read on the forward strand.
GGGTGTGGACAGTCTCTTCCTCATGCAGGGTATCGCCCAGCAGGGTGAAGCTGACGGTGATGGTGTTGGAGCCGGAGCCGCCGCTGGACTTTTTCAGCACCTTGACATCAAAGGTCACGGTGGCGTTGCCATAGGCGGCGGTCAGGGTCAGCACCTTTCGGGTGGAGGAGCTGAAGCCGGTGATCTCCACCTCATCCGCGGTGGGATGCGTCACGCTGCCATCGCTCCAGCTCACGGTGAACACCGCACCGGTCATATCCAGCTTTTCGCCGATGTAATACTCGGTCTTGTAATCGCCGGAAATGGTGAACTCGGTGATCACGGGCTTGTTGCTCAGCTGCGGACCATTCTCGCCCTGCACCCAGTTTTTCATGCTGTACTTGTTGTCGTTGAGTTTCTGGACAATGCTGCCGTCCTTCAGCTCCGTCTCGGTCATGGCCTTGACCAGCTTGTCGGCATCCTTGCCCAGGGGATCGTCGGTACGGTTGACATCCCGGTTGGTCACGCTGGTGTAGCCCTCGTCAGAGGTGCCGATATCCTCGCGGTCGACCCAGGCCTTGATGTCCTCTGCGGAATCCCGGGAGGTGCAGTAGTAGAACACATCGTCCGCCTCGTCAAAGCCAAAGCTTCTGGCGCTGGTATCAATGTGCTCCACGGCGCCGAAGCCCTTGGCCGCAGGGTCATTGGTCACATAGTAGTAGTTGTTCTCGATGATGTTGTACATATTCAGGGAGCGCATGAAACCGAAGATGCCGCCCTTGGTGTTGCCGATGTTGTCGGCAGGCACGGAGAGACCGCTGTTTCTGTTGTACTCGCCCACGGTGTTGCCGTTAAGGTTCAGGCTGCCGATGAACACATTGTTGCGGATCCGTCCCGGACCGTTGGACCAGGCCTGATCCACGCCTCCCTCTCCGCCGAAGATGCCGCCCACAGCCTGAGCACCGGTGATGTCGGCGTTGACATAGCAGTTTTCAATGCTGGAGCACAGAGCGTTGGGGGCGGTGTAAGCATCGTAGCCGCGACCCATGATACCGCCGACATACTCGCCGCTGGCGACGATCTTGCCGGTGAACTGGGAGCTACTGCAAGTCACAATGCCGTTCCAGGTGCTCTGCTTGCCCACCATGCCGCCGACATTGTCCTTACCGTAAACCGTGGCTGCGCTCTTGCAGTTGGTGATGGTCACGCCCACGGCACTGCCGATGATGGAACCCATGCCGCTCTTTTCGGTGGACTTGCTGTTTGCGCTGTCCCAACCGCAGTTCACGCCCTCGTGAACGGTGCAGTTGATGAACTTGGCGCCGTTGCTGCCGCCGCCGGCCAGCGCCGCCGCAGTGGTGTTGGTGCCGGGCAGAACCTCGCAGCTCTGCACGGTGCCGGCGCGAACGCTGGAGGCCAGCGCGCTGCCGTCGATGTTTTCGCCCTTGACCTTTACATTCTTGACAAGGGCGCCCTCCTCCAGAATACCGAACATGGAGGTACCGCCGTCCTCAATGGTAACGGTGTGGCCGTCGCCATCGAAAACGCCATAGAAGGCATTGCTCTTACCCGTCTGCAGGCAGCCCTTGGGCAGCGTCAGATCAGAGGTCAGCTTGAAGCACAGGCCGCCAAAGCCGGCGCCGTTGTTGACCGTCTTGGCCAGGTTCTGATAGTCCTCATAGCTGTTGATGAGGAAGGGCTCCTCTGCGCTGCCCTTGCCCTGGAACTCCATGCCCGCACCCAGCTGCAGGGCGGTGATGGGCTTGGTGGTCAGCAGGGTGGTGTTGCCCGCGGCGTCGGTCTTAAAGGCCAGGCAGACATAGTACCAGTTGTTGGTGGTCTTCTTGGCCGCCTGCTCGCTGAGGGTCACGGTGGTGGTCATGGTCTCGCTGTCGAAGGTGTAATCCGTCAGCGGCTTGAGGTACTTGAAGCCGTCCGGGGTCTTGGTGCTGTAATACCAGTCCGCCCAGATCTTGTCGCCCTCCTGGGCGTTGGGGTCGTTCAGCTTCAGGCTGATGGTCTTGGTGGCCAGGTCAGCGGTCTTTTCCATGATGTTTTCCGGATAGGACTCCACTTCCAGGCCGCCCTTTTTGGTGGTGGGCTCCACATAGTTGCAGATCACGGAGATATTGGGCTTGGTGCTGATGGTGTACTTCCAAACGCTCCAGGTCTTCACCGTTTCATAGCTGCCGCCATAGTACACCACGCAGGTGATATTGGCGTTGAGGGCGCCGCTGCCGACGCTCTTTACAGAAGCGGGGATCTTCAGGCTCTCCAGACCCGTGCAGTAGGCGAAAACACTGTAGGGGATCTCGGCGACATTCGCCTTGATATCCACGCGCTTCAGGGCGGGCCAGGGCGCGCTGGAATCCGCAAATTCCTGAATTTTGGTAACATTGGCGGGAATGATCAGCTCCTCAACAGCGGTACCGCCTGCTGCATCTCTGCCAAAGGTGGTCAGGCTCTCGGGCAGCACCAGCTTGGTCAGGTTTTCGCACTTCCGAAATGCGGCATATTCGATCGTCTCCAGCCCCTTGGGCAGGCTGATGGCGGTCAGACCGCAGCTCTGGAACGCGCCGCTGCCGATGGTCTTGACAGCGGAGGGCAGGGTGAATTTCTTCAGCGCCGTACAGCCGTCAAAGGCATATGCGGGAATTTCGGTAATCGTATCGGGCAAGGTGATATCGGTCAGGGCCGTGCAGTTCTGGAAGGCATACTGCCCCAGGGTCTCCAGCTTGCTGCCCTTGGCAAAGGTGACCTTGGTCAGCTTGTCATGGTTGGCAAAGGTGCGGTCGCCGATGGTGGTAACGGTGGCCGGAACCTCGAAGGTCTCCAGATCGTCGGGCACACCGAACAGGCCGGTCTTGTCCGAGTTGTAGATGTAGCCGTCGTTCAGGTTGAAATTGTCCTTACCGGGCCCCTCAAAGGTGATCTTGGAAACATCGTCAAAGGGGGTCACGCCAAAGTCGTTCAGGCTGGCGGGGACATAGACGGTCTTTAGTGCCGTGCAACCGGCAAAGGTAGACTCGCCGAAAGAGGTAACGCCCTCCTGATAGGTAACTTTTTCCAAAGAGGTGCAGTCCTGAAACATCTGCTTGCCCGTGGCGCAGGCAATGGTGACCTCTTTCAGCCCGGTGCAGCCCTTAAACTGGCCGCTGCCGGAGCAGTCCACCGTGGCGGGCAGGGTCACACTCTCCAGACCCGTGCAGCCGGCAAAGACGCTGCTGGACAGCTTCACTGCGCAGCCCTCGGCAAAGGTGATGGTCTTCAGCGCCGTGCAGTTCTCGAACTCGGAGCTGGTCAGCTTGGTCAGGCTGGCAGGCAGCTGGACCTCTTCCAGAGCCGTGTAGCCCTTGAACTCCAGGTTGACCTCGGTGATGCCCTCGCCAAAGACAATCTTCTTGATCTTATCCTTGTAGCGGGCTGCCCAGGGATCGCCCTGCCAATTGCTCCATGTGGTCTTTCCGGTACCGGTAAAGCGCAGGGTGCCGGTCTTGCTGTCCATCAGCCAGTGGACGCTGTTGCCCGTGCCGGAGCCGCTGACATCGCCCTCCGGAACGGCAACCTTGACCGTGCAGTAAGGCGCCATGATGGGGCGGTCAAACTCCACCTGGGTGCTGGTGCTCCAATCCGTCACGGTACCCTTGGAGGTACCCTTGGCGGAAATCAGATAGTCCCCCGCCGCCAGCGCCAGGGTCACTTCGCCCTTGTCGTTGGTGGTCTTGCCCGCAAAAGCAGTGAACTTGCCGTCCTTCCACTGTCCCACTTCCGCGCCGGAGATGGCCTTGCCATCGGCATCGGTGAGGGTCAGGGTGAATTCCTCGTTCGGCTCACGGTCCAAGGATACTTCGTCGAACTTGGTGTAAACATCGGAGAAGTACTTGTCATCCGCGTTAACGGAGGCATAAATGGAATCCTTTGCCTTGATCTGGGTCTTGTCCACGGTCTCGGAACCGGCCGTGCCGTTGACATAGAACAGCGTGTTGCTGGTATTCACGCCCCACAGCTTGGTGACCCAACCCTGCTCCGTGATGGCAAAGTCGTCCTTCGACTTGTACTGCTCGTGGGCAGCCGCCAGCACTTCGTCCAGGGTCACCTTGAAGTCCATGTTCGTGTCCTTAACGCTCTTGACTTCCAGATTCATCGCCGGCGCATTGTCCTTCGTTGCCGCCAGCTCGCCCTTGTTGTTCACCGTGAGGAAAACATGGATCGGGTCCATGCCGACAACATAGCGGAAGGTTTTACTTTTTCCCGTGTACTCCACACCGTCGATGGTGCAGGTGGCTTTCACGGAGATCTTGACTTCCTTACCGGCATTGCTTTCCCAGAAGCGGATATAGGGGTTTTTCCAGGTCGCGGTGCGGTCGGTCGAAGACATGCCGGTACCCTGGGTGATGCCGGTGCCATTGTACCAGGTGAACTTCACCTTGGCATAGTCCGGCAGATCCTCCAGAACGCCGTCCTTGTTGTACCACTTGTTCACGCCCACTTCCAGCAAACGGGTGTCATCATCCGTATACCAGACATGAAGCTCGGAATCGTCGAAGTCCGTGGTGAAGACCAGGGTCCCCTTCGGATTCTCCGTGGTATCCCCTGTATCCTCTGTGGATACGGTGTCCTGTTCGGACGCTTTTGCTTCTGCGGCCTCGCCCTTGGGCTCCGCAGTCGCAACGGCCTCGGTCTGCTCCGCAGCGGCGGTCGGCGTCTCGACCGCCATTGCGCTGACGGGCAGGGTGCCCAGCAGCATCATGGCTGCCAGCAGCAGGCTAATTGCTTTTTTCTTCATGCGTTTCCTCCTGTTTATAATTTTTTATCTATGTAAATGCCAAACGGCGGTTGTTTGCAACGGGTTTTTATGGTTTACAAAGCAAACCATAAAAGGCGTACGCCTTTTTCTGTCTCGAAGATATAAAAATACCGGGTGAAACGCCCCTACGGTTCTGTTTCACCCGGTAAAAAATACAAATATATACGACAAAGGAGGGATAAGCGCATGGTGCTTATCCAAACCTACCCCTTTGTCCCGCTCACAATCGTTATTCTGGCTTACGCATTGGGAGCCAAGGATGGCTCTGCGTATGTTCTTCCGCCTTCCCAGGATTTTTCCCAGTGACCGGCTCACGCCACGAAAAACATACTCCTGCGCTTACAGCACCGGGTGTCAGCTCCGGACTCTAACCGGATTCCCTTATCCCTGCGCCTGCCGAAAACGGCAGTCTTGACGCGGAGAAATTGCAAGCATTCAATTTTAGTTAATCTTATGGTAGCACAGCCATTTTGCTTTTGCAAGGCTTTCCTTTTGGCAAAACACACAGTTTTTCGCTGTGTTTATACGGCATTCATCGGTAAATTCCATATTTCAGCTTGACCCGCTCCAGCTTTCGGATGATCTTGTCTCCAAAAATCAGGTTGAAGATCGCAGCCGAACCGGCGTGCGCCGCGTCATAGGGAACGCCGGAGATATACAGCCCTTTCATGGTCGTCCAGCTGATCTCATCGCCGCCGGGAATGCTGGCGGCCGTGACCATGGCGCAGATGTTCATCAGTCCGCCATAGATGATGAAGATGCCGAGAAAGGTGAAGATCGTAAGCGTCATCCAGTCCACCGGCAGGCGCTTGTGCTGCACCACTACGCCCAGCAGCAGCCCCACCCCGCCGAACACATACAGCCGCCAGCCGAGAAAGGTCTGGCCATCCGCAGGCGGGAAGAACAGGTAGCAGAGATAGGCCGCCACAACGGCAAAGGCCACGCAAAGCACCGGCCCCATCACCACCTTGAAATCCCGGGACTTGAGCTTTTCCACATTGGGCTTGTTGAACACCAGCCCGGCCAAAAAGCCCAAAAGTCCCCAGCAAAACATCTGCCAGGGCGTCCAGGGTCCCTGTCCCTCATAAAAATTCAGCACCAGCCGGGCAAGCGCACCGATCAGAAAGCCGGCCTCCGGCCCCAGGGCGATGCCGCAGAGAATGATGATCGCCGAACCGGCCGTGATGCCCACCGTTACCCGGCAAAGCAGCTGGGCGCAGATGGTAAAGGCGCACATCATGGCAATGAGCACGATCTCCCGCGCTCTTGGCTTGCGCTTTTCAAAAACCATGAAAAAGGGCAGGATCGTAAGCGCCAGGATCATCCAGCTGACAAGGGTATACTGCCGGTCGTTAAACAGCGTTACCCCCAGGAGGATCAGAAGCGGAATGCCCACAAAAATGATCACCGCCGACACCGCCGTACGCTTTCTGTGGGCGGCGATCACCTGGCTTTCGTTATAGCCTCTTCGCACCGGGTCGCCACCTCCTCCCATGTGATCGCATCCGGCAGCCACTGGGCGCAGACCCGGTTTGCGATGGTCGTATAAAAGCTGTTGCCGGCAAAAAACTCCTTCGGCGTGCCGCTGGATACGATTTCCCCGTCAAAAAACAGGGCGCAGCGGTCGGCATACTCCGCGCAGAACTCGATGTCGTGGGTGACCATGACCATCGTCATCCCGACATCCTGCAGTCGGCGGAAAATCCCCGCCAGCGTGCGCTTAAAGAACGGATCCAGCCCCTTTGTCGGCTCGTCCAGCAGCAAAATTTTCGGTTCCAGCAGCAGCACCTTGCCCAGTGCAAGCCGCTGCTGTTCGCCGCCGGAGAGGTCATAGGGATGCATTTCCCGCAGCTCCGCAATTTCCATCAGCGTCAGCATTTCCTCCGCCCGGCGCTCCTTTTCCTCGTCGGAAAGCTTTTCCTCGCACAGCGCCTCCAGCAGCTCCTCCCAAACGGTGATCTCCGTAAAGAGCGCCTGGGGGTTCTGGGGCAGCATGGCAAGATTGTGCAGGAACAGCGCGGTATCGGACAGCTTTCCGGCGTCCTGGCCGTTAACGCGGATCGTGCCGCGATAGGGCTTGATCGCCCGCGTGAGGGCTTTCAGCGTGGTGGTTTTGCCAACACCGTTGCCGCCGAGAATGGCGAACAGCTCGCCCTGCTTCACTGCCAGTTCCACCCCGCGCAGGGTGTCCGGCGCCGCCTTGGCATAGCGAAACCAGAGGTCGTGAACCTCCAGCACCGGCGGCGGGGCATCCGTCTCCGCCGGGGGCTTCGAAGGCTTGGGGGCAGAAAGGCGAAAGCGCCGTTTTCCCGTCTCCTCCTGCTCCGGCGGCTCGCCGAGAACATTTTCCATCCATTGCCGCCCCTCACGCACTGTCAGAGGACAGGCCCCGTGAAAGCCCACCGTGCAGGCAAGCTTTGCCACTGCGGGCAGGCCGTAAAACATATCCTGCCGTTCCCCGCTCCCGTTTCCGGCAAGGGCGGCCGCGGCGCGGCGCGCCGTGTCGTTGATAACCAGCCGCCCCGCATCCATGACCAACACCCGATCCGCCAGCGGGAAAAGCTCCTCCAGCCGGTGCTCGGAGATGATGATGGTAGTACCCAACTCCGTATTGACCTTTTTCAGCGTTGCGATAAAATCCGCCGCCGCGATGGGGTCAAGCTGGCTTGTCGGCTCGTCCAAAATCAGCAGCTTGGGCTTCATCACCATAACGGAGGCCAGGTTCAGCAGCTGCTTCTGGCCTCCGGAAAGCTCGCTGATGCTTTTACGGAACCAGGTCTGGATGCCGAAAAAGCTTGCCATTTCCGCCACGCGCTGCTTCATGGTGCGGTTATCCATGCCCAGGCTTTCCAGCCCAAAGGCCAACTCGTGCCACACCTTGTCCGTGACGATCTGGTTGTCCGGATCCTGCCGCACAAAGCCGATGTCCGTTGCGCTCAGGCGGTCGTCCAGCTCCTCGATCTCGCGGCCGCGGTAGCGCACGCTGCCCTCCAGATTGCCATAGGGCATCAGGTTTTTCTTCAGGTGCCGCAGCAGCGTACTTTTGCCGCAGCCGGATTTTCCGCAGAGCACAACAAACTCCGACCGCTCCACGGAAAAGCTGATATCCTGCAGCGCCGCTTTCTCGCTGGCCGGATAGCTGAAGTTCAGATGCTCGCATACAAGGAATTCCATTTTTCCCGCCCCCTTATGTCCATCATTACCGGTATCCCCATCAGTCCAAGGTATGCCGCAAGGCACAGTCCCTGAACGATCGTAAAGCGCGGGAGGATAATTTTCGGATAGTAGTAAATTGAAAACTCGCCCATGGCGCAGGCCGCCGCCATGCAGCCGCCCAGCACCAGCATCAGCGCCAGCAGGCACTTTTCCCCGGACGAAAAGCGGAACAGGTGAAAGCTTGTCCGGCCATGCAGCCCATAGCCTCGGGCTTCCATGGAATCGGCGCTTTCGATTGAGGCCTCCAATGACCAGGCAATGAGAATGGAAAGCTCCTTTCCATACAGGCGGATCCGTTTCAGCAGGCTGCGCCCCTTCGGCACTCGCCCCATGCAGCGCTGCCCCATGGATATCTCGTGAAAGCGGCTTTTCAGCAGGGGAATATAGCGCATGATCATGGACAGCGTCAGCGCAATGACCGGCGCCACGCGCCCAAAAAGATAGATCAGCTTGTCCGCTGTGACGATCATGCCAAAGCAGCGGAACCAGATGATCACACTGGTCAGCATGACCGACGAGGCAAGCCCGAAGAGGATCGCCTCCAGGGTGATGCGGTTGTCATTGAGATAAAACAGCACCGTCACGCCATTGTGTACATTCAATGTGTTGATCAGCGTCATGACCACGATCAGCGGCACCAGCGTGAACAGGTTAAAGCGCACCGCGCTTTTGCCCTGGAGCACAATGGAGTACCCCCAAGCCATGACAAAGGAAGCCGCCAGGAACACCGGATGCATGGAAAACATGGTAACGCCGATGACAAAGGCAAAATACGCAAAGTTCAGCAGCGGATGGCAGCGGTAGAATTCCCCGCTTTCCCGAACGCCATCCTCTTTCATAATCTCCCCCATTACCAGACCGAGTTGTCGCCGATATCCCGCCCCAGGTCACAGGTGTACATCCAGACAACTTTGTCTCCGTTCTTGAGGAGGTATTTGCTGCAGCCATAATTCGGGAACTGGCCGTTTACTTTATACATCCAGCCGCTGAGCGTGCCGCCGTCGAATTCATAGAGATAGTTGATCCCCTCGATATAGGCGCCGCTGTACAGCGCGTCTTCCCGGAACTCCATTTGGATATTATGCTCCCGGGTGACTCTTTTGAGCACATCGAAAACGCTCTCTCCATCCGTAAATTCCACCTGGGTCGCGGCAAGAACAACACCATTGCTGGGGATGTAAGGCAAAATCGCCTCATTCTCCACCTTGGAGGTGTCCAACAGCGTATCACAACGGATCTCATAGGTGCAGGCCAGCTTTTTCTCCGGCTCCGCCGAGGGCGTTGTGCCACCCGGTTTGGTCGTGGTGGAGGAATCCGTTGTGGGCTTTGTGTTCGCCGCGCTTGTATCGGATGATTCGTCTTGGGCGTCACCCTTGGCGTCTTTCTCGGCGTCCTCTTTGGGCTTTTTCGCCTGCTTTTTCGGCTTGTTCGACGCGGGCTTTGCGGTCGCCGCATCCGCTTCCCCGTCAGGCTCTTCCGTTGGCTCCGCTGTGGCCGGAGCCGGAGTCGGCTTTGCCGATACGGAAACCGTGGGAGAGGTCGGTTTTTCGGCGGGCGTGGCCGGTTCAATCTTCAGCGTCCGCACGGCGGCGATGACGACCACGGCAATCACCGCCAGGATCAGCACAATGCGAAGACGCTTTGCAAATTTTTTACTCATGGTTTACGCCTCTGCCCCCAAAAGCCGATACAGCTTTGCGGTCATCGTGGCCGCCTGGGCGCGGGTGGCATTGGCCATCGGCTGGAAGCAAAGGCCGTTTTCCGTGGCGATCCCACTGATAATGCCCCGCTCCTGCATGAATTTTACGGCATCGGCCGCATAGGCAGAAATCTCCCCCCGGTCGGCAAAACTCACCGCTTCCACAGTCTTGGCCGGCTCCGATTTTGCAACATTTTCCAGATAACGGCGGAGCATGACGGCCATATCCTGCCGGGTGATCATCGCGTTGGGGGAAAAGCGCCGGGCGCCTGTACCGCTGGTAACGCCGTTTTCCACAGCCCAGGCCACTGCAGGCGCAAACCAGGCGTTGCCGGCCACATCGTCAAAGGCGCTGGTGGACATCTTGGTAAAGTCCGCGCCGGAAGCGCCCGCAAGGATCTGCACAAACTGCGCGCGGGTCAGCGCGTCATCCGGGGAAAAGACCCGGTTTCCCGTGCCGTTGACGATCCCCTTGTTGTACAAAAACAGAATATCGCTTTCCGCCCAGTGTCCACGGGTGTCCTGGAAGGGGCTAGAGGAATTCGCGGCGTTTTCATAGCAGTACAAACGCGCCGCATCGTTATACCAAATCAGGGAGCCATCCGCAGCCACGATCACGCTCTGAGAGCAATACTGTCTCCGGCCGACGCCGTCTACGATCTCGTAATCCGCCTTGGTCTGTCCCTGCTTGTCCTTGATGATCCACAGTTGGGAAACCGATTCATCCTTCGGGGCATAGGGCACAATGTAGATATAGACCTGCTGGCCGGTCCCCTCCGTGGCATAGGCGGTAGAGATTCCTGCAGAACCCTTGGTGAGCACAGGCACGGAGTAGATCTCCTGCATCGTGGCCGCGTCTACCACATGGAACGGCTCTGCGGAGCCCATGGTTCCGCCGCCGCCGCCAATATACAGTCTGCCCTTGTACACCACGGGCGTGGACTGGGTACCGCCGCCCTTGGTGCCGGACTTCCATTCCCGCGCGGTGTCCGCAATGGGCATTCCCTTTTCGCCCAAAGCAAAGGAAAACACGGAAGCGCCGCCCTCGGGATTGTTGAACGCCACATAAAGCCGGTTCATTTCCTTGCTCCAGGTAACGGTGGAGTGTCCAATATAGCCATCGCCCACATTATACTTTTGATATTCGCCGGTTTTGTAGTTGACAACGAAGATATCGCTGCCATAGGTGTAATAGCAGTAGTCCCCGGCAAAAGCCGCGCCGTTAAAGCTGAAGCCATAGCGGGTGTTTTCCTCCGCCTCGATACACCAGACGGCTTTTTTGATCTCGCTGCCAGTGGCGGTATCGTCATCCGAGGCCTTGAAGCAGGCGTAAGAGCCGCCCTTTCCATAAGTGCCCGTGACAAAATACCCGTCATGGTACATGACGGGCGACTGCATCTGCCCACCGGGGATCTGCTCCGTGACATACAACTGGGTAAGCGTTTCCGCATCGTATACCCGCAGGAAGCAGCCCTTGACCGCCGTGTCGTCCAGGTTGTTTTTCTGGCAGGGCATAAAAATCTTGCCCTCGGCGTAAGCGATGTCGATAAAGAACTGATTGACCGGCTCGCCATACACCTTTACCTTTGCGACCTCCTTGCCGGTGGCCAGTTCGATTTTACGAAGATACTGGGAGCTGTAGCAGTAAACATAGTCCCCCACTACGATTGGGGTGCCGGGTACATCAGTCCAGTCGTGGCTGTCCGTACCTTCGGCGCTTGTGATGCGCTCCCAGCGCAGATTGAGATCCGCCCCGGTAATGGCGCTTTTTCCGTTGGACACACCCTGTGCGCCCTCCTCGCCGAGAAACTGCGGCCAATCCGCGGCAAAGGCGGATACGGTAAGCAGCATTGCGGCCAGCAGCACCACGGCGATGCAGCGCAGCAGACCAAGGTTCTTTTTCATGGTTGCTTCCTCCATTTCTTTCACATGACCGCATTCCCCGTTCTGGCGCACCTGTCCCGTAAGGCTTCCAGCAAAGCTTTTTTCTCGCTCATCATAGGTCTCCTGGCTCACGCATTGGGGAGTTTTTCCTCCTGCAACGAATGTTCCGCCTTCTCGGGGCTTGCTGCCCCAATGACCGGCTCTCGCCATGAACATCCGTTTCCTGCGCATACAGTAACGGTGGTTGCTCCGGTATTTCACCGGATTTCCTCATCCCCGCCTTTTCGCACACGGTGCGCTTAGACGGGGACATGATGCGGCATATTCTATTGTGATGGTGCTATTATATCCAAGCCACCTGTATTTGTCAACGCATTGCGCACCCCCGCACTACAGCCGCAAAATATAGCGGTTTTCGGCAAACGCCCCCCTGCTGCGGGAAACAATACTGTCTGCCTGTTTTCGACAGCCTCGCCTCTCCCCAAATGGAGAGCCAAGGGCAGCTACCCCGTTACATAGTTTTTTGACAGACTGAAATGCCCCTGCCTGAGACCAGGCAGGGGCATGGTTTTGCGTAAAATGGGATTTACTTGTCCGACTTGTCCGAATCAGAGCTGTCCTGCGTTTGGGAGTCCTCGTCCCCGGACTGCGGGGGCGTGTTCTCCTGCTGGGCAGTCTCCTCCGTCGGCGCGGCGTCCTCACCCTGGGGCAATTCCGCAGGCGGGGTGGCCGGCTCGCTGACCATGGAGATGTGTCTTGCGGGCGGCTCAATGGCGGCGTCCCGCTTTTTCCAGCGGTCAGGCAGCTTGCCGTGATCGCAGAGATAATGGAAGTCCTCGCCCTCCATGCTCTCGTGCTCCAGCAGATACTCCGCAACAGCAACCAGCAGATCCTTGTGCTCCAGCAGAATGCTCTCGCACTTGGCGCTGGCCTCATCGAACAGGCGCTTGACCTCCTCGTCGATGGCGGCGGCGGTCTCCTCGGAATAGCTCTTGGTCTGGCCAAAGTCGCGGCCGATGAAGATGCTGTGGCCGGAGTTGTCATAGGAAATGGGGCCCAGACGGGCGCTCATACCGTACTGCATGACCATCGCCCGCGCCACGCTGGAAGCCTGCTGGATATCCCCGGAAGCACCGGTGGAAATGTCATCCAGAAACAGTTTTTCGGCCATACGGCCGCCCAGCGCCATGACGATACTCTCGAACATCTCGTTCCGGGACTTGAAGTTCTCCACATCCTCCTTGGGGCGGAAGTAGGTCGCGCCGCCGGAGGGGCCGCGGGGAATGATGGTGATATAGTGCACCGGGTCGGTGTGCTCCAGGAACTTGCCGGCAATGGCGTGTCCGGCCTCGTGATAGGCCGAGAGCTTTCTGGCCCGCTCGGACATGGTGCGGCTCTTCTTTTCGGGACCCATCTGCACCTTGCGGATGGCCTCCTCGATATCGTCCGCCGTGATAAAGCGGCGGCGGTTGCGCACCGCCAGCAGGGCGGCCTCGTTCATCAGGTTTTCCAGATCCGCGCCGGAGAAGCTGGGGGTACCGCGGGCAATGCTGTTGAGATCCACATCCTCGCTCAGGCGCTTGCCCCGGGCATGGATCCGCAGAATGGCCTCACGGCCGCGGATATCGGGCAGACCCACATAGACCTGGCGGTCAAAACGGCCGGGACGCAGCAGGGCGTTATCCAGAATATCCGCACGGTTGGTGGCAGCCATGACGATCACGCCGTCGTTGTTGCCAAAGCCGTCCATTTCCACCAGCAGCTGGTTCAGCGTCTGCTCGCGCTCATCGTGGCCGCCGCCCAGACCGGAGCCACGCTGCCGGCCGACGGCGTCGATCTCATCAATGAAGATGATCGAGGGCGCCAGCTTCTTCGCCTGGTCAAACAGGTCGCGGACACGGGAGGCGCCAACGCCCACATACAGCTCCACAAAGTCGGAGCCGGAGATGGACAGGAACTGCACGCCCGCTTCGCCCGCAACGGCCTTGGCCAGCAGGGTCTTACCGGTACCGGGAGGGCCGACGAGCAGCACGCCCTTGGGAATGCGCGCGCCCATTTCCGTAAAGGTGGCAGGATGCCGCAGGAAGTCCACGACCTCCGCCAACTCTTCCTTTTCCTCCTCGCAGCCGGCCACATCGGCAAAGGTGACCTTTTTCTTTTCCTCGCTGCCAAGACGGGTGCGCGCCTTGCCGAATTTCATCGCGCCGCCGGCAGCGCCGCCGCCGGCATTTTTCATCATCACGAACCACAGCACGCCAAAGATGACCACCACGCCCAGATAGGGCAGGAAGCTCAGCCACCAGGGGGCGACAAAGCCCTCTGTGTAGTCGTATTCCTTGATGATGCCATCGTCCTTCTGCCGCTGGATCTCGTCGTTGAGATCGCTGTAGAAGACATTAAAGCTGTACATGGTGTAACGAATGGTTTTCTGATTGTTCTCATCCGGCTTGCGGAGATTGATGATCAGAACATTCCCCTCGGTGGTGAACGACTCCACCTTTTCCTCCAGAAACAGATCCCGCACCTGGGAGTAGGTCAGGTTTGCCTCCGGCTGACTGCGGGTCAGGGAGAAGATCGTTGCCAGCAGGATCACCAGGATCAGTACATAAAATCCCAGGTCTCTGGCACGGTTGCGTCCGGGTTTTTGATTCAACTTATGACTCACTTCCTTGCTTTTTGTAAACGGCAATACCAACGGCTGTATGCGCTTATGCAGACGCTGGTATCACCGTTCACGGTGTTTTTTCCCGCCGCTGCGGGTGAAGTGCTTATTTGCTGTATACCTCCGGGCGGAGCACGCCAATATAGGGCAGGTTCCGGTAGCGCTCGGCATAATCCAAACCATAGCCCACCACAAAGGCGTCCGGCACCGTAAAGCCGACATAGTCCGCTTCAATGGCCTTTTCCCGTCCGCTGGGCTTGTCCAGCAGGGTGGCAATGCGGATGGAAGCCGGTTTTCTTCCGGCCAGATATCCGGTCAGGTACTTCAGGGTGTTGCCGCTGTCGAGAATGTCCTCCACGATCAGCACATGACGCCCCTCGATGTCCTCCCGGAGATCCTTGGTGATCTGCACAGCGCCGGTCGTGGTAGTGCCGTTGCCATAAGAGGAGACCGCCATGAAGTCCACGGTACAGTATTCCTTCAGCTCCCGCGCCAGGTCAGCCATGAACATAAAGCTGCCCTTGAGGATCCCCACGAGTACCGGGTCTTTTCCGGCGTAGTCCCGGGTGATGGTTCTGCCCAACTCCTGCACACGGGCCTGCAGCTCCTCCTCCGGGATCAAAACGCGCGCAATATCGTTGTTCATCCTGCTTCCTCCTTGTTCCGTTCCCAAGTGACGCGAACGGCCGGCTGTCCCCCGCGAGCCAGAAAGGCTGACTCCGGGCCGATTCCCGGCACCGCAAGCACCCGGTGGTCTTTGTCTGTCAGAACGGGCCAGAACGCCCGCTCCGCCACCGGCACCGCAGCCTCCGCCAGAAGCTTTTTCAAACTTTTGGTACAGCCGCGCCCCGGCAGGCACAAATGCTCCCCGCCGCTGCGGGGCCTGAGAAATATCTTACCACAGATACTCTCACATGAAAAGTAAAAAGTGTTGAATGAATTGTGAATTTCTGGCGCTTGGGAGACCTTTTCGCAAAAAATTTTCCACCCGGTCTCCGGCTGCACGACCCAAAGCCCCTCCCGCAGCGGTATTGCCGCCCAGGATGCGGGCGATTTCTGCCGGGAAAAACGAAGGCAGCCGCCCTCCCGCCAGACAACGCCGCCGGGGATCTCCGCCCGTTTGCCGTTGGCGCTTTGGCAAAGCCGATCCAGCGCCGCCACATGGACATATTGCATTCCACGCCCGGCCGCCAGACGGTAGACCCGCCCCCGCACCGCCGGGTGCAACGCCAGCAGCGCCGCAGCCGGCAGGGCATCCGGATACTGCCGCAGAAAATCCGCAGCCAGCCCATACAGACAGTCGTCATCCTCCCGCAAACGGTCGCCGCAGGCGAAAAAATGCGCCAGAAAGGCCGGATTCACCGTTTTCAGCACCGGCAGCACATGGTGCCGCAGCCGGTTCCGGGCATAGGCATCCTCCGCGTTGGATTCGTCCTCCACATGGGCAAGCCCCCGCTGGGCGGCATATTGCTCCAGCTCCGCCCGGGGAATTGCCAACAGCGGCCGCAGGATCTGTCCCGCCCGGGGCGGAATGCCGGAAAGCCCCCGGCTGCCCGCGCCCCGGCACAGCTGCAAAAGCATGGTCTCCGCCTGGTCGTCGGCATTGTGGGCGGTGGCAATCCAGCGGCAATCCTGCGCCTGCCGCGCCCGCTCCAAAAACGCATACCGCGCCCGGCGGGCGGCGTCCTCCCCGCCGGCCGAGTCGGGCCGTTCCCAGCGCCCCGGCACAAAGGGGATCTGCCGCTCTTGGCACCAGTTTGCCACAAAGGCCTGTTCTCCAGCGGAGCCGGGGCGCAGTCCGTGGTCAAAATGGGCGCAAACCGGCTCCCGCCCCTGCTCCAGACACAGCTGCAGCAGGCACATGGAGTCCAGCCCGCCGGACACCGCGCAGAGAATGCGCCCCTCCGGCAGATCAATCCTCATGCCGTCGCTCCACACTGCGATAGCTGGTATATTCCGGCAGCCACATCAGATCCACCTTGCCCGTTTCGCCCCGGCGGTTTTTCAGCACGATGGCCTCCGCGGCGTTGGGGTTTTCGCATTCTTTATTATAGTAGCCCTCCCGGTACAGGCCGATCACGATATCCGCATCCTGCTCGATGGCGCCGGATTCTCGCAGGTCGGACAGCATGGGGCGCTTGTCGCTGCGGGATTCGTTGGCGCGGGAGAGCTGGCTGAGGCAGACCACCGGGACATTCAAATCCTTTGCCATGATCTTCATCATACGGCTGATATCGCTGACGGCCTGGGTACGGCTTTCGTTGGAATAGCTCTTGCCAGAGCCGGAGGACTGCATCAGCTGCAAATAGTCCACCACCACCAACGCCAGATCCTCCACCCGGCGGCACTGGGCGTTCATCTCCGCCACAGTGAGCATGGGGTTGTCGTCAATGAGCATTCCCGAATTGGAAATGGCGGCACAGGCGCCGCCGATGCGGCTGAACTCGCTGGGACTGAGCTTGCCGGTCTGGAGCTTCTGGTTGTCGATCATGACCTCGCTGGAGATCAGACGCAGCGCCAGCTGCTCCCTTGCCATTTCCAGAGAGAACACCGCCACCCGGCGCTTTTTGTCCGGCAATTCCTTGCCGTCCCGCACAACGGGAAGCTGCGCCACCGTCATGGCAATGTTCAGGGCGATACTGGTCTTTCCCATACCGGGACGGGAGGCGATCAGGATCAGATCGCCCTTGTTCAGGCCCAAAATCTGCCGATCCAGATCCACCAGGCCGGTGGGCAGGCCGGGGATGGTCTCGGTGCTGACGGCGGCCTCCGCAATAGCGGAATACACATTCTGCACCGCAACGCCGACCTCCTGCAGGCCGCCCACGGTGCGCCCCTGGCGCAGGGAGAAGATCTTCTGCTCCGCCGCCTCCAGCAGCACATCCGCCGTGCCCTCGCCCTCATAGACCATGCCGCCGATCTCATCCGCCGTGTGCAGCAGCGCCCGCAGCAGCGCCTTGTCCCGGACAATGTCCGCATATTTTTCCACATTGGCCGCTGTGGGGGTGATCTCCATCAGCCGCTGCACATAGTCCGCAGAGTTGTCCTGAAACACCCCGCGGGTGCGCATTTCATCCAGCAGGGTGACCGGGTCAATGGTGCGGGCATAGTTGAACATATAGCTGAGGGTCTGGAAAATTTCCGCGTTCGTCTGGCTGTAGAACTCGTCCCCTTTCAGCTTTTCCAGAACCACCGGGATGCAGGCGGTATCAAAGATCATGGAGCCGAGAACGGCCTGCTCCGCTTCCAGGCTCTGGGGCACTTTTCTGCCCAACAGTTCTTCCACTGGGGTCACATCCTCTCCTGCTTAGATTTGGATCTCGGGCTGATTTAGCCCTCTGTGACCATGACCTTCAGCGGGGCGCTGACTTCATGACCCAGCTTGCACTTGACTTCATAGCTGCCGAAATTCTTGATCGGCTCCGCCTGGACGATCTTGTTCTTTTCCAGCGCAATGCCGTGCTGCGCCTGGAGCGCCTCGGCAATTTCCTTGCTGGTCACCGCGCCGAACAGCTTGCCGCCGTTGCCGGCCTTGGCAAGGATCTTCACGGTCATGCCCTTGAGCTGCTCCGCAGTCTCCTGGGCCTGGGCCTTTTCCTTTGCCAGCTGGGCGGCCTTTGCCTTTTCCCGCAGCTGAAAGGCGTTCAAATTATCGGGCGTGGCCTCCACCGCCAGCTTACGGGGCAGCAGATAGTTCCGGGCGTAGCCATCGGAAACCTCCTTCAGCTCACCTTTCTTGCCGTGTCCGCGAACATCCTGCTGAAAAATAACCTTCATGATTGAATCCTCCTGATGAATAGTATACCTTATTTGTAAAAGAAAACGAAACTGTCAAATCATAACATATGCGGCGAAAGAGAAGCTTGCGGCCTATTCCTCTGCCAGATATTTGTCCATGGCGGCATACAGCAGCGTTTCCACCTGATCGGTGGACATATCGGCAAACTGCACGCCCGCCGCCGAACGATTACCGCCGCCGCCCAGAGGCTCCAGCAGCAGCTGGACATTGATATTGCCGATGCTCCGGGCGCAGACGCTGCATCCGCCCTTGGGCGAGGCGCACAGCACCACGCTGGTCTCCACGCCGGTGATGTTCAGCAGCTCGTCCGCCGCCTGGGCGGCAACGACCCGGTCGTGTGGCTCCGCCTGCACCGCCACGGCAATGCCCCGATAGATCTGGGCGCTTTGCAGGATCCGGTACCGGGCGACGGTGCTTTCCAGATCGTTTTGCAGCAGCTTTTTCACCTCCATGGAATCGGCGCCGGCACGGCGCAGAAAGGCCGCCGCTTCAAAGGTGCGGGCGCCGGCGCGGAGGGTGAAGTTCTTGGTGTCCATGGTCATGCCGGCCAGCAGCACCTCCGCCTCCTTGGGGTGGATGTCCCGCAGCTCCACCAGCTGCTCCAGCAGCTCCGTGACCAGCTCGCTGGCCGAGGAGGCATAGGGCTCGTGGAAGGTCATGGACAGATTCTGAAGATAGCTTTCCGCGCGGCGGTGATGGTCGATCACGGCCAGCTTGCAGCTGTGCAGCAGACGCTCGTCCTCCACCTGCTCCGGCCGGTTGGTGTCCACCACGATCATCAGACTGCGGGCGTCCACCTTGGCGTGCGCTTCCGCCGGGGAGAGGAACAGCCCCTTGTATTCCGGCTGCTCCGTCAGCATTTTCAGCGCCCGGCCGGCGGCGCAGTTCTGGGCGTCCACGATCACATGGATGGGTGCGCCCAGCTTGCGGCAGATGCTCACCAGACCCATGGCCGCGCCAAGGCAGTCCAGATCGCCGTATTTATGTCCCATGACATAGACCGTGCCGGTCTCCTTGACCAGCGAGGCCAGATTATCCGCCATCACGCGGCTTTTGACCTTGGTGCGGCTTTCCACTTCCTTGCCTCTGCCGCCGAAGTACTCAAACTTATAGCGATCTTTCACAACGGCCTGATCGCCGCCGCGAGCCAGCGCCGTTTCCGCCGCCGCCGTGGCAAAGTCATAGCACTCTTCCAGATGCTCCGCGTGATGGCCGATGCCGATGCTGACCGTTGCCTGTATGCCCATGGGGTTGACCACCTCATGCGCCAGCTGGAGAAGATGGAACTTCTCGCTTTTCAGCCGCGGCAGATCCCGCTCCTCGAAAATGACCACATAGCGATCCCGGTCATAGCGCCGGATGATGGCGTGAAGCCCGTCCACCCACTGGGTGATGCGATCCTCCACCAGATTGCGCAGCTCCACCTTCATGCGATCCGGCACGGACTTGATCAGCTCCTCATAGTTATCCAGCACGATCACCGCCACCACCGGGCGGCTGTCCACCAGCGCTTTGCGCAGCTTTTCCTGCTCGGTCACATCCACCCAGTAGGTCGCGGCCATGGTCTCCTCGCCGTCCGTTCCCTGCACCAGGCTGCCCTGCACCAGATACTTCTGGCCGACCAGTTCCATCAGCTGGGGGCTGCGGTTTGCGCCCTCCAGCAGCCATCTGGCGTTAAACTCCGGCACCAGCTGGGTAATGGAGCTGTCCAGCCCCTTGCCCTTGCCGCCGCAAAGCCGGAAAAAGGCGCTGTTTCCCCAGATCACCCGGCCGTCCTCCAGCCGGAACACCGCGATCGGAAGGGGGAAATTCTGCATTCCGTCTTTTTTCGCGTTGTTGACATCATAGGTCAGGGATTCGATGTAATCCGCCAGCTCCCGCTGCTTTTTTCGGCGGCTGACAATGGTATAGATCAGCAGCGCCAGCACAATGGCGCCCTCCACCTCTGCCAGGCGGTAATGCTTCAGATACACACTGGCAGCCACAAAGCAGACCATTACCAGCAGGAACAGGCGTATCCCCGGCTGGACAAATTTACGCAGATTCTGATACATTTCTATGTGCCTCTCTCCGCCCCGGTGCGGGTGGAGATTCCCTCTCTGTATTCTCCCGGAAAAAGCAAGGGCTTCGCCGCTGCTTTCCCGGTACTGCCACAGGATAGAAATACCTCATGGTAATACTTGATATTAACACACCTTTTTTGAAAAATAAAGTAATTTTTCCAGGCTTCCCCAATTTTTTCCGCCGCCGTCCGGGATTTCCGAAAAAACTTGCTTTTTACCCCCTTACCCGTTATACTTTTCTCTGCGCTGCCCCAGCGCAGCGCAGACATTTTTGAACACGAAAGAGGAAAGAAAACATGAAAAAGCTTTTGTTGTGCGGCGTGCTGGCGGCGGGTCTGGTGCTGACCCTGTGCGCCTGCAGCTCCAAAACCGCAACCACCCCCGCAACGCCTGTCCCAGCGACCACCGCTCCCGCGACCGCATCTCACACCCCCATCACAAACGATCTGCCCGGCAGCTTCGATATGTCCACCGCAGAGCCGGGCTGTTGCTGAATATCATACAAATTGAAAAGACATATCCCCAAAGGCGCGCTGAAAAAACCGGCGCGCCTGTTTTTTTCCTTTTTTTGGGGGGTAAAAGCCGCCGCACTGCCAAATATTTGCAGGAAAGACTTGATTTCTGCCGCGCTTCATATTATAATCTGCCCACGGTACTGCTGTGATGCAGCGCCGATACATACTAAAAAAGGAGACACACGCAACATGAAAAAGATGAGCAAGATCCTGTGCGCTGCGCTGGCACTGGCCATGGTTCTGGCCTTTGGTGCCTGCAGCTCCAAGACGACCACCACCCCTGCAACTCCCGCCCCGGCGGACACCTCCGCCCCGGCAAGCACGACCCCCTCTCCCGCAAACTCCGACGCTGAGCTGACCACCGTCACCCCCGGCGTGCTGACCATGTCCACCAACGCCGCATTCCCTCCCTATGAGATGACCAACGATGCCGGCGAGTTCGAGGGCATTGATGTGGAGATCGCCCAGGCCATTGCTGCCAAGCTGGGTCTGGAACTGCAGATCGACGACATGGACTTTGACGCTGCGCTGCTGGCCGCCCAGAATGGCAAGAGCGACATGGTCATGGCTGGCGTGAGCATCACTCCCGAGCGCCAGTCTGTTATGGACTTCTCCGACACCTACACCACCTCTGTCCAGGTCATCATCGTTCCCGAGGGCTCTGACATTGCCAGTGCCGATGACCTGCAGGACAAGAAGATCGGCACCCAGCGCGGCACCACCGGCTACATCTTCTGCGTGGACGACTTCGGCGATGAGAATGTTGTCGCCTACGACAACGGCAACACCGCCGTGCAGGCGCTGCTCAACGGCCAGGTTGACTGCGTTGTCATCGACAGCGCAGTTGCCAATGCCTATGTAGACGCCAACCAGGGTCTGGAGATCCTGGACACCGAGTACGCTGTGGAAGACTACGCCATCGGCTTTGCCAAGGGCAACTCCGCTGTGGCCTCCGCTGTCAACCAGGCTCTGGCCGAGCTGACCGCCGACGGCACCGTGCAGAACATTATCGACAAGTACATCACTGTGCAGTAAAGTACTTTCTTTACACAACAAAAAAGCCATTCCCGGGCGGGAATGGCTTTTTTCAGCCTGTCAAAAAACTATGTAACGGGGCACCTGCCCTTGGCTCTCCCGCTGGGAGAGCTGTCGCCGCAGGCGACTGAGAGGGTTTTGCAGACGATCAAGCCCCCCCAGCTTCTATGGTCTGGTCATGTTTGCCCTCTCCGTCTTCGCTGCGCTCAGCCACCTCTCCCAGAGGGAGAGGCGAGGCTGTCAAAAACGGCAGGCAGTATCATTTTCCGCAGCAGCGGGGGGAGTCTGATACGAAAATCAACCGGTCTCCCGGAGTGGGTCAGGTGGACAGTTAAAGCTGAATACACCATACGGAGGAAAATGAAATGAAAGAAATGGACTGTGTGGAAGTCATCGTTGAAAAAGCAGAATATGCAAAACAAGGCGTCCACAGGGGAATGCAGGGCGTGATCTGGGAGGATGTATTAAAGGACGGATGCCGCGTAGTTCTTTTTCCTCAGTATGGAGAAAAAGAGGATATTGCCGATCTCTATATGAAAGAAGAAGACCTGCGTCTGCTTCCCGACGGGATGGACACCAGGATCAACGAACAAATCAAGGCGCAATTTGAAAAGAATGCAGGGGAATAAAAAGTGTCCGCCTGATTTCCCTTGCATACAAAGCAGAATCACTTCTCAAAAAGTCCAAAACCTTTTGACGCGTTGAGCCATTCCCGGGCGGGAATGGCTTTTTTTGCGCCCGGCGGGGGAAAAAATCCGGCCGTTCCCGTGGACAAGCCAGAAAAAATGCTATATACTGTAAGTTAGTTCGTGCTATAATTTGTTTTTCCAAAAGCAAAATACGCCGGCGTACCCGCCGCAGCGCGTCCTTTGGAGGTTCCCTGCATGGCTCATTTGATTCTAATCATCCCCATTCTGGTCATCATGGCGACACTGTATTGGTTTTTCCGCTGTGTCAGCGCCGTGCGCGCGCCGGCTCCCGGACTGGGCGCCTTTGGGGAAGAAGCGGGCGTTTCCGCCTGTTTCCCCACCCGCCGCCGGGGACTGGAGCGAAAAGACGCGCTTCCCCTGCTGCTGATCACGGCGATCTACGCCGTGGTGGCCTTTGTGGGGCTAGGCGACACCGCAGCCCCGGAAAGCTTTCATAATTTTTCCCCCGGCCGGGAAAATGCCGTGGAATTTTCCCTGCAGCAGCCCCGGGAGATCTCCGGCCTGCTGTACTACGGCGGTCTGTACCACGGCGGCAGCTACACCGTCACCTACAGTCTGGACGGGGAAAACTACACCGAGCTGTGCAGCATGGAGCAGAGCCACCCGGATGTGTTCAAGTGGCACCGGCTGGAGCTACCGGAGACCACCACGGTGCAATACCTGCGCATTTACACCAACCGGGAGCTGGAGCTGGGCGAGCTGGTACTGCTGGACGCCTCCGGCCAGGCCATTTCCAACACCGCGCTGGAATACGCGGCTTCCGCGGCGGAGCTGTTTGACGAGCCGGAGACCGTGCCGGAGGATCTGACCCCGGATTTCAAAAACGGGATGTATTTTGACGAGATCTACCACGGCAGAACGGCCTATGAGCACATCCACAACATCCAGCCCTACGAGATCACCCATCCCCCCCTGGGCAAGATTCTGCTGGGGCTGGGCATTCGCCTGTTCGGCATGGTGCCCCTCGGCTGGCGCTTTGTGGGAACGCTCTGCGGCGTGATCATGCTGCCGCTGCTGTATGTGTTTGTAAAAAACCTGTCCGGCAGCACGGCGGTAGCCGGCTGCGGTACGGCCATATTCGCCTTTGACTTCATGCATTTTGTCCAGACTCGGCTGGCCACCATCGACACCTACGCGGTGCTGTTTATCCTGCTGGCCTATCTGTTCCTGTACCGCTGGCTTTCCTCCGGCTGGGACACGCCGGAGCAGCGCCGCCGTGACCGCTGGCTGCCGCTGGCGCTGTCCGGCATCTTCTGGGGCGTCGGCTGCGCCAGCAAGTGGACGGTGATTTATGCCGGCGCGGGTCTGGCGGCCATCTGGCTGCTGCACTGGATCTTCCGGGGTCGAGGCCTGTGCCGTGCCGGACACGGCCGCCGCTTCCGCCGGGAGCTGGGGGAGAGCATTCTCCGCTGCGTGCTGTTCTTTATTCTGGCGCCGGCGGTGATCTATTACCTGAGCTACACCCCCTATGGCACTGCGTCGGGGCTTTCCGCGCCGGGGATGTACTTTACCCGGGATTATTTGCAGATCGTGCTGGATAACCAGCATTATATGCTCAATTATCATGTGGGCGTGGAGTTCACCCACCCCTATTCCTCCAGCTGGTACCAGTGGCTTGTGGACGCCAGACCCATTTTGTACTGGCGCAGCACCCTGTCCAACGGCTGGCAAAGCAGCTTTGCTGCATTTCTCAACCCCCTGGTGTGCTGGGGCGGACTGCTGTGTATGCTGTACATGGCCTTCCGCAGTCTGGCGCGCCGGGACAAAAAGGCGCTGTTCATCCTCGTGGGCTATTTGTCCCAGCTTCTGCCCTGGATCCTGGTGCCGCGCCTGACCTTTGCCTACCACTATTTCCCCTGCCTGGTGTTTCTGGTGCTTGGCATCTGCCACACCATGGCGCTGGTACGGCAAAGCAGTCGAACCTGGAAAAAACCCGTATATGGCTTTACCGGCGCCTGCGTGCTGCTGTTTGCGCTGTTTTATCCGGTGCTCAGCGGCGCGGCAGCTCCCGCCGTTTACGAACGGCTTCTGGCGTGGTTTCCCAGCTGGCCATTTTGAGCGGCATACTGTGAGAGAGGTGATTTCATGTATTTGACAGACTTCCATATGCACAGCAACTGTTCCGAAGATGCAAGAGACACAATGTTGGACATGGCAAAAGCGGCGAAAGAACACGGCATCTGCCAGCTGTGTTTTACCGACCATTGCGATCTGGACGCCTTTACCAGCGGCGAGCCGGACCCGGACTGCTTTTCCCGGCTGCGTCCCAAGCTGGAGCGCGCCTGGGCGGAATTGCAGCAAAATCACCCGAAAGGGATCCAAACCGGCCTGGGACTGGAGTTGGGCGAGGCCAACCACAATGTGGAGCTGGCCAGAGAGATCGCCGGCTGGGATCAGCTGGATTTTGTCATCGGCTCCTGCCACAATCTTCGGGGCTGCGTGGATTTTTACTGCTATCCCTACCAGTCCGCGGAGGAATGTATGCGGCTGCGGGAGCGGTATCTGGACGAGCTGATCGAGACCGCCGCCCTGCCCTTTATTGATGTGATCGGCCACATCGGCTATATCGACCGCTATGTCTCCCGCGCCGGATACAGCAAGGTACGGGTGAATCTGCAAAGCTGCGGCGACCAGCTGGAGGTGCTGCTGAAAACGGTGATCGAAACCGGCAGAGGCATTGAGTGCAATGTCTCCGGCCTGCGCAGTCCGGAGATCCGCGGCACCCTGCCGGGGCGGGACATTCTCGCCCGCTATCGGGAGCTGGGCGGAGAGATCATCACTCTGGGCGCGGATTCCCACAACACCCGGGACGCCGGCGTGGGCATCGCCGACGGCTACGCCCTGCTGCACGAGCTGGGCTATCACTACATCACCGTGTTCCACCAGCGGAAGCCGGAGTTCATCCGCATCTGACCGGCGGCACGGAAATATCAAACCACACACCATAACAGGAGGATATACCTATGATTGCAATCGGAAGCGACCACGGCGGCTACGGGCTGAAGCAGGAGGTCATGCGCCATCTGGAAGCGCGGGGTCTGGAGTACAAGGATCTCGGCTGCTACAGCGAGGAAAGCTGCGATTATCCCATCTACGGCAAGGCAGTGGCCCAGGCAGTGGCCAGCGGCGAATGTGAAAAGGGCATTGTGATTTGCGGTACCGGCGTTGGCATTTCCATCAGCGCCAACAAGGTTCCCGGAATTCGCGCCGCCCTGTGCGGCGACTGCTTCACGGCGGAAATGACCCGCCGGCACAACGACTCCAATGTGCTGGCCATGGGCGCCCGGGTGATCGGCCCCGGTCTGGCGCTGAAGATCGTGGATCTGTTTCTGGACACCCCCTTTGACGGCGGACGGCACGCACGCCGGGTCAGCATGATCGAGGGCTAAACCATGGCAGTTCCGGCAAAGGAGATCTACCACGGTCGCCGCCCCTGGCGCACGGTGCTGATTTGGGTGCTGGTCGTGGTGATCGGTCTGTTCGCGCTGTCCGTGGGGCTGTTCCACGGGCTGAAGCGCTATGTGGTGGAGACCGACCAGGGCGTGGAGCTGCGGCTGCCGATTTTGGATCAGGAGCGGCAGCAGGACACATCGGACACGCAAAAATAATTGGCAGAAAAAAACAGACAGAAAGCGGATGCGCAAAATCAAAAATGCGCATCTGCTTTTCCACATTATCCGGATAATTTGTTGAATATTTTTGCTTTTTGCTCCATATTTTGTGGCCGTGTCCAGAAAAAATCAGCTTTTTACGATTTTTCGACAAGCTTTGACAGGCTTTGCCGAAGAAAGGGTGTATGATTGTGCACACAGGGCAGGGTCACAAAATCTTCTCCCCTGCCGAGGAAAGGAGCGCGAGCATGAAAATGACGCCGGAATATTGTCTGTTGTTCAACGGGATCACCGATGCCATTCGGGATCTGGAACGCATGAACGAAAAGCTGATGCGCCTGCAGCAGCAAGCCGAGGAACTGTATTGCGCACAGGACGAGAAAAACACCTCCCCCGATTTGTCCATTTCCCTCTGATTTCCCCGCCGCCCTCCAAACAGGCGCGGGAAAAGCCAAAAGGCAGCCAACACGGATCCCCCCCTTGTGTCGGCTGCCTTTTCTATTTTGTCCGCCGCGCCGCTTGCGCGTCCTGATGCAATGAAAAAGAGACTGCCTCGAACGAGACAGTCTCTATTGTTGATATACAGCTTACAGACCGAACTTCTTGTTGAACTTCTCAACACGGCCACTGGTGTCCACCAGCTTCTGCTTGCCGGTGTAGAAAGGGTGGCACTTGGAGCAGATCTCCACGGTGATGTCCTTTCTCGTAGAGCCGGTCTCGATCACCTCGCCACAGGCGCAGCGGATGGTGGTGGGCTGATAATCGGGATGGATACCTTCCTTCATGTATGTTCACCTCTTTCACAGGATTGCTACTCAAACTAGATAGCTCAATATACTTTATCATAATCCAAGGCAATATGCAACAGTTTTTTTCACAATTTTTCGATTTCGCCTCCGGGGCACAGCCGGGCGGAAATATTTCCCTGCAAAAAGTGCAGGATACACTCCCCTACCGGCAGTCCCAGCAGCCGTTCCATGGCAAAGGCATAGGTCTCCAGCTGCACCCGATAGTGGGCGGCGCGCTCCTGCCAGCTTTCTCCGGTGACCCGGTCGGTCTTGTAGTCGATGATGGTCAGCTTGCCCCGTTCCAGAATGCAGCAGTCCACAACGCCCTGCAAAAGCACTTCCTCCCCCGCCGCTTCGGGGTACCAGCGCCCGGCGTCGCAGAGCAGGGAAAAGCGGGTCTCCCGCCAAAGCTGCTCCGCGCTGCGAATCCGTTTGCCCAGCGGGGAGATGAAAAATCCCAGCAGCGCTTCCGGACGCACCGCTTCCGCCTGCTGGGGCGTGAGCAGTCCCATGGCCTGCAGGCGGGCAAGCTCCCCGGCAATGGCCGACAGGGAATCGGTCTGGGAAAAGTCCAGATATTGCAGCGCCAGATGGGCGGCGGTTCCCCGCTCCGTGGGGCTGAGCGCTCGGCGCTGTCCCCGGAGATCCGGCTTGCGGAAGCTGCGCCGTCCGGGGGAAAGCAACAGAGGTGCGCCGTCGGCATCCGCCATCGCTTCCTGTGCGGCTTTCAGCTCCGTTGCGGTCAGCTTGCTGGGCAGCGCCACCGCCGCCCCGTGAGGATAGCGCCAATCCAGTGGCGCGGTGGAAGGCGCGTCCGATGGCATTGCGGGTTCCGTCCGGGCTTCCGGCTGCTTATCTGGCTCCCCGGCGGACGGGGCGGCATCGGCGGCAACGGCAAAGTGCAGGGGGCTGTCCGGCAGGGCGCAGCAGCGCAGCAGCCAGGCAGCCATGCTGTTATCCGCCAGCAGCTCCTCCGCATCCGGCGGGTGGGTGCTGCGGCGCTCCGGCAGCTTGGTGCAGGCGGTGACGATCAGCCGCTCCCGGGCGCGGGTCATGGCCACATACAGCACCCGCAGCTCCTCGGAAAGGGTCTCCCGGCGCATCCGGGCGGCAATGGCGCGGCGCGCCAGGCTGGGATACTCCAGCCGCAGCACCGGATCGACACACTTCGGCCCCAGTCCCAGCTGCGGATGCATCAGCACCGCAGCCTGCAGATCGCTCAGGTTAAAGCGCCGGGCGGTATCCGCCAGAAAGACCACCGGGAACTCCAGCCCCTTGGAGCGGTGGATGCTCATGATCTGCACGCCCTGTCCGCTGCCGGCGGCGGGGTCGTCGCCTCGCTCCATCCGGCGGCGCAGCCAAGCCACAAAGGCGTGCAGCCCCTGGAGGCCGCTGGCGGAAAACTGCACGGCAAGGGAGAGCAGCGTGTGTAGATTCTCCTGCCGCGCCGCGCCGTCCGGCAGAGCGGCGCACACCGCGGGAAAGTCCAGCCGGCGATAGATCGTCTCCAGCAGAATCTCCGGCTCCAGATCCGGCGCCAGCGCCCGAATGTCCCGCAAAAAGGCCAAAAACTGTCCGCAGCGGGGCTCGGCCGCTTCGTGCAGGCACAGAGCGGTATAGAAATCACAGTCCCGATCCTCCGCCCGGATCGCGGCCAGCATATCCGGCGTGAAGCCCAGAAAGGGCGAGCGCAGCACACCGATCAACGGCACATCCTGATGGGGATTGTCGATCACGGCCAGCAGGCTCAGCAAAACGGAAATTTCCAGAGAGGAGAAAAAGCCCTCCCCCTGGGCGGCTGCGGCGGGAATGCCCCGCTCCGTCAGCGCCCGTCGATACCGGGGGCCGACGCTGTTGGCCGAGCGCAGCAAAACGGCAATGTCTCCATACTCCACCGGGCGGGTCACCCCGTCCACCGTGACGGACATTCCGCTGCGCACCAGCGCCTCGATCTCCCCGGCCACATAGGCCGCCTCCCGGGCGGCGTTGTCCGGGTGCTGGTCGCTGTCCGTGTTCTCCGGCGGCGGCAACACCCGCAGGGAGACCGGCGTTTCCGCCTCCGGGTTCGGGTAAGCGTCTTCATTGCCCATACACAGGGCGGCGGCAGCGTCATATTCCAGCTCGCCCAGCCGGGGGGACATGAGGGTTCGGAAAACAAAGTTGCACCCGTCCAGCACGCAGCCTCGGGAACGAAAGTTCTGCTGCAGGTCGATGCGCCACAGTTCTGCATCCGGGTCGTCCACCGCACCGGCTCTGGCGTATTTATCCAGAAAAATGCCGGGGTCTGCCAGTCGGAAGCGATAAATGCTCTGCTTGACATCGCCCACCAGGAACAGATTTTCTCCCCGGCGGGAAAGGCAGCGGAACAGCAGATCCTGCACCGCGTTTACATCCTGATACTCGTCCACCAGAATCTCTGTAAAGCGCCGGGAAAGGGCCTCCGCCGCCGGGGTGGGGCATTGCTTTTGCCCGTCCCAGAGCAGCTGCAGCGCCAGATGCTCCAAATCGGAAAAGTCCACCAGATTCAGCCGCCGCTTTTCCCGGCGGAAGCGGACATCCAACTCCTGCACCAGGGAGAGCAGCGCTTCCATGGCCGGGGCGGTACCGCGCAGCTCCTCCAGCAGTTCGGCGGAGCGGTCGGAAAACTGCTTGTGCAGCTTTTCCATGGCCTTTTTGCAGGCGTCCCGGATCTCGGCGGCAAACAGCGCCTCCGGCGGCTTTTCGCCCCGAATGCTCTTGGTGCGGGGAAAGGGCACCGGCAGCGCCTGCACCAGATCGTCCCAGCGGCGCTGCTGCGCCAGCCGGTGCAGGGCGTGGACGGCGTCCGCCGTCTGGGTGTAGCTGTCCAGATAGGCCGTGACCTCCCCAGTGTGCAGCCACTCCAGCGCGCGATCCATGGCCGCCGCCCAGTGCTTTGTCAGGAGAGCGGCGTTTTCCAGCAGCTCCTGCCCCCAAACGGTCTGCCCGGCATCGGCGGCGTCTTCCGCGTACAGGGCGGATTTTTGCGCCTCCGCCCAGGCCAGCGGGTCGGGGTGGCTCTGCATCTGGGTGTGCAGCTGCAGCAGCAGGCGGCGCAGGCGCTTGTCATCCCGCCCCGCGCCAACGGTATCCACCAGCGCCTGCAGGGCGGGCTGCTGCTCCAGCTGGGGGTAAATATCCTCCAGGCAGGCGTCCAGCACCCGCTCCCGAATGGCGGCAACGCGGGTCTCCTCCGCCACCTGAAAATCCGGAGCAAGCCCCAGCGCATGGCAGTTTTCCCGCAGCAGCCCGGCGCAAAAGCTGTGGATGGTCTCGATATGCGCCCGGCAGCAGAGGGTACTCTGGCGGCGCAGGCGCGGATCGCCGGGATGGGCGGCAGCAAGCTCACCCAAACTGCGCAGGATGCGTCCCCGCAGCTCCGCCGCGGCGGCGCGGGTGTAGGTGATGACCAGAAAGCGGTCGATGTCCTGGGGATTTTCCGGGTCGGTGACCCAATGAGCCAGACGCTCCGTCAGCACGCGGGTCTTGCCGGAGCCGGCCGCGGCGGAGACCAGAATGGCCTTGCCGCGTTTTGTGATTGCCTGCTCTTGTGCCGGCGTGGGTGAAAATGCCATTAGCGTGTCTCCTCCTTTCCCCGGATGATATCCCAGGCAGCATCTTTTTTATAGGTGATCTGATATCTGCGGCGGTCGGTCTCCTCGTCAAAATGGCAGGCCTCGCAGTAATCACAGAACACGCAGACATTCTCCGTTGCGGAGCGGTAATAGGGGTCTGCCTGGATCGCGCCGCTGCGCAGCTGGGCGGCCATGTCGGCCAGACACCGGCGGATGTGCCGTCCCAGTACGCCGAACTGCTCCGCCGTGGCGAGGGCATCGCCGCTGGGGTCGCCGGCCTTGTTGTATTTGATGGGGATAAAGGCCGGGGCATCGCTTTGCTCCATGGCCGTCAGTACAGCCTTGTCCTCCAGCAGCAGGCCGCTGCGGCGCAGGGCTTTTTGCCGCTCTGCCTCCACATTTTCCGGCTGCAGGCGGCGATCGGTTTGCAGGGTAATGTCCCGCGCTGGGATATACAGCGCCCCGGCCGGGGCGACCGGGTGCCCATAGCGCCGGGGACCAAGCTCCTCCAGCGCAAAGAGATACAGCAGCATTTGCAGCCCCACACCCTGACAGACATCGGAAAGGGAAAAGCTGCGCTGGCCGGTTTTGTAGTCCACCACCCGGAGGTACAGCCGCCCCTCGTGGAGCCAGCCGTCCACCCGGTCCACCGCGCCTACCATAAAGACCTCGTCGCCGATGTCCACGGCGGGCAGGTCGCCGTTCTGGGTGTCAAAGCGCAGTTCAAAATCCAGCGGGGCGAAGGCGGAATGGCGCAGCTCCTCCGCCATGTCGTTGACCACCTGCTGCACCATGCGGGTCAGCCGCCGGAACAGGTAGACAAAACGGGGGGAGCGCTCCCGGAAGTCGTTGAGCTCCTCCTGCACGAACTGCCGCACAAAGCGGGCGGTCAGCGCGTCCGTATTCTCCCGGCGCAGGGCGGAAAAGCCGCCCATCTCCCGCGCCTGCCGCGCCACGCGCTCCAGTACATAGTGCATGAAATTGCCCAGCTCCGGCGCGGCAAAATCCGCCGGCTTGCGGGGCTTTGCCTTCAGGCCGTATTGCATGAAATAGCTGAACTTGCACCCGGCCAGCCGGTCGGCGCGGCTGGCGGTCAGGCGGATGCGGGAGCCATATAGCTGGCGCACCGCCGCCGGGGACAGCTCGCCCCGTCCCATGCAGGCTGCGCTTTGCAGCCGCCGCAGCGCCGCGCCCTTTCCAGCCTGCTCCAGCCAGCGGGAGGCGGCTTTGGCCGCGGGGCTTCCCCGGCCGGCGGCCTCCTTTGCCGCCAGCAGCATAGCAGGCTCCGGCGCCAGCAGCCGTCCCGCCTCCAGGCTGGGACGGAGAATGGACTTTTGCAGCATCCGGGCGATGCTGCCCAGCACAAAGCCCGCGTCCTCCCCCTCCGTTCCGGGGGAATAGAGCAAATGCAGGCTTTCGCTTGGCAGGCTCAGGCACTGGGAGATCAGGTTCAGCTCCCGGAACAGATCCTCGCCGCCGCTGCCCAGATACAGCTCCAGCGCCAGCAGCTGCTCCCGCTCCTCATCGCTGAACAGGCCGCTGTTTTCCTCGACCCGGGGCAGTCGGCTGTCCGTGCAGCCCAGCACGAACAGATGACGCACCCGCCGCCGACGCACCCGATCCATGTCCCCGGCGGTGACCCGATCCAGCGCCACCGGGATGGTACCGATGTCATACTGCGCCAGCGCCACCTGCCAAAGGCGGATGAACTGCGTCCGGTTCAGGGGCGTTTCGCCCAGGATATCCGCACACTGCTCCAGACAGGCCACCAGAATATCCCAGACCTGGCTGTATTCCGCAGCCAGCAGCGTTTCTCCCCGCGCCTCCAGCAGGGCGGCGCGCTCGGCCAGACGCTGGGAAAGCTGCAATTCCTCCAGAAAATCCGCCAGCGCCTGCACCTGCTCCAGCGCCGTGGTCTCGCCCTGGCTGCGCCGGGCAAGCTGCAAAAGCGGCGCGGCCACCTGCTGGCGCAGCTGCTGCAGCTGCTGCAATTGCTGTTCCGTTTCGGGGGTGTATTCCTTGCCCTGCCCCGCCGGGTGCAGGCTCCAGGGCGTTTCCCCTGTCCAGGCATGTCCCCGCAGCCGCCAGAGGAAAATGTAATTTTCCAGGGTGTCGGTCTCCTCCTCCGTCAGCCCCAGCAGCCCGGTGCGAAGATAGGCGGTCACATCCGCCCCGTCCCAGCCGCCCTCCAAAATGGCATAGGCTAGGTCAATCAGGGCACAGGGGTTTTTGCGGCGCAAAGCGCTGCGCCGGGCGGTGTACAGGGGAATGCCGTACAGGGCAAAGGCATTTTCCAACGCCGGGCGGTAGTCCTCAAAGCCCCGGACGGCAACGACCACATCCCGCCAGCGGCAGCCGGTGCGCTGCACCAGCTCCAGCACCTGGGCGGCGCACAGCTCGCACTCCCCGGCCAGGCTGTCGGCCCGCAGCAGGGTCACTGCCTGCTCCGGATCCGGACAGTGGGCGACGGTGTAGGTAAACAGATTCCGGCTGAGAAATTCCAGCGCGGCGGGGCGATGGCGCACCGGGCTTTCCCGATAGCTAAGCTCCGTTTGAACCCCGGCCTGCTGCGCCATGCGCTGCAGCAGACGCAGGGTCGTTTGGGTCACGGCGTAGACCTCGCTTTCCGGGTCGGTATCACAGGTCAGGCACAGGCACAGCTCCACGCCCCGGCGGAGCATGGCGTGCAGCACCTCCAGCTCCTGCCGGGTGAAGTCGGTAAATCCGTCTACATAAACCGGCCCCTCCGGCAGAAAGCGCCCGTCGGAAATCTGCTCCGCCAAGCGCTGCAGCCGGTCGGTGGGGTCTGCCCAGCCGTTTGCCACCACGGCGTTGTAGGCGGCAAGGATCAGGGCAAGATCCCGCAGCTTTTCTCCCAGGGCGGGGTGGCACTGCCCGGAAACCTGCTCCAACGCCTCCGGCGTAATGCAGGCGCTTTTGAGCATATCCACCGTGTCCAGCAGCCGCTTTTGCAGGCTGGCGCGGCGGCGGGCATCCCCAAACACCTGCAGGCGGGAGCCGACCGTGTCCAGCGCCAGCGTCATGCAAAGCAGCCGCCCGCCGGCGTCCAGCAGGCGTCCCGTGGGCTTTCCGGCGGCAAGCTCTCCCCGCCCGGCCAGCCGGGAAAAGCTCAGCACCTCCGCATACAGCGCGGCGCTGTCCCCGCAGACCCGGCACAGATCCCGCTCCGCCTCGTGGCTGTATTGCTCCGGCACAATGAGGATCGCCCCCGGCTGCCGGGCAAGAACGCGCTCCCGCAGCTCGGTCAGGATGTGATCGGTCTTGCCCGTGCCGGGAAGCCCGGTGATCAGCCGCAGCATATGCCCACCTCCTTGAATCGTAAAATCGTACTTACAAAAGAATGTATCGGTTTCATCATATCACAAAGAAGCGGGTCTTTTCCACCCTTGCAGGAAACGGGGGAATATGCTATACTGCTATATTGAAAAATTATTCAAAAAACAGCGGAAACAGGAGGGATCATATGCTGGTAAATATTCTTGCGGTGGGCGATGTCTGCGGCCAGAACGGCATGGACTTTTTAGCCGCGCGCCTGCCAAAGCTCAAGCGGGAGAAAAACATCGCGTTCACCGTGGTCAACGGGGAAAACGCCAATGTGGTCGGCGTTACGCCAAAGCAGATGGACGCCATGTTCGCCGCCGGGGCGGATGTGATCACCCTGGGCAACCACACCTGGATCCGCTGGGAGCTGCAGCCCTATCTGAACAAGACCGCCCGGGCGCTGCGGCCGGCAAACTATGCCCCCCAGTGCCCCGGCCGGGGGCTGGGTATTTACGAAACGCCCTTTGGCAAGGTGGCAGTATTGAATCTGCTGGGGCGCTTTACCCTGGACAGCAACACGGACAACCCCTTTGTTGTAGCGGATGTCCTGGCAGAGCAGGCGCTGCAGGAGACAAAGATCCTACTGGTGGATTTCCACGCGGAGGCCACCAGCGAAAAACGCGCCATGGGCTATTATCTGGACGGCCGCGCCAGCGCCGTTTGGGGGACCCATACCCATGTGCAGACCTCGGACTGGGGCGTGCTGCCCAACGGCACGGGCTATATCACCGATCTGGGCATGACCGGGCCGGTGGATTCCGTGCTGGGCATTGACCCGGTGCAGTCCGTGAACAAATTTCTGGGCGATCCGCCCCGGCGCTATGAACCGGCGGAGGGGGCACAGAAAATGGAGTGCTGCCTGTTTTCCATCGATACGGAAACCGGCCGGTGCCTCCGGGCGGAGGGACTGCGGCTGGAATAAACCACAGGGCACAGGCAATCGTTCCCCATATAACATATAAAATGTATAATGTAGTAGAGACAGAGCTGCGCCGCCTGTGGCGGCGCCGGAGGATATACGATCACGATGAAATTACGCTTTTTGCATACAGCGGATCTACATCTGGATTCCCCCTTTCAGGGACTGAACGACCAGCAGGCAGCCCAGCGGCGGCAGGAACAGCGCCGCCTGCTGGAGCAGCTGGCGGCATTGGCGGCGCGGGAAAAGGTACACCTGATCCTGCTGTCCGGCGATCTGCTGGACAGCGCCTGCGCCTATCGGGAGACCATTTACAGTCTGGAGCAGTGCTTTACCGCCTGTGACTGCCGGGTGTTTATCGCCCCGGGCAATCACGACTGGTACGGCGGACGCAGCCCCTGGCGGCGGCTGAATCTGCCGGAGAATGTGCATTTATTTACCGAGCCGGTTCCGGAGGCCATCACCGTGCCGGAGCTGGGGGTGCGCGTTTGGGGCGCGGCGTTCCGGGAGCGGGAAAGCGCCGGGATATTACAGGATTTCTCCATCCGCCGCCAGCCCCGGCAGCGGGAACTGATGGTGCTCCACGGCGACCTGAACCCCAACAGCCCCTATAACCCCATCACGGAAGCCCAGATCGCCGCTTCCGGCCTGGACTATCTGGCCTTGGGACACATCCACAGCGCCAGCGGCCTGCGCCGGGCGGGCAATACCTTTTATGCCTGGCCGGGCTGCCCGGAGGGGCGGGGCTTTGACGAGTGCGGCGAAAAGGGCGTGTACCTGGGCACCATGGAGGAGGACGGCCTCGTGCAGCTGCGCTTTTGCCCCCTGGGCGGCCGGCAGTACCACCGGGAAAGGCTGGACATCACCGACGCCGGCGATGTGGCCGGTATGCTCAACCAGCTGCTGCACACCGGCGGCGCCGGGGACATCTGGCGGGTCTACCTGACCGGCGAGAGCGCCTTTCCGCCGAACCTGTCCGGCCTGACCACCGCGCTACAGGGGCTTTGCTTTGCCCTGGAGCTGCGGGATGAGACCCGCCCCCGGCGGGAGCTTTGGGAGCTGGCGGAAACGGACAGCCTGCGGGGCATGTTCCTGCGTAAGCTGCGCCTGGCCTATGACCGGGCGGAGTCCGACGCCCAGCGGGAGCAGATCATGCAGGCCGTGCGCTGGGGACTGGCGGCGCTGGACGGCGGAGAGGAGCTGCGCCCATGAAGATCTTGCGACTGCGCGCCAGCTTCGGCGTGCTCAACGACCGGGAGCTGCGGTTTCAGGAGGGGCTGAATCTCATTGACGCCCCCAACGAAAGCGGAAAAACCACCTGGTGCGCCTTTATCAAGGCCATGCTGTACGGCGTGGACAGCGCCGCCCGGGAGAAAAACGGCGTCAAGCCGGACAAGCTGCGCTATGCCCCCTGGTCGGGCGCGCCCATGGCCGGGGAGATGGATCTGCTCTGGCAGGACAAGGCCATCACCCTGCTGCGCGGCACCCGCAGCCCCAACGCCCCCATGCGGGAGTTTTCCGCAGTGTACACCGGTACCAACGAGCCGGTGCCGGGGCTGACGGGGGAAAATGTCGGCGAAACGCTCACCGGTGTGAGCCGGGCGGTGTTCGAACGCAGCGCCTTTGTCGGCCAGGGTAAGCTGGCCGTGAGCGCGGACCCGGAGATCGAAAAGCGGATCAGCGCCCTGGCCACCACCGGCGAGGAGGACGGCGTTTCCTACTCCGAGGCGGATGCCGCCCTGCGCAGCTGGCAGAGAAAGCGCTGCTACAACAAAAAAGGCAGCATCCCCCAGTGCGAAGGACAGCTGCGGGAAGTGGAGGATATGCTGGAGCGCCTGGAGCAGGAGGACAGCGGCCGCCGCCGGGAGGAAGACCTGGTGCGGGGGCTGGAGCTGCGCCGGCAGGATCTGATCCCCCGGCTGGAGCAGGCGCGGGCAGAGGAGCGCCGGGCTGCGCTGCACCGGCTTCGGCAGGACAAAGGCCGGCTTCGCCAGGCGGAGCAGGCGGATCGGGACGCGGCCGCCGCCCTGGAGCGGGCGCAGCTTGCGCTGGCCTCCAACCCCTTTGTGGGACGAGATCCGGACACCCTGCGAGACCAAGCAGACACCGTCTGCCGCCGCTGCGCCGTGCTGGAACGGGACGCGGCCAGAAAAGTAAACTATTACCCGGTGGCGGCGCTGGCGGCGCTGGCGGCCGTGCTGGCGATTTTGGGCATTTTCAGCCACCGTTGGATCTGGTTTATCCCGGCCTGCGTCAGTGCATTGGCCGGGGTCTGGTATGCCGGCCGGATGAAGCGGCTGGAGCACATCGTCCGCCACGCAAGCAGCGCCCGGAAAAAGATCCTGCTGGATTACGGCGTGACCCATCCGGAAGAGCTGCGCACGGCGGTAGAGAACTACGCCGCCGCCGCGGACGAGCTGCGCCACTGGGAGTGGGAAAAACAGAAAACAGAAAAGCTGCTGGCAGCGCTGCGCCGGGAGCAGCAGGACGATGATGCGGCGGTGCTGCAGGCGCTGGACTTCCACTCCGGCAGCAGCCAGGCGGCGCTGCTGACCCGGGAGCTTGCGCGGATCGACAGCGCCATTGCCCGCGCCCGGGAGGACTGCGCCCGGCAGACCGGCCAGGTGGAAGCCCTGGGTGACCCGCTGGTCTATGGCTCCCACCGGGAGCAGCTACGCAGCCGTCTGGAGCAGCTGACAGCGGAATATGACGCCATCGGCCTTGCCATCGAAACGCTGCGGGAGGCAAACGGCGAGCTGCAAAGCCGCATTTCCCCCAAGCTGGGCAAGCTGGCGGGAGAATACTTCGCGGCGCTGACCGGCGGAAAATACGCCGATGTGCAGCTGGATCGCAAGTTCCGCGCCACCGTGCAGCAGGAGGGTGAGCTTTCCCGGCGGGAAAGCGGCTTTCTCAGCGCCGGGGCGCTGGATCAGATGTATCTGGCGCTGCGGCTGGCGGTGTGCCAGCTGGCGCTTGAGGATCGCGGCGCCTGCCCGCTGGTGCTAGACGATGTTCTGGTCAACTATGACGAGGCGCGCACGGCGCTGGCGCTGGGACTGCTGGAGCAGATCGCCCGGGAGCGTCAGGTGATCGTCTTTTCCTGCCGCAGTCTGCACCAGACAGGTGCATCGGAATAAAAGGAGAAAAGTATGAATTTACAATACACCGTCCCCTGCCTGTTCGGGCTGGAGGGACTGGTTTCCAAGGAACTCAAGCGCATGGGCATGGCGCAGGTACGCGCGGAAAACGGCCGCGTCGGCTTTTCCGGCGACGCCGCCGCCCTGGCCAAGGCCAACATCTGCCTGCGCTTTGGCGAGCGGGTGCTGGTGGAGCTGGGCAGCTTTCCCGCCGCCAGCTTTGACGCCTTGTTCGAGGGCGTCAAGGCTCTGCCCTGGGAAATGCTGATCCCCCGGGACGGCAAATTCCCCGTGAAAGGGCACAGCCTGGGCAGTACGCTGCACTCGGTGCCGGACTGCCAGAAGATCATCAAAAAGGCCGTGGCCACCCGTCTGGGGGCAAAGTACGGCCTGCACCGCCTGCCGGAGACCGGCAGCCTGTACCAGATCCAGTTTTCCATCATGAAAGACACCGCGACCCTGTATCTGGATTCCTCCGGCGCGGGACTGCACAAGCGGGGCTATCGCCCGGCGCACCTCCAGGCGCCCCTGCGGGAAACGCTGGCGGCGGCCATGGTGGAGCTGGCGCGCTTCCGGGGCAAGGAGGACTTTGCAGACCCCTTTTGCGGCAGCGGCACCATCGCCATCGAGGCGGCGCTCCTGGCCAAAAACCGCGCCCCCGGCATCCGGCGAGACTTCGCCGCCATGGCCTGGGAAAGCCTGCCGGGAAACATCTGGCAGCGGGCCAGAGAGGAGGCGCGGGATCGGGAGTTCCACGGAGATTACCGCATTTTTGCCTCCGACATCGACCCCAAGGCCATTGAGATCGCGGAGAAAAACGCGGCACGCGCCGGAGTGGAGGACTGCATCTCCTTTGCCGTTGCCGATGCCTGCGCCTTTGGCCGTTCCACGGAAAAGGGCAGCATCGTGACCAATCCCCCCTACGGGGAGCGCCTGCTGGAACGGGACGAGTGCGAGCAGCTGTACCGGGAATTCGGCGCGGCCATGCGCAGCGCCAAAAACTGGCAGCTGCTGTTGCTCAGCTCTCATCCGGAGTTTGAGCGCTGCTATGGCAGAGAGGCGGCAAAAAAGCGTAAGCTGTATAACGGCATGATCAAGTGCGAGCTGTATTTTTACGACAGATAGAAAAAATATCACAACGGAACAGCAAAACGGAGTCAGTTTTTTTGAGAACGACTTCGTTTTTGCATATTTTTTCAAATTCCGCCCGGGTATATGCATTCCCGTCTTGATTCTTCCGGCTGTTTCCTGTATAATAAATATCTATGTTCCGTACCGGCGATCTCGGAAAGGCGTACGGCACGCAATTGTACAGAGAGGTGAAATTTTATGTCCCTGGCTCTCCATTTTGAGGAGCTGACCAGCCTTGCCCGCAGCGGAGAAGCGCTTTCCGTGGGGCAGGATATTTTTGTCAAGTTCTATCAGGCATTTATCTATGCCGACCGCTGGCAGCAGTACATCAAAGGCGTGGGCACGACCCTGCTGGTCACGCTGCTGGCCTTGGCGCTGGGTATCGTTTTGGGCGTTGTGGTCGCCATGATCCGCACGGCCCATGCCCAGCAGCGCCCCGGCCACAAGAACCCGCTGCTCGGTGTGATCAGCGTTATTTGCCGGGTGTATGTGACCGTGATCCGCGGCACGCCCGTCATGGTACAGCTGATGATCATGGCGCTGGTTGTCTTTGCCAGCAGCCGTAATTTCACGCTGGTAGGTGCGCTGACTCTGGGCATCAACTCCGGCGCGTATGTATCGGAGATCATCCGCGGCGGCCTGATGAGCGTGGACTCCGGCCAGATGGAAGCCGGGCGCAGTCTGGGTCTGAACTACTTTGCCACCATGCGCTTTATCATCATCCCCCAGGCCTTCAAGGCCATTCTGCCCGCCCTGGCCAACGAATTTATCATCCTGCTGAAGGATACCTCCCTGATCACGGTCATCGGCGGCAAGGAGCTGCTGTATGCCGCCCAGGGCATCATGAACCGTACTTACGAGGCTATGTATCCCCTGCTGGGCACCGCCGCGATTTATCTGGTAATGGTGTTGATCTTCTCCGCGCTGCAGGGCAAGCTGGAAAGGAGACTGCAAAAAAGTGATCGACGTTAAACATCTGACCAAGGCTTTCGGCAGTCATGTGGTGCTCGACGATATCTCCGAGCACATCTGCCCCGGCGAAAAGGTCGTGATCATCGGCCCCTCCGGCAGCGGAAAATCCACATTTCTGCGCTGCCTGAACCTGCTGGAGACCCCCACCTCCGGGGAGATCTGGTTCCAGAACACCAACATCACCGACCCCAAATGCAACATCGACCAGGTGCGGCAAAAGCTGGGCATGGTGTTTCAGCATTTTAACCTGTTTCCCAACCTCTCCGTGCGGAAAAACATCACACTGGCGCCGGTGCAGACCGGCCTGATGAAGCAAGACGAGGCCGACGAGACCGCAAGCGATCTGCTGCGCCGGGTGGGACTGTTCGACAAGGCCGACGCCTATCCCGCCCAGCTTTCCGGCGGCCAGAAGCAGCGCATCGCCATTGTCCGCGCCCTGGCCATGAAGCCGGTGGTCATGCTCTTCGACGAGCCCACCTCCGCCCTGGATCCGGAAATGGTCGGCGAGGTGCTGGATGTGATGAAAGACCTGGCCAACGACGGCATGACCATGGCGGTCGTCACCCACGAAATGGGCTTTGCCCGGGAGATGGGCGACCGGGTGCTGTTTATGGATGGCGGCCATATCATGGAGCAGGGACATCCGGAAAAGATTTTCGGCG
This sequence comes from bacterium, assembly GCA_963595735.1. Lineage (GTDB taxonomy): Bacteria > Bacillota > Clostridia > Oscillospirales > Oscillospiraceae > CALWOS01. The sequence goes on from CAVBJJ010000001.1 coordinate 105,955, forward strand.
ACCCCCAGTGCGAGCGGCTGAAGACCTTCCTGTCCAAGGTGCTGTAAGCCCGGCTGTCTGCCCGGTAGTTTGCAGTTATGTTGCAAACTTATTACAAAAATATTAAAAAACGCTTGATTTCTCTCCCAGACCGTATTATAATCTGCCACAGCGCTAAAATTTCCCGCGCAAAAGAGAAAGAGAACAAGGAGAGAACTATCATGAAGAAGATCGTTTGTGCTATCGCCGCTGTGGGCATGATCGCCGTTCTGTGCGCCGGCTGCAGCAGCAAGACCACCACCCAGACCGCGAACCCCACCCCCGCAAACACCGCCCCGGTGACCTCCACCACCCCCGCGCCGGAGACCACCGCGCCCGCCATCGTGGTCGCCGAGCCCAGCGAGGCTCCCGTTGTGGCCTAAGTCAAACCCATATTTGCACAAAAACGCCGTGGAAGCCGCTTTGCAAAAAGCGCCCCCGGCGTTTTTTGCGTTTCCGCCGGGATCGCAATTGACAATGTTTTGCTTTTCCACTATAATACTCATACCCCGAATGGTATATGAGGAGGTCAGAACCATGAAGCAATGCATGGATGCAGAAAATTTACACCGCAGACTGAAAAAAATCATCGGACAGGTGCAGGCCATTGACCGTATGATCGACGAGGATGTCCCCTGTGAAGATGTACTCTCCCAGATCAGCGCCGCAAAATCCGCGCTGAACGGATGCGGAAAGGTGGTTCTGGAGGGACATATCCAGCACTGTGTCCGAGACGGCATCGAGCACGGAGACATGGAAAAGACGCTGGAGAGCTTTACCAAAGCCGTGGAGCGCTTTGCCAATATGCAGTAAATTTTCTTCTATTTGATACACGAAACCAGCCAAAAAATATGGCTGGTTTTTTTATTTTGCTCCTTGACAACCTATACCCCCATATGTATAATATACGCATACCCCCTATGGTATAGAAAGGAGTCCCCTAGCCATGAAAGCCCTGGAAAAGTTAGAGCATCTGCTGGAGATGGGCGGGATCAAAAAAGACATTATCTGCCTTGTCATCTCCGGTATTTCCGTTATTTGCAGCTTGCTCAAGGTACAGCCATTCCCCTTTGACCTGGCCTGGATCGCCATTATTCTCTGCGGTCTGCCCATCATTCTGGAAGCGGTAATCGGTCTGGTCACGGCCTTTGATATCAAAGCGGATGTGCTGGTATCGCTGGCGCTGATCGCCTCGATCTGCATTGGCGAGATCTTCGCCGCCGGTGAAGTTGCCGTCATCATGCAGCTTGGCGCGCTGCTGGAGGAACTGACCGTTGCCAAGGCCCGCGCCGGCATCGAAAAGCTGGTACACCTGACCCCGCAGACCGCCCGGGTGCTGCGAAACGGCAAGGAAGAGATCCTCCCCGCCGAGCAGGTCGCCGTGGGCGACCGCATCCGTGTTCTCCCCGGCGAAAGCGTCCCGGTGGACGGCGTGATCGTCTCCGGCCAGACCTCCATCAACCAGGCCGTCATGACCGGCGAATCCCTGCCAGTGGACAAAACCGTGGGCGACGAGGTGTTCAGCGGCACGGTCAACCAGTTCGGCGCTTTTGAAATGGAGGCGACCAAGGTCGGTGCGGACAGCTCCATCCAGCGGATGATCCGCCTGGTGCAGTCGGCGGACGCCGGAAAGGCCAAGATCGTGGGCATCGCCGATCGCTGGGCGACCTGGATCGTCGTGATCGCCCTCAGCGCCGCAGCGCTGACCTGGCTGGCCACGGGAGAGATCATCCGTGCGGTCACCATTCTGGTCGTGTTCTGCCCCTGCGCTCTGGTGCTGGCCACGCCGACCGCCATCATGGCCGCCATCGGCAACGCCACCAAGCACGGCTTTCTGGTGCGGGAGGGCGATGCGCTGGAGCGCCTGGCCAAGGCCGGGGTCATCGCGTTTGACAAAACCGGAACCCTGACCTACGGCACGCCGAAGGTCGTTGCCGTTGCCAGCCATTCCGACACGCTCTCTCAGGACGATATTTATCGTCTGGCCGCCTCGGCGGAGCAGCTTTCGGAGCACCCTCTGGGCAAGGCCATTGTAAACTGCTTCCGGAAAGAGATCCCCGCCTCCGCTGCGCCGGCGGAGGACTTCCGGATGATCCCCGGCCGGGGCGTCTGCGCCCGGGTGGAGGGCAAGCAGGTGCTTGCCGGCAACGACAAGCTGCTGCGGGAGCAGGGCGTTCCCCTGCCCGCTCTTGCGGATGCGGAGCAGTACATCCAGCAGGGCTGCACGGTCACCTTTGTGGCGGTGGACGGCGCTTTTGCCGGCTTCCTCGCCCTTTCCGACACCCTGCGCAAGGAAAGCGCCGCCACCATCGCTTCCCTGACCCGGCTGGGCGTTCAGCCGGTGCTGCTGACCGGCGACCACGAAAACGCAGCCCAGGCCATCGCCGCGCAGCTGCACATCAGCCAGGTGCAGGCAAACTGCCTGCCGGAGGATAAGCTGACCGCCATCGACCGGTATCAGGCCGAGGGAACGCCGGTGTGCATGATCGGCGACGGCATCAACGACGCTCCCGCGCTGAAAAAGGCGGATGTAGGTATCGCCATGGGCGGCGTCGGCAGCGACATTGCGGTGGACGCCGCGGACATTGCCCTTGTGGACGACGAGGTAAAGGAGCTGCCTCATCTGGTCGCCCTTTCCAAGCGCATGATGACCACCATCAAGATCAACATGAGCTTTTCCCTGGCGCTGAACTTCCTGGCCATTGTGCTGGCGATTATCGGAATACTCAGCCCGGTGGTGGGCGCTCTGGTACACAACGCCGGCTCCGTGCTGGTGATCACAAACTCGGCATTTTTGCTGAAATGGAGGATGAAATCATGATTTTGAAAATTATCGGCCTGATCGTTGGCATTGTGATCCTGATCACAGGCATTTTCTACCTGCACAAGGAAAAGAACGACCCGGAATCGAAAAAGATCTACACTGTGGTCAGTGTGATCGGCGCGGTGATCGCCGCCGTGTGCGTGCCGCTGCTGCTGCTCGCCTGAGAAAACGCAAACGCGGGAGAGGGTATTTCAGCTACCCTCTCCCGCGTTGTTTTATGTTATCTCAGCTTGACAAAAAAGTCCAGGACTCTTTTGACAGTCTTGCCTCTCCCCTTGGGAGAGGTGGCTGAGCGCAGCGAAAACGGAGAGGGCAAACCATGACCATGCCATAGGAACCCGGGGGCTTGATTATCTGCAAAACCCTCTCAGTCGCCTGCGGCGACAGCTCTCCCAAAGGGAGAGCCAAACCGGGAATATCCTTTACTACGACGCTCCCGCCGCCGATGACGACATTGTCCCCGATCGTCACCCCCGGCATGACCTGCACGCCCGCGCCGATCCAGACATTGCTCCCGACCGTGATGGGATAGGCGTATTCCAGCCCCTGATTCCGACGGGAATCCTGCATCGTGATTGGCGTCATACAGCATTTGCTTTTGCATTTTTTCTTTTTCTGTCACAGGCATCCCTCATGCGGTCCGGCCGTGCCGCTTACAATGTGTGATAATACAGGCAGATATTCTGGAACGAGCCGTCCTTCATGCGAAAGCCCTTGGGGACGGTGCCGATCTGCACAAAGCCCAGCTTTTCGTACAGCCGCCGGGCGGGAAGATTGTTTTCCACCACGGCGTTAAACTGTAAAATGCCAAAGCCCAGCTGCTTCGCCTGGGCAAGGCAGTCCAGCACCAGCTGCTGCCCGATGTGCTTTCCCCGGCAGGCGGCGTCCACCGCGTAGCTGGCGTTGGAAATGTGTCCCAGCCGGCCGCTGTAATTGGGATGGAGGATATACAGCCCCACGAGGGCGCCGTTTTCTTCCGCCACCCCGCAATGGCTCTGGGAGCCAAAAAAGGCTTTTCCGCTTTCCGCGTCCAGCAGCTCCTCCTGGGGAAAGGCCACGCCCTCCTCCACTACCGCGTTCCAGAGCCGGATCATCTCCGGCAGGTCCTTTTCCTGATATGCTCGAATTTCCATTAGAATACCTCTGTCTTTTTCAATATGCTTATTTTTCTGCAAAGCAGCCTACTTGCGATCCCAGTTTTTCATGCTGCTGCCCTGCTGTTCCACAAAGCCGCGATGTCCCTGCACGGGAATCCGGGCAAGGGCGGCTTCCAGCGCCGCGAACTCCGTCTGTGTCAGTGTGACATTCCAAGCCCCCAGATTTTCCAGAATACGCTCCTGATTTTTGGAGCCGGGGATCGGCACCACATTGGGATACTTATGCAGCATCCAGCTCAGCGAGATCTGCGCCTTGGTCGCCCGCTTCTGCTCCGCATAGCGCTCCAGCAGATCAAGAATCGGCTGATTGGCCGCCAGATTCTCCCGGCGCAGCTGCGGGACATATTTCCGCACATCGTCGCTGTGAGAAAAGTCCGTGCTTGCGGTCACCTTGCCGGACAGAAATCCGCTGGCAATGGGAGAAAAGGGAACCACGCCGATATCATGGGCAAGGCAATAGGGAATAACAGCCTCCTCAACGCCCCGCTCTACCATAGAATAAATATTCTGCACTGCGGACAAAGGCGTGACGGCGTTTGCCCGCTCGATCACATCCACATCCACCTGGGACAGCCCCCAACCGCGAATCTGTCCGTCCTGCACGAGCTTTCCCATGACCCCGGCTACCTCCTCCACCGGGATATCCGGGTTGATACGGTGCAGGTAATACAGATCGGCATACTCGGTTTGCAGCCGCTGCAGGGAGGCGCTCAGGTGTGTCCGAATCACCGTCTCCAAACCGTTTTCGGCCACCTCGCGAGTGTCCAGATGCAGTTTCGTTGCCAATACCACATCCTTACGGAAAGCGTGCACGGCCTCGCCGACGATTTTTTCATTATGTCCCAAATTTTCCGGCAGCAGGTTCGGGCCATAGGCCTCGGCCGTATCAAAAAAAGTACAGCCGAACGCATAGGCCTTTTGTATCGCTGCAATGCTGTATTCCCGGCTGGGTATCTCTCCGTATCCGTGGCTGAGCCCCATGCACCCCATACCAATAGGGGACACTTCGATCTCCCGTAATTTCCGCAGCTTCATTTGTACTCCTCCATTCTGCCTTTTCCGCCGGTTTCCTGGCGTCTGTTTTTCTCATATCTTATCATAGTTTACCATCCGCGACAAGAATGCAGCGAACTCTGATGCGGGAAAAATAAAATCGCCGGAGCGTGTTCCCGCAAAAGAGAACGCGCTCCGGCTTTTGGTTTTTTACTTTTTCTGGATGGCGTCTACCGGACAGCCCTCCATGGCGGCTTTGGTGTTTTCCATTTCCGCCGGGGGGACATCCGCCTCCACCGCGGCAGCAGTTCCGGCGCCGGTCATATAAAACACCTCCGGGCAGACATCGTGGCACATACCACAGCCCACGCAATCCTGATTGACATATACGCGCATACTTTTTCGCCTCCTTTGTGGAGCTAGTCTCCCCCAAGGTGCGAAAAACTATGCACCGCGCCCGGCATTACCACCACAGCAGCAGCGCCACCGCCAGCAGCTGGGCAATCAGGATCAGCGGCAGGCCGATGCGAAACTTTTTGTGCAGGGTCTTGTGCCGAAACAAAAACATTCCCGCAATGGCGCAGGGACTGCCGCCAAGCACCGCCAGCAGCAAAAGGGTGGATTCCCGGATACGGCGGCGCTTGTGCCGGGCTTTCCACTTGTCCGCGCCAAAGGCGGCCAGCGCCGCCACATTGATCGCCAGCAGATACCCCAGCAAGAGCTTGATCCAGATGCTCACGGGCGTTTTCCTTTCTTCCCGCCGGTCTTGGTCTTGGGCTTTGCCTTTGCCCAGCCGGCTTTTTTCCGGGCAGCGGATTTTTCCGGCTTTCTGGGCGGCTCCGGCTTTTGCGCCGCTTTACGCTGGCCGGGCGGCTTGGGATTTTTACCTCGGTAGCCGCCGGCGCTGCCGTCCGGCCGCACCAGACAGTCCCGGCCAAAGCCGATGAGGTCGGTGCGTCCCGCTTCCCGCAGGGCTTCGATGACCATTTGCCGTCTGTCCGGCCGTTTCCATTGGAGCAGCGCCCGCTGGAGCGCCTTTTCCCGTGGTGTTTTGGCCACATACACCGGCTCCATCGTGCGGGGATCCAGCTCCGTATAGTACATACAGGTGGACAGGGTGCCGGGAGTGGGATAAAAATCCTGCACCTGCTCCGGCTGTCTGCCCAGACGGTTGAGGTACACGGCCAGATCCACCGCGTCCTGCAGGGTGCAGCCGGGATGGCTGCTCATCAGATAGGGTACCAGAAACTGTTCCTTGGCATAGCGCTGATTCAGCTTCCGGTATTTCTCCATGAACTGCTCGTATACCTGAATATGGGGCTTGCCCATAAAGTCCAGCACGCTGTTGATGCAGTGCTCCGGCGCAACCTTCAGCTGACCGGAAATATGATGATGCACCAGCTCCGCAAAGAACTCGCCGTTTTTGTCCTGGAGCATGAAGTCAAAGCGAATGCCGGAGCGGATGAACACCTTTTTCACCCCCGGCAGCTCCCGCAGCCGCCGCAGCAGGCGGAGATAATCGCTGTGGTCGGCGTCCAGATTCCGGCAGGCCGTTGGGGCAAGACATCGCTTTTTCGGACACATCCCGTGCTTTGCCTGCTCCTTGCAGGAATTGCGCCGGAAGTTGGCTGTAGGGCCGCCCACATCGCTGACATAGCCCTTCCACAGGGGATGATGGGTCATGCGCTCCACCTCCGCGATCACGCTTTCATGGCTGCGGGAGGTGACCATACGCCCCTGGTGCAGCGCCAGCGCGCAGAAGTTGCAGGCGCCGAAGCAGCCCCGGTTATGGATAACGGAAAAGCGCACCTCCTCAATGGCCGGCACGCCGCCCATGCTGTCATACATGGGATGCGGCTCCCGGGTAAAGGGCAGCGCCGCCACCGCGTCCAGTTCCGCGGTGTTCAGGGGCATGGCCGGCGGATTACAGACCAGGCACCGGTCGCCGTGCCACTGCCACAGCGCCTTGCCCCGCACGGGGTCGTGCTCCTCGTACTGGATGCGGGCGGCGTCGGCATAGTCCCGTTTGCTGCTCTGCACCTCTGAAAAATCGGGCAGTTGGACATAGGGAAAGCCGCAGTCCTGCTCCGGCGTGCGGGTCAGGTAGCAGATCCCCCGGATATCCGACATCTCTTCCATGGGGCGTTTTTTCTTCAGGCGTCGGCAGACCTCCCGCTCCGCGCGTTCGGCCATGCCGTAGATCAGCAGATCCGCGCCGGAGTCGATGAGAATGCTCCGGCGAACGGTATCGTCCCAGTAATCATAGTGGGCAAAGCGGCGCAGGCTGGCCTCCAGTCCGCCCAGAAGGATGGGTACCTCCTGACCAAAGGCCTCCCGGGCGCGGTTGGCATAGACGATGCAGGCGCGATCCGGCCGCCGTCCCGCCTGCTTGCCGGGGGAATAAAAGTCCTCGCTCCGGCGCTTTTTTGCCGCGGTATAGTGGGCGACCATGGAGTCCAGATTTCCCGCCCCGATCAGCACGCCCAGCTTGGGGCGACCCATGGCGCGGAACGCATCGGCGCTGTGCCAGTCCGGCTGCGCCAGCACCGCCACACGGAAGCCGTCCGCCTCCAGCAGTCGGCCGATCACCGCCGCGCCGAAGCTGGGGTGGTCTACATAGGCGTCGCCGGTGACCAGCAGAAAGTCATACCACCACCAGCCCCGTTCCTCCAGCTCCGCCTTGGAGGTGGGAAGATAAGATTCATATTGCATAAAGGAGCGTCTCCTTGTTTCTTCTGTTTCAGACATGGCTATTCGATCCTGCCCCGGTACCAGCCGCTGATGCCCCGGTGCTTACAAAGCCAGCCCCGGCTGGTCTCCTCCACGATGGAGATCCGGTCGCCGGGGCGCAGGGGCAGCTCGTAATCCGTGCAGTCGTTGCACCAGCAAACCGCCCCGTCGCCGTACAGATATTTGGTCAGGATATCCATCTCATATCCGGTGCGGATGTGGCGGCAGCGGGAAAACTCCGCGCCCCGCTGCAAAACCCGCACCTGATTGTCGCCATAGCGGATATACGCGCTGCGGCGGGAGGCCTTTTGCGGCAGCAGCACCCGGCGCACTGGGAAGGGGTCATAGGCGATGTGGGAAAAGATCTCGCTGCCCGCCCGGGGGATGACCAGCGCGTTGAGCTGGCCGTCGTCCTTGAGCACGCAGCCGCCGTCAATGGAGATGATGCGGCTTTCCCGGTCGATGATGGGATTGGCGCAGGTGATGTCCCCGCCATAGAGCATGACCGGCCAGTGTCCCACAATGACCCATTTGTCAAATTTTCGCCCCTGCCGGAGGAAATTATCATATTTCGTGCAGGCCCAGCCGTCCCAGGTCTCCGGCTCGCCCTCCGGCAGCCCCCCGTGAACGAAGTCATAGTCCGGGGTACGGATCACATGGGGCATGGCGTCCATAAAGGCCAGCTCCTCCGGAAAAGCCGCGGCGATGCGGTCATAGATCTCCCGGCTTGGAGTGTCCTCCTCCGGCAGATAGCCGATGGCATCGCACATCTGCCGCAGCAGCCCCGGCTGCCAGCCTCGGTGTCCCTTGCGGATATATTCCTGCAGGGGCAGCACAAAGGGCTTGTCATCCAGCAGCCACTGGTGCCAGCAGTCGCAGTTGCCCGCCATCGGCCAGACGGTGTGGCTGCGGCACAGCTCCATGACCCGGTGCAGGGTACCGAGACTGTCCGGCCCCTTTTCCATAATGTCCCCCAGCAGAATCAGTACATCCTCCTTGCTGAAGGCACATTTTTCCAGCAGGCCGTTGAAATACTCCAGATTGCCGTGGATATCGGAAATGACCAGAATGCGCCGGTTTGGCGGCAGGGTACGGTGGACAATGTTTGCCTTCATGCCATATCCCGTTCCATCCGGTACAGAGTCCCGCAGGCGCCGGGCGCCTGCCCGACCTCCACAAAGCCGTTGCGCTGATAAAACGCCCGGGCGGCGGTGTTTTCCTCCGCCACATACAGCCCCAGCTTATTCCGTCCCAGACGGCGATAGGTGGAAAGGCACTGCCCCAGCAGCTGCACGGCAAAGCCCTTGCCCCGGAGCTTTTCCGTTAAGTAAAACAGGCTGATCCAGCCCACGCCCGCCTGGGCTTCCCGCTGGGGATCCAGGTGCAGCAGCCCCACAGGCTCCGCGCCCATGCAGGCAAAGAGAATGGCCTCCGGGTCCTTTTTCTCGTCCTCCAGCGCCATTTCCCAATAGCTTTCCGCCGCAAAACCGGACAGATCGCCGTGGGCGCAGCGCCAGCTGTCCGCATAAAAGTCCAGATACTGCCGTGCGTCTTTCGTGGGATCCAGCGGACGGAAGTTGAGGTTGCAGCTGTCCACCCCGCTGATGTTTTTCCACCAGCTCTGCCGGGCAAAGGGGCTGAGCGCGGCGGGGAGATGGCTGTTGTCGTTATAGCGAACCACATGCAGCTTTTCCCCATCCCAGGAGAGGATGTGGACGGAGGTGTTGTCGCCGTGGGGGATACTGGGCGTTTCCTGGGAGGGGATATCCAGCAGCCGGCACAGCAGGGTGCGGATGGCCATGCCATGGCTGACCACGGCGATGGTCTGGCCGTCATGGCGTTTTGCCAGCTCCGTTACGCAATCCAACATCCGGTCGCCCAGCTGTCCAAAGGTCTCCGCCCCCGGCACGATCCAACGCTCCGGATCGGCGGAAAAGCACTTGACCAGCTCCGGCGTATCCCGCTCCATATTGCCCCAGGGCTGATCCTCCCAGGCGCCCATACGCAGCTCCCGCAGGCGGGGATCCAGCTGCAATTGCAGTTCCGGATGGGTGCGGGTGATGGCGCCGGCTGTGGTGCGGGTGCGCAGCAGGTCGCTGGAATACAGCGCGTCCAGGTGGACATTGCGGAAGCGCTCGGTCAGCGCGTCGATCTGCTGCATACCCCGCGCGGTGACGCAGGCGTCAAACTGCCCCTGGCAGCGGCGGTAGAGATTGCCCTCCGCCTCGGCGTGACGGATCATATAGATGGTGGTCATGGGAAAACTCCTTCTGCCCCGGAGATACCGCCGAGGCGCTGTGTTCTATGTTTTCCATTGTACCGCTTTTTGGGCCGTTTGGCAATCTGAAAAAACCACATTTGCCCGGATTACAGGGAGCTGCAGCAAAAAACGGCATAGCCTGTCGGACGCAAGCTATGCCGTATTCTTTTTTTGCCGCTTTCCTCCTGACGCAAATGCGAACCGGGAAAACCGCTTATTTTTCTGTTTGTTCTGCCTGCATTCCCTGCCAGATCAGATACAGCATTTTGGCGGATTCCGCGCGGCTTGCATTCTCTGCAGGGGCAAAGCGCTTGTTTTCCTTGCCGTTGATAATGCCGGCTTTTTGGATCGCGCGGACAGAATCCACTGCCCAATCGGCAATGTCCTCTTGATCGGCAAAGGCTTCTGCCGCGTTCTGTTCCAGCAGCGTGTATTTTTTATATTCGGCATAACGCACCAGCATAACCGCCATTTCCTGCCGTGTTATCTTGTTTTCGGGGGCAAATGTGGTTTCCGTCAGCCCCTTGGTGATCTGCTTCTCTGCTGCCCAGGCCACGCTTTGCGCATACCAGCTGTCTGCTGCCACATCCCGGAATTTCTCGCCTGCGGCAGGCAAGGTGTCGCCGCTCATTCTGGCAAGGATCGTGACAAATTCCGCTCTTGTAATATCCGCATCGGGCAAGAATTCATCGGCGGAGGTGCCGTTGACGATTTTGGCTTTTGCCAGCGGATTGATATATTGCGCTGCCCAGAATCGATTGTTTACATCCTTGAAGATCTCATAGTCCCTGTCGGGCGTGTCGGGGGTATCCGGCTTGGTCGGCTGATCGGGAACCGTTGTTCCGCCTCCACCGCCTCCGCCGCCAGTGGTGCCGGAGGGATCGACATCATCCGCTTCCAGCCAACGGTCGGGATACTGCGGAATGCTGCCCTCGTAGGAGGTCTCTTTCTGGTAGTCGTCAACATAGTGCCAAATGATAATATCGCGGTCTTTCAGCTTGTATTCTTTTAAGCCCAGGTTGGGATGATCGCCGTTTATGGTGTACATCCAGCCACTGTTTTGCCCGTTGGTGAATTCGCCAAGCCAGTAGCCGCCAAGACTGCTCGGCGCCTGAATTTTGGAAACATAGTTGTTTTCGGCGCCGACATATTCCATCCCCGCCTTGTCCAGGACAGCCGTGAACACATCATACACCGTGGCGGGCGCTGCGACCGTGACTTTCTTGGTCGCGATCCATGTGACATACTTCCCATGATCGGTGATATCCGTGTGCTTCGTGTCGCCAATCAGGCGGAAAGTCACGGTAATGGTCGCGGTGTCTCCGCTGTCGCCTCCGCCGCCCTGGCTGCTGCCGATGACCTTGACCGTGCAGTAGGTGTAGGTCAGCAGATTTCTGCCTTGGGCATCGGTTTTTACCGCCGTAATGGTGTTTTGCCCCGCAGCGGTAAAGGTCAGCTCCACCCTGCCGTTGCTGTCCGTGGTTTTGCCGCTGTCCTTGCCGTTGATGTAAACCCTGGCGTTGGCACAGCCCACTGCCGCAGAGCCGTCGTTTTTCACCGGCACTGCAAGCAAGGTCAGTTGCGCCTTTTCGCCTGCCTTCACTTCCGTTACGGTGCTCTGCCATTTGGCGTGCTGCATATCCGGATAGTCGGGATTGTAATAATACTCGATCTGGTCTCCGTCATATACCAGCGTCTCGGCAGGATCGACGGTTTTGCCGTTCACCTCGCATACCCAACCGGCATTTTCGCCGCAGTCTGAGGGAACCTTGTTATCCTTCGGCGTCAAAACGCCGCCCACGCAGGTGAAATCAATTTGTGTTGCGCTGCTGTAATACGCGTCAATTATGGCGTGCAAAGCCGTGTAGCCGCCGTAATTGTAGTCAACATAGCGCTGGGTTTCCAGATTGGCCGGCTCCGCTTGTATGGGGAGATCGCTGATATTGCACAAAAGATGATCGACCGCTGTGGAAATCACATTGACTTTTCCGCTTTGCTGCGGCAAGGCCTGCATATCCGGTACTGCAACGGTGTTTTCCTGCCCGGCGCTTACGGTAAAGGGAATTTTCTGGCTGTAATAGCCCTGCTTTTCGGCATAGTAGACATAGTCGCCGGGATAGAGGTCGCAGGAGCCGTTCTCCACGGTCGTCTTGCCTGTGCCGTCTGCTTTTTTGATGTAATTGACAGCGGCGCTGTCCGCATTGGTAAAGCTAACGGTCTGCGGGCCGGCCTCTCGGGTCACGCGAACGGTGTAGGTCAGGGTCTCGCTGCCCTTGGCGCACTGGATCTGGATGGTATTGGAGCCCTCTTTGAGCTGGATCGCCTGAGAAATGTTGTCCGTCCCAACCACGGCGCCATTGACCCTGACCTCTGTTGTCTGATCGCCCTCCGTCATGGGTTTGGTGGAAAAGCGAATCTCAGAAACACTGTTGGGCACGGTCGCGGAATAGTTCTGTTCCGTTCCGATAAAGCCAACGCCGAAATCCAGGGTTTTTGTGTCGTTTCCGTCCTTGTAGGAAACAGGATCGGCAAACAGCTTTCCGCTGATCGGCGTGCAGTCATCGGGGTTCGGTATCACGATCTCCAGCTTTTCCAAAAACGGTTTTGTGCCGTAATACGAGCTGCCCGTGTCGCAGACGCGGATACAATAGGATTTTGCATAGCCCTTTTCGGGATCCTTGGGGCTTACGACAAGTTCAATATATGTGATGTCATCGTTTTTGCTGAACCGTTTGCTTTTGCCCTCTTGCCCGATCTTCATGGCTCCGACATTGGCCGTGGGGTAGTTTTCCGTCCAATAACGCATATACAGGTTTACATTATTGGCGTTTTCCGGCATGATGTTGTAGACCAGGCTGCGGAAATTGGTGTCGGTAGACTTTAGGCTTGTAATCAGGTTACCGGGCAATTCCTCCCCGTCTGCCAGTTTTTTGTAAGTGATCGTATCGGAGTCCAGGGAAAGCTTGGGAGACACGCCGTCCAGGTACCGCAAGGATGTATAATCATATTTTGCCTGCTGGTCTTCATCGGATTTGCCAGCCACGGTGAAGGTGATATCCGGCAGCGTGCACAAGTACCCGTTAAAGGAAACACCGGAGTCGCCGCCGTTGTAAGAGGTGGCCATGCCGCCCTTTGTGAGTACACGGTGTGCTTTCATGCTTTCACCGATGACTGAGCCGTGAATTTTACCGCCTTTCAGGGTAAAGGTTCCCGGTTCGGTTGCGGTATAGGTGATGGTGTTCACTTTGCGGATGGCATATTGGGTGTGGGTGCTGTCCATCTGCATACCGTTCAGATCGTATTGTATCCAAATATCGGCCGGATAACCGGGGTTATAGATGGCTCCCAGCTTAGGCAGGGGCATCATCAAGCCCTCAAAGCTGATCTCCACCGTGTCGCCGGGGCGGATCTGGTTGTCGGTGTTCATGTTCACGGTTTTATCGTAAACTGTGACATCCAGACCGTAGGCACGAACTGCAAAGTACCGAACCGAGCTGCCGGCTTTCATTTCGATGATGTTATACCCATCATACAGATCCACTGTGAAGCTGCCGTCCTCGTTGGCCTCATAGCTTGTCCAGTCGCTGTCTTTTTCAAAATCATCCCGCAGGAAGTTTTGCACGCGAACACGGATGTCTTTATCGGCTTCGGGGGTAAATGTGTATTCGGCGTGGTCGTCCACTTTTTGGCCGTTTTGGGTGCGGTTGTAATAAATCGTGTCAAATTCCGACTGGTTGATATGCGGTGTGATCTTTGTGGAGTTGTCGGGATCAACATTGACAATGATCGGCGGGATATTTTCGTCCCAGATGGCGCTGTAAACGATGCTGCCGCCGCCACTGCTTTCCCAATCCAATGCGTCATAGGTGATTTTGATCACGCTGATACCAGGCTTGACCGCCTGTACCAGCCCTTCTTCATCCACAGTAACGGAATCGCCGCACACTACCTCATAATGATAATCGGGGTCAACATAGTAGTTGCCTGTGATGGAGTTGATGGCCTGCCAGTCTCTGTGCAGGAAAAATTCAAAGGTCTCGCCTGTTTGCAGCTCCAAATATTTGCTGTCGTTGACATTGGTCAGCACATTGGCATTGAAAAAGGCCTGCGAAATATCTTTCCTCTGCTGCTTGGGGTTGTCCTGCAAATCGTCGATGACCAGCTCCGTCTCGGCATATTTGCTCGGCTGGATGGTTCTGGCTTTCTTTACTTTCCCGGCTTGATGAATTTCATAATGCACCATAGCGTTGGGCAAAACGAAGTTATAGGTGTCATACTCTTCGCCCTCACTCAGGAGACTGCCCTCGATGTATTCCAAAGGCCGGTAGAACTTTACTCTGTGGCAGAATATAATATCGGCGCCGTGAGGAACCTTTACATTAACAGAAATCTTTTTAGCAACGACAAACGAGCCGCTGTCGGAAAGGTTCATACTGCCGAAGCCGTCGACAGTGGGAGAGGGGTTCACCCAAACATCGCCATTGCTGCCCCAGTATGTGCTGTCGGCAGGGATAAACGCGTATTGATAGTTGTCGCTTCCTCCGCAGGCGGGGACTACAAAGGATTGCTTGCTCTTGCCGCACTCGTAGACGATGTCGTTTTTGCCCGTCAGGGTAATGTAGTAATCAATTTTGTCTTTATTGGTGGGGTTGGGAAACACCAGATTGCGCAGAACAAAGGATTGATGGTCTTTGTCCACAACAAGCTGGCCGTTACCGATGCTCTGCCCCTCGGTATTATAGCATTTATAGGTGTAGTTTCCGTCAGTCAGAGATAACTGCTTGCAGGTGTAGTTTCCGTCCTTTGGCAGATTTTCCGCTGTCAGCTCTTTGTTGTTCTGGTCGTAAAAAACCGTGGTGAAATTGCCGGTTTTTACCGTAACATCATATGTTTCGCTGTCTGCCCGCGCTGTGAAGCCAAGGCAGGCCAGGATCGCCGCCAGTATGAGCAGCAAAAATGCCGCCCGCAATACTTTGGGCTGGCGCAATTGCGATGTCATGAAATTCCTCCTTCATGGATTTGCAGCTTGCTTTTTATACATTCTCCGGTGGCGTTTGCCGGTTTTTGCGCGCAAAGCACCCGGCCGCCGGTGTTCGCAAATATCACGGAAACCGCAGCGTGATAACTGCGGTTTCCGCTGAAAAAGCTTTGGGAAAACGCTTTTTCAGGTATGGCTTACTTCTGATCGATGCTGAGAAAGCGCTGCAGCATGGTTGCAACTTCGGCTCTGGTCGCTTCACCCTGGGGGTTAATGCTGCCGTTGTCGCCCTGGATGATACCGCTGCCCACTGCCCAGACGATGGCTTCTTTTGCCCAATCGCCGACCTTGGCATGATCGGTGAACTGTGCAAGGTCGCCCTGCTTGCTCACATCATATTTTTTGAATTGTGCATAACGATAGAGCATGGCTGCCAGCTGCTCGCGGGAAATGTTGTCGTCGGGCGCGAATTTGTTTTCGCCAACACCGTTTACCAGCTTGGCGCCGGCCGCCCAGTTGACGCCCTCGGCGTACCAGGCGTCTGCTTTCACATCGACAAAGCCAGCCGCGGCTGCGCCCTCGGGCTGATTTTCCATTCTGTAAAGCACCGTCGCCAGCATTGCTCTTGTCATTTTGCCGTCCGGCTCAAATGTCGTTTCGGTCACACCGTTGAACAGACCCTTTTCCACGGTAAAGAGGATCGCGTCCTTACCCCAGTGGTCTGCGATGTCGGTAAAGCCGCCAACGGTCGTTTGCTTCTTTTCAAAGGTAACAACGACCTTGTCCTTGGCCGTCAAGCCGCTCAGGGAGGTGACCGCGCCCTTGGAGACGCCGTTGACCGTTACATCCTTTACCACATAGCCGTCGTTGGCCTTGATGGTGACATTGCCCTTTTCATCCGCGCTTGCGGTGCCGCCCTCGCCAACTGTCAGCTGGGGCTTGTTGCTTACCACGGCGCTACCGCCGCCACCGCCACCGCCGCCTGCGGTGCTGCCAAAGGCTTTGATCACTGCCGTTGCGGTTTCGGAGGCCAAGGTGTCCTCCGTCTCCACAATGCGAACCAGATAGGTTCCGGGCGCCAAATTACTGATTTCTTCCGTGTTGGCGGGAACCTTGTTGTAGCTGAATGCGTCCGCCAGCTTATACTCATAGCTGACCGCGGGATCCAGACCTGTGATCTTGCCGTTGTCGGCATCTTTGGCGGTTTCGTTCACCGCGGTCACCGCAGGTGCAGCCGGAGCTGCTTTTTTGGTGATGGCGGGAACCGCCGCCACCAGTTTGCCGGCGTAGCCCTCTGCGGTCACCGTTACCCAAACCGATTTTGCATTCAAAAGGTCAACTGTGGGCTGGTACTCGGCGTTCGTGGCGCCCTCAATATCCGAATCCGTGACGCTGCTGCCTCTGTACTGCCACTGATATTGCAGCGTGCAGCCCTCGGGCGCACCCGTGACTTCCGCTTTCAGCGTGCTGCCGACGCTGCCGTCGCCAACGACCTTAACGCTGCCTGTGATGTACTTCACATTGCCGTTGTATTCGGGAACATCAACGGCTGCGGGGCTGCTTGCGCGCACCCCTGCCGTCTCGGCATAACGAACATTATATGTGCCTGTGGCAAGGCCGGTGATTTCTGTGCTGCCGGCGGGCACCGCAATGTATTCCTCCGCGTCCTTGACGCAGTATTCATAATTTCTGTCCGCTTTCAGGCCAAGGATTCTGCCGTCCGTGCCGTTTTCTGTGGTGGGCGCAAAACCGCTCAGCCCCAGCGGCGCAAGAGTGGCGTAGGCTCTTTCCACTACTCTTGTTGCCATGATGGTACCCTTGTAGCCCTTGGCGGAAATTGCAGCTGTAATATATTTTCCCGCCATATCTTCGGTGAGCAGGAGATAGCGGTTGGTTGCGCCTTCGATGTTGACTGCATCGGAGCCGTCTTCCTTTTCGCCGATCTTCCACTGGTAGGAAAGCTGTGCGCCATACGGCGTGTTGTAAGGATCGGCGGTGATATAGGTGTTTTCACTGTAGTTGACATCGCTGCCGGGAATGTCCACATAGCCGCACATATTGCCGGGAACATTGACCGTAACGCTGCAGGACGGAATGCTGTCCTCGGTCTGGGCAAAGCGCACTTCGTAGTTATCGCTTTCCAGACCCTTGATCTCCGTGCTGCCGGCGGGCACTGCAATGTACTTTGCCGTTCTGTCGGCGCAGGAACGATATTCATACAGCTTGTCTTTGCTCAGACCCGTGATCTTGCCCGTCTGCCCTTTCAGGCCTGTGGGCGCTGCTGTAAGCTCGTCCGAACGCTGGCCTTTCAAAATGGGATAGCCGTTGTTGACATTGCTGGTATCCTGCACAAAGGCATCGCCCAGCTTTGCCGCAAAGGCCGCGGACTTCATTTCCTTTTCCGGAACGGCGGCGCCTGCCGCGTTGCCGTTGGGTGTGGCCTGAATATAGGTGCTGTCCAGATAATAGCAGTTGCTTGCCGCGGCGTTATCATCACCGAACAGGCCGCCATTTTTCCAGTTTACATAACGCATCATGCCGGCATTGTAGCAGTTTTCCACCGTGATCGTACTTCTATAGGGATTGGCATTCCCGATCAAAGCACCGCTTCTGACATCGCCCACATTGCCTTTGGGATGGCGTTCCAGAGAGCCAATATTGTAGCAATTTTTCACCGTGGTTTTTGCATCGTTCCGGGTCTGGCCGATAATACCGCCTGTGGAAGCGCCCAAATTGACAATGGTACCGCTGTTGAAGCAGTATTCAATAGTGCAGCCGTTTTTGTTGGCAGCAACGGCCGTGATGCCGCCTGTGTCACCGGTGGCATAAATGGTGCCATAGTTATAGCAATTGATGATCGCGGACTCGGTGGTGCTGTCTTTGCAGCAAGAAGCAATGCCGCCGAAGTTAGCATATGACCAGGTGTTTGTCTGCGTGATCGTGCCGCGGTATGTGCAGTCTTTTACAACGCCGTAGTTGGGACCGCAAATGCCGCCCACTTCGTTGTATCCGTCCGTACCGTAAGCCTTACCGTCTACATAGCACTCCATGTCCACGGAGCTGTGGCAGTTTTCAATGGTGCCGTAGTTATACACGGCTATGCTGCCCATATAGGTACCGAATGTATACCCGCTAATGCTGAGGTTTTTGATCGTACCCTGGTTGCCGCCGAACAAGCCCACGCTTTCTGCAAAGAGAGGCGTGGTGGGGGTGCTTTGCGGGATGTACAGATTGAAAATTTTGTGTCCCTGGCCATCGAATGTACCGGCAAAGGGCTTTTGCTTGTTGGTGTTGGTCAGCTTCCAGATGCCGATGGGCGTCCAGATCTTACCACCCAGATCCAGGTCCTCTGTCAGCACAAAATATTTGTCTGCATAGGTCTCCCCTTTCAGAACGCTCTGTGCCAGATAGGCCAGCTGCGCCTCTGTATCGATTCGATAGGGATCCTCGGCAGTGCCGGTGCCGCCTGCAAATGCATCCGCGGCATAGGCGCTCCATTGGTCGCTGGCGGCAATGTCCATGTTACCCTGAACGCCGGCGCCGCCCAGATAGGAGACCTCGACCTTGCCGTTCTGGGCAGAGGCTGTTTCTTCAAACTTGGCAAAGGACAGCGTGATCACGGTGGTGTCTCCGCTGTCGTCCTGGGCAATACCGGTGATCTTCTGATCCAGCAAGGCAGGCTCGCCGTCCAGCTGCGTTTTCAGCTGGAAGTTCGCCTGCTCCAAGGTGCGGTAGCTCAGCTTTTTATTCATGACGACCTTAACGGCGCCGTTGGTTGCGCTGACGGAGGCGATGGCCAGCCCCTCTTTTTCGTCAATGGCATAATTTTGAGGGTAGGCGCTTTCCTCCCAAACCAGCTTGGGATAGCCGTTATCGTTTGCAGTAAAGGCCTCGCCGAGAACGCTTGCCGCGGCTTTCAGCTGGGCTTCGTTGTAGGGCGCGCTTCCCGCAAAGTCTTCTTTATAAACGAGATATTCGCCATCCTCTGTTTTTTTCTGCCCCACGCCGAAGAGGTCTGTATTGATGGTATCGGTCTTGAGGTAGAACACATTCTTCAAAACGGGATCATATCGGTCAATGTGACCGATCGCACCGCCGACCGCAATAACATTGACCGGCATTTGCAGCCGCACACTGCCGGAGCTGTAGCAGTTTGTTACTTCGCTGTAAAAAATATCACCGATCAGGCCTCCGGTTTCGGGCGTCGTATAGACCGCGCCAAATTCTGTGGATGTATTTACAATATCACCTGTAGCGTAGCAGTTTCGGACTTTAGTCCTCGTCACAGTACCGATCAAGCCGCCAAGCTGGGTTCTGGCTGCGACAATATTACCCGTGGCATAGCAGTTGACAACCGCACTATTGCTGGCGCTTCCGGCCAGACCACCGATTTCTTGACTGTTCTTTGCGGTATCCACTTTAATATTGATAGAGCTGCCGCAGTTCAAAAGATATGCGTTGGACTGCACTGCGGACGCCAGACCGCCCACATAGCTTACTCTATCGGCTCTTTGTGAAAAGTCCCAATCGCTGTCGGCAACGACCAGGTTTTTCACCACACCGCCGGATTGCACTTTGTTGAAAAAGCCGATATTCGCGACTATGCCCTCGGAGATCCGAATGTGTGTGATTTTATGACCCTGGCCGTTAAAGGTACCCTTCAAACTGGCGATCGGGGTCCATGTATGGGCGGAAAGGTCAATGTCCTTGGTCAGGACTGCGCACTTTGTCTGGTTGTTCTTGTCGTTCAGCAGGTTGGCATACCAGGCCAGCTGCGCGGCTGTACTGATCTCATAGGGATCGGCTTCGGAGCCGTCGCCCTTGGTGCAGGCCTCGGCATATGCTTTCCAATCGGGGCTTTGCGCAATAGTAAAGCCGCCGGAGAGCTGCTTGCCCTTGAACCCAACCGTGAAATTGATGTTCTGGTCGGCTGTGGAGGCCTCGATCGCTGTAAAGCTAACGGTCACAACGGTCTTGCCGTCCTGGGTGGCCTGGTCAAGCTTTTTGGGGGTGACCGCCGTTTCGTCTTTGCCGTTTACCGTGTAGCGCAGCGTCACATCGGCCGCGTTGACAGTGGTATATTGCAGTTCTCTGTCCAGCGTGATGGTGATCGTGCCGTTTTCAACGGTGACCGCTGTCATGGCAACAACATCGCCCTCCGCGGCCGGGTAGACGCCCGTGTTCTGCCATGCCAGAACAGGATAGCCATTGTTGATGTTGTCCGTGTCTGCCGCATAGGCTTCGCCCAGCGTTCCCGCCAGGGCTTTCATGCCGACCTCGTCCTTGATGGTGGCCTCGTCCAGGTTTGTTCCCCGGCCACTGGCGTTTTTGCCTTTGTTCACCGTATCGCTTACAAGGCAGTAGGAATTTTTGATTTTCTCGGGAATCAAATTGGCATTGAATGTATCGCCAATGAGCGCACCGACCTTAGTGACGCCGCTCACATTACCTGTGGTGTAGCAGTTGACGATGTCTCCATTGCCTGCGTAGGATGTGATACCGCCGGCTATTTGACCCTTTTCCCCAACGGAAATATCCCCGGTATTGTAGCAGTTGTAAATGGGCGCAAGGGGGACATTGCCTGTTGCACCGGTGATACCGCCGGCTTGCTTTTGCTGCGTTGCGGTGATGCTGCCGGTGTTGGCGCAGTTGACAATGGCGCTTTTTGACTGCGGCGAGGCAACAATGCCGCCGACATTGCTGCCCGCTGTCACATTGGCCGCATTTAAGCAGCAGAAAATCAAGCCTCTGTTTTGACAGGCAAAAGCGGCTGCACCGCTGCCGCTTGCCGTGATAGAGCCGCTGGCGATCGTCAGTTTTTTGATGGTACCGGCGTTATTTTTCACCAGTGCCAGACTGGCGGTGCCGGTGATCTGCAGATTGTTGATCTTGTGGCCGTCGCCGTCCAGCGTGCCGTCCAGCTTGTTGATCGGCTGCCAGGTCTGTCCCTCCGCAAATGTCAGATCTGCGGTCAGCTTGGCGCTCAGGGTGCTGTCTGCCGTAAGGGCATTGGCATACCAGGCCAGATTCTCTACGGAAGCGATTTGATAGATCCCATCGCTTTCATTCGGTTTGGTCATGGAAATGCCGCCATAGCTGCCATCATCCGCTGTTGCGGACACCTCGCTGTCGGCTGTGCTGGCCGCCTGGTCTGCCGGAGAATCCGTTTCCACTGCCAGACCCGTTAAGGGCAGGCAGAAAAACAGCATCAGGGCGACCAGAACCAGCGCAATGCTGCGGCTGATTTTTTTCTGTCTCATGTTTTTCCTCCTTGTGTGATCGTTCTTCTATATAAGCGCCAAACGGCGGTTGTTTTCCGTAAATCCTGTCCCCGTCGGTTTTCAAGAGTTTTTATGGTTTGCTTTGCAAACCATAAAGGCGCGCGCCTTTTGAAAAACAAAAAAAGTGGCCGAAAGCCACTTTCTGAAATTTTGAATGTATAATAGAGGAAGACCCATGCAGCTGGATCTGATATTGCTGCTGACGGGTACAAAATTCAGGTTTCGGCTAAATTTATGACCTGTTTTACCGTATCTGACTTATCATTTGCCCTGGGTTTCCGGCAAATGCTTCACAGTGACCGACTCGCGTGGATTTGCACCACATTCCGGTTGTTGATCGAACAACAAAAACAGTGTTACATATCAGGAAAATTCGCAGTATTCAGTTGTTGTGTTGATATCATGATAAAGCAAAAATATAGCTTTGTCAATTACAATTCGCTTTTTTAGGCCGTTAAAAACAGGCCGCCTGCTTCAGTTCCGCGGTTCCAGAATCTCCACCTGATTGCCCCGCAGGGCGAAGCGGCCGGCGCAGGCCAACGCCACCGCCTGAGTCAGTAGGGGCTGCTCCCCCTCCGTGAGCACACGCTGCGCCAGACTTTTTACATCGTCCCCGCTCAGCACGCCCACCGGGCGCTGGAGCAAAATCGGCCCCTCGCCGGGGCGCTCTGTGACCAGAAACACCGTTGCGCCGGTGACCCGCACGCCGCGATCCAGCATGGCCCGGTACAGGGACTGCTCGTCCTCCGTTTCCATGGGCGGATAGGCCGGCAGCAGGCTGGGCCACACCGCAATGACCCGGTTGGCAAAGGTGTGCAGAAAGCCGGCATCCAGCGGGCAGTCGTAATCGGCCAGCACCACCAGCTCCGCCCCGATCTCCAGCAGACCGGCCGTCAGCGCGGCGGTAAAGGCTCCGTCGCTGTCATACAGGCTGCGCTCCACCACAAAATTTTTCACCCCGGCTGCCGCCGCGCGGCGCAGCGCATAGGCCGTTGGATCCGTGGCGATGACCACCGGCTCGCAGTTGGGCAGCTTGCCAAAGCACCAGGCATCCAGCACGCCCTGCAGCCGCTGGCCGCTTCCGGTGACAAGAAAAACAACTTTCACTGGCTTCCTCCATGATTCCTTATGGCCAAAAAAGCCCGAACCCGGACTTTTTTGATGTTCTGTATTCCTATTGGTTATGATGGATCATTCCGCCTGCTCCAGCATTTGTCGGACACAGTCCACATTCCGGTGCTCCACATCCCGCAGGCTTTGCGCCCGCGCCCGTAGCGCGGCGGGATCCTCATGCAGCGCCTGCTCGATCATGGCGCAAAGGCGCTCAGTCTCCAGATCCTCCAGCGCCAGGCAGCGGGGCTGCCCCACATATTGCAGAAAGGCGTCCACCTTGGGGTCATAGCTCACGCCCACCAGGGGCGTTCCCTGCCCGGCGGCAAAAATCAGACCGTGCAGCCGCATGGACACCAGCGCCGCCATCCGGGACAGCAAGCCCATGGTCACGCCGGTCTCCGGCGGATCACGCAGGACGAAATGGGGCAGTTCCCGCAGGCTCTGGCAGACCAGATCGGCCGCGTCGCCATCGCTGCGGCGGTTGATGGACAAAAACACCGGGGTCAGGCCGTACTTCTCCCAACCGTAGCGCGCGGCGGCGGAAAACACCCCGCTGCGCTGGGCAAAGCCCTCCCAGCTGCGCAGACAGAAGCACAGGTATTTTCCGTTGGGATCCATGCCCTTTTGGGTCATCCACTGCTCCACCTCCGCCGCCGGTGCGGGACGCAGCCGCAGCGCCGGGTCGGCGCTGAGAACACGCCGAGGCTTTGTCACGCCGAAGCGATCCAGCTCCGCCAGGGAGTTTTCCTCCCGGAGGGTGATACAGTCCACGCTGCTGTTGAGCACCCGGCGCACCCAGGAAACATCCATGCCCCGGGTCACCGGGCCGATACCGCAGCCATACATGATGACCCGGCAGCCCAGCCGCTTTGCTTTTCGCAAAGTATAAAGGTAATACCACAGGCTGCGCCGGCTGGTGACATCCTGGATCAGGCTGCCGCCGCCGTTGAGGTAGACCTGCGCGCCGGACAGGGCGCGCTTCATGCCCTTGAGGTCAAAGCTGTGTACCGCCTGCACACCGTGGCGCTTTGCCGTTTGCTCCGGCGTGCGGGATAAAACCGTGATGGGCAAATTGGCGTCCAGTTCCCGCAGGGAGGCGATAATGGCCTCCAAAATGGCCTCGTCCCCGGCGTTTCCATGGCCATAGGCACCGCAGATCACGACCCCGGATCGGTGGGTATGCACTTGTCTGCGGGTATTTGCCATGGACAGACGCTCCTTGCTTTTGACTGCGCCGCTTCGCTGCATATTTTGGCAGACGAAATCCGCGCTCCCCTGTTGCAAATATGCGGGAATTGAAGTATTATAATATAGTCAGGCTGCCTCAAAAAACAGGCAGCCGGCGGATGCACTCCGCTTTTTCATACATTGCTATTATACAGGCTTGACTGGGCAAGGTCAAGACTTGGGAGGATTTTTCGTCTATGAAGAAAATTGCGATTTTCCAATCGGATCTGCAGGTCGGCGGCATCCAGAAATCCCTAATAAACCTGCTCAACGATCTGGACTGGGAGCGCTGCGCCGTTGATCTCTATCTGTTCCAGGAGGGCTGCTTTTTCGATTTGCCCCAGCATCCCAACCTGCGAATCATCCCCACAAAGCCCTATGGCTTTGCGGAGCGGTTCCTGTACTTTGGCTTTCTGCGCCGTTTCCGCCCCGTACCGGTGGAAAACACCGCATATGATGTTGCCATCGACTTTAACAGCTATCGCAGCGACTGCGCCGTCGGCGCCACCACCGTGCGCGCGAAAAAGCGCCTGATGTGGATCCACAACGATGTGGAGATCAAGCTGCGCAACGAGCCGAAATATCGCCTGCTGTGGCATTTTTTCAAGGGCAAGTTCCCATATTACGACGGCTTCTGTGCGGTCTCTCCGGGGATCATCGACGGCTTCCGCCGCGCCTCCGGCATCCAGAACAAGCCCATTATCCCCATCCCCAACCACATCGACACCGGGGAGATCTTCCGGAAAATTGAAGCGCCCATCGACTTTGCCCCCGATCCCGCGCAGTTCAATCTGTGCAGCATGGGACGGCTGTGCCACCAAAAGGGCTATGACATCCTGCTGGAGCTGCTGGCCAAGGCTATCCGGCGCCGGCCGGAGCTGCACCTGTATATTTTAGGCGACGGCCCCGACCGGGAAAAGCTGCTGTCCCAGGCCGATCAGCTGGGTATTCGTTCCCATCTGACCCTGCTGGGCAACCAGTCCAACCCCTTCCCCTATCTGGACAAGATGGACGCCTTTACTATGACCAGCCGCTACGAAGGGCAGGGCATGGTCATCCGGGAAGCCCAGGCGGTGGGACTGCCCCTGCTGATCGCCAAGCATTTGGAAAAATACAACCCCGGCGTTCCCGGCACAGAGGATCTGGTGGAGGCCTTTGTCACCACGCAGCGCCAGCCCCACAAGCGGGACGACCTGGCCGACTACAACCGGGAGATCACGGAAAGCATCCGCAAGGTGCTGGAGCTGTAAACGATAAGGAATTGACTGCATGATCGATCTGAAAGAAATCAAACGCCCCAAACGGGAACGCGCCTTTCTGGCCGGACTTTCCGCCGCCAGCATGAACGAGGACGAGCGCTCCGACGAGCAGAGCATGGAGGAGTTGGCCGCGCTGGTGGAGACCGCCGGCGGGCTGTGCATGGGAATGCTGCTGCAAAGCCGCGCCACACCGGAGCCCCGCAGCTTTCTGGGCGAGGGCAAGGTGCAGGAGCTAAAGGAAATGATCGCCCTGCACGACTGCGACCTGGCCGTGTTTGACAACGAGCTGTCCCCCTCTCAGATGCGGGTGCTGTCGGAGGATCTGGGGGTCAAGGTGCTGGATCGCTCCGGCCTGATTTTGGACATTTTTGCCCAACGCGCCCAGACCCGGGAGGGTCAGCTGCAGGTGGAGCTGGCACAGTACCAGTATCTGCTGCCCCGGCTGATCGGTATGTGGAAACATCTGGAGCGGCAGGAGGGCGCCATCGGCACCCGTGGCCCCGGCGAGACCCAGCTGGAAAGCGACCGCCGCCACATCGGCCGGAAAATCAGTAAGCTCAAGGCCGAGCTGGAAACTGTGCGGAAGGTGCGGGGCATCCAGCGCCGGAAGCGGGAAAAGAACGCCATGCCCGTTGCCGCCCTGGTGGGCTATACCAACGCCGGCAAAAGCACTCTGCTCAACCGGCTCACCGGCTCGGACATCCCCGCCAACGACCGGCTGTTCGACACGCTGGACACCACCACCCGCCGGCTGAAGCTGGACGAGACCCGAGAGATCCTTCTGTCCGACACGGTCGGCTTTATCCGCAAGCTGCCCCATCATCTGGTGGAGGCCTTCAAGGCCACGCTGGAGGAGCTGCGCTATGCGGATGTGCTGGTGCATGTGATCGACCTGTCCAACCCGGAATGGGAAAAGCAGGCCGCTGTGGTGGACGAGTTGATCCGCCAGCTGGATGCAGAGCAAACACCCTGCATCCGAGTGTATAACAAGTGCGACCAGTATCTGGGCATCCTGCCCCGGGAAGCGAACAGCGTCTGCATCTCCGCCCGCACTGGGGAGGGCACGGACGCCCTGCGTCAAAAGCTGACAGAAATTCTCAGCCGGGACGAGACCCGCGCCCGGCTGCTGCTGCCCTACGACAAGGGCAATCTGCTGGAGCTGCTGCACCGGGAAGCCGCCGTGCTGGAAACGGAATATACGGACACCGGCATTCTGGTGGAGGCGGTCATGAAGCCCGCCATCTGGGCAAGGCTCAGCCCCTTTGCGCTGGAGAAGTCATAAAATTTCTGCTGTGAGACACCAGCACAGGAAAGGAAGCGCGCTATGGAAAGCTATCTTGTCCCGGCGGACTACGGCACCGATGAGCTGGTGGAAAAACGCTCCCGCTTTATCGGCCAGGTCTGGCCGGTGGAGACCGAGGAGGAAGCCCGCGGGCTGATCGAGGCGGTCAAAAAAAAGCATTACGACGCCAGGCACAACTGCTGGTGCTATATTCTGCGCAGCGGCGGCGTGCTGCGGTATTCCGACGACGGTGAGCCGCAGGGCACCGCCGGCCAGCCCATGCTCAATGTGTTCCAGCGGGAGGGCTTGGAAAATGTCTGCTGCGTGGTGACCCGGTATTTCGGCGGCGTGCTGCTGGGCGCGGGCGGTCTGGTGCGCGCCTATTCCGCCGCGGCAAAGCTGGCGCTGGACGCCGCCGGCGTCGCCCGAATGGCACAGTGGGATCGCTACCTGCTGGGCTGCGGATACAGCCTGTTTGAACGGGTAAAGCGCCTGTGCGAGAGCCACGACTGCGTGGTGGAAAACACGGACTTTTCCACAGATGTCACCCTGGAGGTACTGGTGCGCGCCGACCGGGCGGCAGAATTTTTGACCGCACTGCGGGAAATGAGCAACGCCGCTGTCACCGTGGAGGCAACCGGCAGCAGCTTCCAGGCCGTGAAGCTGTAGCCGCGGCGCACGATCACAAATAAATCCGATTTTATCCAATGTTGGAGTCAGGCGCTGCGCCCGGCTCCAATATTTGTTATATTGCTATAGTGTAATGCCCCCGCCTGCGGCAGCTGCCGCAGGCGGGGTTTCGTGTTTGCGCTATTGTGCTGTTTTACTTCCCCAAAAGGCGGTAGAGGAAGGTGACGATTTGGGCGCGGGTGCAATCGTCATCCGGGCTGAAGGTGGTTTCGCTGGTGCCGGTGGTGATGCCTTTTTCCACTGCCCAGCGGACGGCGTCATAATAATACGCATCCCTGGGGGTGTCCGCGAAGGGGGCGTTTCCGGTCACCGCCGGGGTCTTGGCGTGGCGGTAGAGGAAGGTCGCCATCTGGGCGCGAGTGCAGGTCTCCTCCGGGCTGAAATGGGTGGCGTCCGTGCCGGCGGTAATGCCCTGCTGCACTGCCCAGGTCACGGCGCTTGCATAGTAAGCGTCCGCCGGGACATCCGCAAAGGGATTCTTGCCGCTGACCGCGGGGGAGCCTGCCGCGCGCCAGAGGAACACGGCCATCTGGGCGCGCGTGCAGCTCTCGTCCGGGCTGAAGTGGGTGGCGTCTGTTCCGGTAGTGACGCCCTTTTCCACCGCCCAGGCTACGGCCTTGGCGTAGTAGGCGTCATCGGGGACATCCGCAAAATCCACCGCCGGGACATCCGGCTTCGGGGTCGGCGTGGGCGTGGGAGTAGGCGTGGGCGTGGGAGTAGGCGTGGGGGTGACGCTTCCTCCGCCACCGCCGCCACCACCGCCGCCGGTGTTGCCAGAATCTTCAGCTCCAGAGGACGCTTTTACCGAGACTCTAAACTTAGCAGAAGCAAGTCCATATCGAACAGTTATCTCTTGCTCGCCTTCTTGAGAGAGAACAGTTGGCTCACACACAAAACCACTGGTAATCTGTTCCCCGCCTAGAGACAGCACCAATCCAGAATCATCCAATGTGTCTCCTACATTATACTGCGTCTTACTTGGCAAAGACGAAATGCTAAGAACATCCGCTTCGCCAACAATCCCGTAAAGGCTAAAGTGAGTTGTTTCAAAGACTAAATAACTGCCATCAACATGTGCGGTAAGGATTGTCCATTTTCCGTCTGCTTCCTGTCGGTACACATTGCATGTGTCCCCTTTCATGCCTTCAGGAATGGGGATTCGCACTGTAACTTTGCCACTCGGTTGGACTAGCTGATCATTCTTCACAAAGCAAATATTATATAATTCATATTTTTTTAGATGGTCACCATTGTCACCCAATATAATCTCGATGGTGTCATTGTTCGATACTCTGAACGCCTGTAATACCGCTTCTGCATCCATATTCCCGTTTGTATTCACAATTACTCCATGCGAGTTAATTTCTCCCTCACTTATGGAGGAAAACACCGTTGCATAGGGAGCATCGATTGATGCTGCAAGGTTAAACGCCTGTCCCAGTTGATTGCTTTCCTTTGCTATGGCAAAGCAACCTTTCAATGCGATTCCAACTGGCCCAGTAAATTTTGTAAAACTGGATTCTATCACACCAGTTGCACTTTTGAAAAGGTGTTTCCAATTTATGTCAAGCGAGTTTAAGAGATTTTCAAACAATCCAGAAATATCGGCATATCGATCACCAACCTCGCCGATTGTAAATTTTTTAAGTGATTTCTGGGCTTCTTTTTTGGCTGTTTTCTTAAATATCTCAATGAATTTTTCTCGGGTGGTTTTGTCTTTTGTGATTTTCTCCTTCACCAAGCCACTAAACGCCCATATATCAACTTTGTTGTCCTTAACATCCAAAGCGGCATCGATCAAAGTGCATGCTCCATCATATAGAATATCGCATGAATTAAACAGATATGTTCCCGGCGATTCGGTATAGTTATTTGAAATAGTAAACCAACCGCCATCGGGAACCTCAATTGAAATTGGGGTATGCTGCGAAAGCGATGCCTTATCGTATGACAAAAACTTTCCGTCAACAGCCTCGGAAATCAAATAGTACACTTGCTCACCTGTCTCCCACAAGCTAGCGATTGCGCTAAACTTCTTGATTTCCTCGCAATCAATCCAGTTGCCATCCGCATCATAAATGTCAACAGCCCCGGCATGGTACAAGCTATTGTATGCATCAAAAGTTACCGCGTACTTATCTCCATTTTTCTCGCACTGATAATTATTGACATATAATCCGTTCAGATTATAAATATTGGTTTGTATCTTTCCTTCCCATGTATTGTTGGGATAAAATGTCTCCATGCGATCAATTGCATAAGAATATGTTCCAACATAGGAATCACGCACGGTAATGACGATTATGGTGCTTGCGCCGCTTTCCGTGTCCGTAATCACCACATTCGTGGCTCCCTGCTTTTTACCGGTTACTTCAAGTGAATAGCCATACTCTGTTTCCGTATACTCTGAAAGCGAAATGATTGTAGGATTGCTCACAACAATCGCCATTTTTGACCAGTTGTCTGTAAGTTGACCATCAGAAATTTTCCCAAATCCGAGCCACATCGAGTTTCCTTTCTGTACCGTCAAAGACTTCTCTGTAGAAAACACGGCAATGTCGATCTCGGGTTTTACCAATTCATCAATGCGTACAAATGGCCTATAATCACCATTTCCACTAATGGAATATTTAATCTTCTGCTTGATATACTTGTTGATATCATTCTGGAAAGACAAATCACTCAGATAATTTGTGGGGTAGACTGTTCCATCGATCGTAATCTGACCTGTAGCACTGTCCCACGCATCCAGTGTTCCCGTTTTGGTTTCCAATGTATCAAAGCCCACGATAGTGCCATTGTAGGTATGGTAAAGGAGTTCTTGTCCATCATAGGAGCCAAGAATAAAGTCTTCTCGCGCCGGGTAAGTCTTCTCGCCGATCGTCAGGGAGTTTTCCCCGACTGCAGTGACGGTGCCGACGGCGGAATCGACCGGCTGGATGGCGGTGACGATGTGCTCTAGGACGCTTTCACCCTGCTTGGTGGTCACCAGGACATAGCGGTTGACCCACTCGTCCAGATGGGCGGTGTTCATACCATTCGCCAGCTTATAGACAAACGGCGAGACCACATCTTTGTTGTAATCAAAGGTCAGTTCCCCGCTGGCGGCATCCCAGGCGGAGAGAAAATGTACCTGTTGGCTGTTGTTGGTTGGAGTGTCCGGCGTGTTGGGTCCCATGCTGTTATAATAAATAGTAGCATTGGTCAAAGCGGAATTACCGGCACTATTACTATCAATCGCCTTCCACTGTTCCTTACTTCCGCTATAATATATGTGCTCTAAGTTGTCACAATTGCGAAATGCATATGCTCCGATGCTGGTAACACTGTCGGGGATTGTGACACTGGTCAAACTGCTACAGTTACTAAATGTAAATATCCCGATAAATGTAACGCCACTGGGAATCGTAAGACTGGTCAGCTTTTCACACGACCAAAATGCCCCCTCACTAATCTTTGTAACACCGGCTGGAATTTTGAGTTCTTTCAGCTCTACGCTTCCATCAAATGCGCAATATCCAATTTCAGTAGTATCTTCAGGAATTACATACTCCGATTTTCCCGCAGGGCATTGGATCAAATGCGTTTTATCCTTGGTAAATAAGGCACCATCTCTATCGCAATAATTGGCGTTTTTCTCATCTACCTCAATACTGAGCAGGCTTCTACAATTTGTGAATGCTCGGGTGCCAATACTCGTGACGCCTGCGGGAATCTGCACCTGGCTCAAACTGTTACAAAACGCAAATGCCGTGGTTCCAATGGAAGTTACGCCGGAGGGAATCGTTACTTCAGTCAGTCCGGAGCAATTCATAAATGCAGACTCTGAAATCACAGTTATACTATCAGGAATCGTTACCTTTGTCAGATTTTGACAAGTCTGAAAGGCACATTTTCCCAGACTTGTAACGCTATCCGGGATGGTATATTCCCCTTTTTTCCCCCACGGGCAGCGCAGCAGCTTTTTTTGGTCTTTGGAAAACAGAATGCCATCCCTGGAGGAATAAACCGTATTCCCCGGCGCGACATCAATGCTTTCCAGCTTGGTGCAGCCAACAAAAGGGAAGTATTCCGTCTCAAGATCCCCAATTGCTGTGACGCTGGCCGGAATGGTCAGCTGTGTCAAGCCCGTGCAATTTTCAAATGCTCTCCCTCTGATGTAAGTTACTTTGTCCGGAATGGTAAGACTGGCCAAGCTGACACAGTCGGCAAACGCTTCCCCTTCGATTTCAATAATACTACTGGGAAGCGTTACAGAACTCAGGTTGGTGCAACCCTTAAAGACGCAGCTGTTAATAACAGAAACGCCTTCCGAAATCGTGATACTACGCAGACTTCTGCAATACGCAAATGCATCGTTGCCGATCGTTGTCACACTGTCCGGAAGTGTGATGCTGGGCAACCCACTACAACCATAAAATGCCCAGTCACCAATCGTTGTCACACCGTCCGGGATTTTGATGCTGCTCAACGCCCAGCAATCTCTAAACGCGGAGCTGCCGATCGTCGTCACGCTGTCCGGAAGCGTGATGCTGGGTAACCTATAGCAACCACTAAATGCGGAGTCGCCGATAGATGTCACACCGTCCGGGATTTTGATACTGCCCAGACCGGAGCGCGACTGAAACGCCCAGTTGCCGATAGCGGTAACTTTCACCCCATTGATCTCCGGTGGGATCACCGCAGCGGTTACCTCCCCATCGCAGCCTGTAATCTCCCCCGTTTCCGGATTGAAGTAAATATTTCCTCCCTCTACGGCATAGGCGATTTTCGTAGTCTCATCACTCGCCGCCAGAGCTGTCATCGGCAGCAGACCCACCACAAAACAGCAGGCCAGCAGGAGGCAGAGGGCGGATTTGAGGCGTTTCATCTGTCAAGCGCCTCCTTTGTTTTTTGTGTTTTTCTCTTTTTCATACAGATTCTTCCTTTCTCCTCTTATAATATTTTGCGTTTTTGACACAATATCCGTCATTTTGATTATACCCGATATATCGGGAATATTCAATAGGGAATTGGATAAATATAATAGATGGTAAATACTGGAAAAAACCAGAAACCAGGAGACAAAGGATATGATTAAATACGACCCGCTGTGGGAGACCATGCGGCGCAAGGGAATTTCTACCTACGCCCTGATCAAGAACTACTCGTTCAGCCGCGGCACCCTGGATTCGCTGAAGCAGAACCGCAACATCTCCACCGCCACGCTGAACGATCTGTGCAATATCCTCTCGTGCCGCGTGGAGGATGTTCTTGTCCACATTCCGGATGAACACCGTCTCTAAAACCGAACGCCCGCTGCCATGCGCCTTTGGCCTTGGCAGATTTTTTTGCGCCGTTTTTCCAAACGGCGTTTTTTTGCCGCCGGATTTATTTTTGCAAAAGCGGTATATATTATATAAGGTAAGGCGTTTTGCCCCGCCGCAAAACTTGCGCGCAAAATAATATAAAATAATGCAAAAAAGTTTTCAAAAAGCTATTGACAAATGCCGCAAATTGGTCTATATTAGCAATCAGAGAGCAAGAGTGCCAGCAGCAAGCCGCTGCGAGTGCCAAACCCAAAGGAGGTGGGCGACCGTGCAGATCAGCGAACGAAAAAAGAAGATCCTTGCCGCGCTGGTGGAAAGCTACATCTCCGACGCCGAGCCGGTCGGCTCCCGCACCATCGCCCAGCGCGCCGCCCTTGGCGTTTCCAGCGCCACCATCCGCAACGAGCTGGCCGAGCTGGAGCGCATGGGCTTTCTGGAGCAGCCCCACACCTCCGCCGGGCGCATCCCCACCGCCGCGGGCTACCGCCTGTATGTCAACGAGCTGATGGAGCGCCCCCACCTTTCCGCCGAGGAAACGGACGCGGTAGATCGCAGTCTGGACAGCCGGGTGCATCAGCTGGATAAGCTGATGGACAATGTGGGAAAGCTCACCGCCGCGCTGACGGATTATCCCGCCTACGCGCTGGCGACCCCGGCACAGGCCACCATCCGCCGCTTTGACCTGATCTATCTGGACGCCAACAGTTTTATTATTGTATTGCTGCTGAGCAACGATGTGGTCAAAAACAAGCTGGTGCATCTGCCCTTTTCCGTGGACGAGACCACGGTGGGCAAGCTGGCGCTGCTGTTCAACACCAACTTCACGGAGTTGACGGAGGATCAGTTCACTCCCCTGCGCATCCACGCGGCGGAGCGCGCCGCGGACGACAGCTACGGGCTGGTGTCCGTGATCGCGTCCTTTGCCATCGAGGCGCTGGGCGAGACCCACTCCGGCGAGGCCTTTGTGGCCGGCGCAAGTCGGCTGCTGCACCACCCGGAATTCCGGGATCCGGACAAGGCCGGCCGGGTGATGCGTTATCTCTCCGACAGCGAGCATCTGATGGGTCTGCCGAACACCCCCGCCTCCGGCGACGGCAGCGTGCGGGTCATCATCGGTCCGGAAAACCTGGCCGAGGAGCTGAAGGACTCCAGCGTAGTGATGGCAAGCTATCACGCCGGGGAGAATATGCAGGGGCTGATCGGCGTGGTCGGCCCGACAAGAATGGACTATTCCAAGGTGGCCGCAAGGCTGCAATATATTGCGGAATGTCTCAGCCGCCTTTTGGGCGCCGGGGCATCCCCCGCCAGTACCAGTCTGAGCACACTACTGCTCAAAGGAGATGACGAACATGAGTAAGAAAAATCACAATACCGCTCCCGCGCAGGAGCAGAACCAGGAGAACGAGACGGAGTCCGCCGCCGCTGTGGAAACCGAAACGGCATCCACCGCACCGGAGGCCCCCGTCCAGGAGGCTGCCGCCGACACCGCCGCTATGTTCCAAAAGGAGCTGGCCGCGGAAAAGGAGCGCCACCTGCGTACCCTGGCCGAATACGATAACTACCGCAAGCGCAGCGCCAAGGAGCGTGAGAGCATCTACACCGATGTGCGGGCGGACACCATCACCCAGTTTTTGCCGGTTTATGACAATCTGGCCAGAGCGCTGGCGCAGTCCACGGAGGACGAGGCCTACCGCAAGGGCGTGGAGATGATCATGACCCAGCTGGAGCAGGTGCTGGAGAAGTTCGGCGTTGCCGCCATCCCGGCGGTGGGCGAGGTCTTTGACCCCAACCTGCACAACGCCGTGATGCACATCGAGGACGACAGCCAAGGCGAGGGCGTGATCGTGGAGGAATTCCAAAAGGGCTTCCGCCTGGGTGACAAGGTCATCCGATTCAGTATGGTCAAGGTGGCCAACTGAAGCTTCCATCGTTAATACATTTTACTTTTCTGATATTAGGAGGATTTTATCATGAGCAAGATTATTGGTATCGATCTGGGCACTACCAACTCCTGTGTTGCCGTTATGGAGGGCGGCGAGCCTGTTGTCATCGCCAATGCCGAGGGCAACCGCACCACTCCCTCTGTTGTCGCGTTCTCCAAGACCGGCGAGCGCATGGTCGGTCAGGTGGCAAAGCGTCAGGCCATCACCAACCCCGACCGCACCATCTCCTCCATCAAGCGCGAGATGGGCACCAACTACAAAGTAACTGTGGACGACAAGTCCTATACCCCCCAGGAAATCAGCGCCATGGTGCTGCAGAAGCTGAAGGCAGACGCCGAGGCCTATCTGGGTCATCCCGTGACGGAAGCGGTCATCACCGTTCCCGCCTACTTCACCGACAGTCAGCGCCAGGCCACCAAGGACGCCGGTAAGATCGCCGGCCTGGAGGTCAAGCGCATCATCAACGAGCCCACCGCTGCGGCACTGGCCTACGGCCTGGACAAGGAAACCGACCAAAAGATCATGGTCTACGACCTGGGCGGCGGCACCTTCGATGTGTCCGTGCTGGAGATCGGCGACGGCGTGATCGAGGTTCTGGCCACCGCCGGTAACAACCGTCTGGGCGGCGACGACTTCGACGAGGCCATCACCAAATTCCTGGTGGAGGAGTTCAAGAAAGCCGAGGGCATCGACCTGAGCGGCGACAAGGTTGCCATGCAGCGTCTGCGCGAGGCCGCCGAGAAAGCCAAGATCGAGCTGTCCGGCGTGACCAGCACCAACATCAACCTGCCCTATATTACCGCTGACGCCACCGGCCCCAAGCACCTGGATGTGACCCTGAGCCGCGCCAAGTTCGACCAGCTGACGGCGCATCTGGTGGAGGCCACCCGCGGCCCCGTGCAGCAGGCCATGAGCGACGCCGGTCTGTCCGGTAACGAGATCACCAAGGTTCTGATGGTGGGCGGCTCCAGCCGTATCCCCGCCGTGCAGGAAATGGTCAAGAAGCTGACCGGCAAAGAGGGCTTCAAGGGCATCAACCCCGACGAGTGCGTTGCCATCGGCGCAGCCATCCAGGGCGGCGTGCTGGGCGGCGATGTGGAGGGCATCCTCCTGCTGGATGTCACCCCCCTGTCCCTGGGCATTGAGACCCTGGGCGGCGTTTGCACCAAGCTCATCGAGCGCAACACCACCATCCCCACCAAGAAGAGCCAGATCTTCTCCACCGCCGCGGATAACCAGACCTCTGTGGAAGTCAATGTCCTGCAGGGCGAGCGGGAGATGGCCGCCCACAACAAGAGCCTGGGTCGCTTCCACCTGGACGGCATTGCCCCGGCACGCCGCGGTGTGCCCCAGATCGAGGTGACCTTCGACATCGACGCCAACGGCATCGTGAATGTCTCTGCCAAGGATATGGGCACCGGCAAGGAGCAGCACATCACCATCACCGCCTCCACCAACCTGAGCAAGGAAGAGATCGACAAGGCCGTGAAGGAGGCCGAGCAGTTCGCCGCCGAGGACGCCAAGCGCAAGGAAGAGATCGATGTCCGCAACCAGGGCGACCAGATGGTCTACCAGACGGAGAAGACCCTGGAGGAGCTTGGCGACAAGCTGGACGCCGACGAAAAGGCAGAGGTCGAGACCCCGCTGAACGCCCTGAAGGAAGCCCTCAAGGGCACCGATACCGAGGCCATCAAGTCCGCCACCGAGACCCTGACTCAGGCCTTCTACAAGGTCAGCGAGAAGCTGTACCAGCAGGCCGCGCCTCAGGGTGACGCCGCCCCCGGCGCAGACGCCGGCGCCGGTACCAACGCCGATGGCCAGCAGTACTACGACGCCGACTACACCGTCGTGGACGACGACAAGAAATAAAAACTCCATCCCGTACCGTTCCCCTTTCGGTACAGGCTGTACGAGGGAAAATCTCCGCCCTATACGGGGCGGAGATTCTTCCGCAACTGTCCCCCGGTGCATTCCGCCGGGGCGAGGCGGTTTTAACTCTGCTGGA
This sequence comes from bacterium, assembly GCA_963595735.1. Taxonomy (GTDB): domain Bacteria; phylum Bacillota; class Clostridia; order Oscillospirales; family Oscillospiraceae; genus CALWOS01. Next base: position 142,024 of record CAVBJJ010000001.1, read on the forward strand.
ACATTCCATGCAGCAGGTTCCGACAAGAGGGAGATGGCAAGGAGGGAATACTTATGGCAGAAAAACGAGATTATTATGAAGTGTTGGGGCTGAAAAAGGGCGCCTCTGCGGATGAGATCAAAAAGGCTTACCGCAAGGTTGCCAAGGCAAATCACCCCGACCTGCATCCCGGAGACAAGGAATGCGAGGCGCGCTTCAAGGAGGCCAACGAGGCCTATGAGGTGCTGTCCGACGCGGACAAAAAAGCCAAATACGACCAGTTCGGCCACGCGGCCTTTGACCCCAACGCCGGCTTTGGCGGCGGCGGTTTCGGCGGCGGCTTTGGTGGTTTTGGCGGCTTTGACGGGATCAATATTGACGATATCTTCGGCGATATTTTTGGCGGCGGCGGTCGTCGCCGTGCAGCGGCCAACGCCCCCCGCCGGGGCGAGAACCTGCAGGTCACGCTGACCATTCAGTTTGAGGAAGCCGCCTTTGGCTGCACCCGGGAGATCAATGTGACCCGGGTGGAAAACTGCGAAAACTGCGGCGGCTCCGGCGCGGCTCCCGGCTCCAAGGTGGAGACCTGTCCGGAATGCCACGGCAGCGGCAGCGTCCGGGTACAGCAGCGCACGCCCTTTGGCGTGATGTCTTCCTCCGCCCCCTGCCCCCACTGCGGCGGCTCCGGCAAGGTGATCCACAAGCCCTGCCCGGAATGCCGGGGCAAGGGCACCGTGCGGCGCTCCCGGAAAATCAGCGTCAACATCCCCGCCGGCATCGACAACGGCCAGACCATCGCCCTGCGGGGTCAGGGTCACGCCGGCGCCAACGGCGGCCCCAGCGGCGATCTGCTGGTGATGGTGCAGGTGCGCCCGTCCAAGGAGTTCACCCGCAAGGGCAACGACATTTACTACGCCCTGACCATCGACATGGTGCAGGCGGCGCTGGGCGCGGAGGTGGAGGTTCCCACCCTGGACGGCGCGGTGAAGTATACCATTCCCGAGGGCACCCAAAACGGCACTGTGTTCCGCCTGCGGGACAAGGGCGTGAAGCGCCTGAACGGCAGCAGCCGTGGCGACCAGTATGTCACCGTGTCGGTGGAGATCCCCCGGAACCTGAACGCGGAGCAGAAGGAGCTGCTGACCAAGCTGGGCGACAGTCTCCATGGCACCACGGTGGGTCTGTTCGGCCGGCGGAAAAAGAAAAAATAAGCGCTTCCCCCATTTGTTTACAAAAATATCATGTTTTTGCTCTTGACGAAGTGGGAGAATTAGACTATTATGAATATCGGATTTAGCACTCCGCAACAAAGAGTGCTAAATCCCCGAAATGTGGATTATAAATTTTTTGGAGGTATATATCATGAATCTGAAGCCTTTGGCTGACCGCGTTGTGCTCAAGCAGGTCGCGGCAGAGGAAAAGACCAAGAGCGGCATCATTCTCACCGCCGCCGCCCAGGAAAAGCCCGAAGTGTACGAGGTCATTGCTGTCGGCCCCGGCGGCGTTGTGGACGGCAAGGAAGTCAAAATGGAAGTCAAAACCGGCGATAAGGTCATCACCGGCAAGTACAGCGGCACCAATGTAAAGGTGGACGGCGAGGAATACAGCATCGTCAAGCAGGGCGACATCCTGGCCATCGTGGAGTAAGGGAAACCCTTTCCACCGCTCCGCATACTAAGTACATTTTTATTACCGATCATCAAGGAGGATTTTGAATATGGCAAAGCAGATTCTGTACGGCGAGGAAGCCCGCCGCGCTCTGGAAGCCGGCGTCAACCAGCTGGCCGATACCGTGAAGATCACCATGGGTCCCAAGGGCCGCAATGTGGTGCTGGATAAGAAGTTCGGCGCGCCCCTCATCACCAATGACGGCGTGACCATCGCCAAGGAGATCGAGCTGAAGGACCCCTTTGAGAACATGGGCGCCCAGCTCATCCGCGAGGTCAGCACCAAGACCAACGACATCGCCGGCGACGGCACTACCTCCGCCACCGTGCTGGCGCAGGCCATGATCCGCGAGGGTCTGAAGAATGTGGCCGCCGGCGCCAACCCCATGGTCATGCGCCGCGGCATCCAGAAGGCCACCACCACCGCGGTGGAGACCATCCGCGCCAACTCCAAGCCCGTGTCCGGTTCTCAGGACATCGCCCGTGTCGGCGCTGTCTCCTCCGGTGACGAGGCCATCGGTACCCTGATCGCCGAGGCCATGGAAAAGGTCTCCCGCAACGGCGTGATCACCGTGGAGGAGTCCAAGACCGCCGAGACCTACAGCGAGGTCGTGGAGGGTATGCAGTTCGACCGGGGCTACATCACCCCCTACATGGTCACCGATAACGAGAAGATGGAAGCCGTGATCGACGACGCTTACATCCTCATCACCGATAAGAAGATCTCCAACATTCAGGAGATCCTGCCCGTGCTGGAGCAGATCGTCCAGGCCGGCCGCAAGCTGGTCATCATCGCCGAGGACATCGAGGGCGAGGCGCTGGCCACCATCATCCTCAACAAGCTGCGCGGCACCTTCTCCTGCGTCTGCGTCAAGGCACCCGGCTTTGGCGATCGCCGCAAGGATATGCTGCAGGATATCGCCATCCTCACCGGCGGTCAGGTCATTGCCAGCGAGCTGGGCATGGAACTGAAGGACGCCACCATCGACTGCCTGGGTCGCGCCCGTCAGGTCAAGGTCACCAAGGAGAACACCATCATCGTGGACGGCGCCGGCGACAGCCAGGCCATCCAGGAGCGCCTGGGTCAGATCAAGGTTGGCATCGAGACCACCACTTCCGACTATGACCGGGAGAAGATGCAGGAGCGTCTGGCAAAGCTGTCCGGCGGTGTTGCTGTCATCAAGGTCGGCGCTGCCACCGAGACGGAGATGAAGGAGAAGAAGCTCCGCATCGAGGACGCACTGAACGCCACCCGCGCTGCGGTGGACGAGGGCATTGTCGCCGGCGGCGGCACGGCCTATGTCAAGGCCTCCCAGGCGGTGAATGAGCTGGTGCAGACCCTCTCCGGCGACGAAAAGACCGGTGCGGCTCTGATCGCCCACGCCCTGACCGCGCCCATCCGTCAGATCGCCGCCAATGCCGGTCTGGAGGGTGCCGTCATCCTCGATAAGGTCGCTTCCAGCAACGACGCCGCTTTCGGCTTCAACGCCGCCAGCGAGGAGTACTGCGACATGATCCAGGCCGGTATCATCGATCCCACCAAGGTCTGCCGCAGCGCGATCGAGAACGCCGCTTCCGTGTCCTCCATGGTGCTCACTACCGAGTCCCTGGTCACCGACATCCCCGAGCCCCCCGCGGCGGCTCCCGCAGCCCCCGACATGGGCGGCATGTACTAAGCCGAGGCTTTCGTACAATTGCATAACTGAAAAAACCGACGCCGGCACGCAGGATTTTGCGTGTCGGCGTTTTGGCGTTTCTATGTATATTTCTGCCGGTGCTTTGGGAGCGCCGGTTTTTATTTTTGATGCATTCTTTGGATGATGCTGAGCAGGAGCAACAAATCGGCATCGCTCAAGTCGCGCAGCTCTGTAATACGATTGCGAATGTAAGCGTAATCCATAACACATCACCTCGGTAAAAGCATATAACCAAAGCGAACTCCTGGTTCCAGATGAAGACCTCGTTATTCGTCATTTTTTGTTGATATTCCATAAATAATGTGGTATTATGCGTATAACATCTGGTGTATCATCAAAAGAGGGGTATTTTATGCGAAAACGAATCATGGCTATTTTTCTTTGCCTTATGCTGACGGCGGGAACGCTTGCGCCCGCTGCATCTGCCAGCTCTGCATTTCCAGATGTATCTGATGATGCGGACTATGCATGGGCGGCGGAACTGACCCAAGAAATGGGGGTATTTACGGGGGATGAAAACGGCAATTTCAATCCCGACCAAGGCATCACCCGTGCGGAGTGTGCGGCGGTCGTGTGCCGCCTGCTGGATGCGGAGGCAGCCGCGCAGGACATGACAACCTCGGCGTTCTCGGATGTCTCGAGCTCTCACTGGGCAAACGGCTATATTGCTTGGGCGTATGATCTGGGCATCATCAACGGCTATGGCGACGGAGAGTTTGGCCCGTCGGATATGGTTACCTATGAGCAGGCCATCAAAATGCTGATGGGGGGAATCGGATATGGGGATGCAGCGATTGACGCCGGCGGCTATCCCTATGGATATATCTCGGTTGCCAACAACTACGGATTTCTTCGCGGCGTTGAAGACACATTTGGCGATGTGATCACACGCGCAAACATTGCTGTTGTTGTGGCAAATATGATTCAAAAAGACACGCTCGTGCCAGATAATGTAGGCAGTGTATCATCTGGTATGTCCTCAGCTTTGCCGGAGCCTGATTTATCGAGTAACGAACCGGGGAAAATGGCGCATAATATATATGTTGACCCAGATCTTTCGGGTACGAGCCATCGGTTTAACGGATTCCTGATAGATTTCCAAGCCGAAAACGCAAGCAAAGGCACCTATTGGGCTCTTTGCAATTGGCAAATGGACACTGACTGCATTTCCTCTGGATATGCAACCGGCGGCGGTGCTTACGCAGGCCTTCAGTTGACGGATGACGGTCCAAAATCCATTCTCTCGTTCTGGGACATCGAATGGACGGACAGCCATGGACGAAGTCAAAGTATAAGTGCAGAGCGTGTCTATCCAAACGGCCAAAATAAAAACCGTTTCGATGGCGAGGGCGAGGGCACAAACTATATTGCGAATTACCAGTGGCAACGCGGTGCATGGTATCGTATGTACCTAAACTGCTACGAGGATACCTCCAGCGGCCATACATTTGTTGAGCAATGGATTCGTTCCCTGCCAAACGGTCAGTGGGAACGAATCTGCTGCTTCGATACTAAGCTTTCCGGTTCCTGTTTTATCGGCGATATGTCGCAGTTTATGGAAAACTATGATGCAAACCATGCTAACGAGTTGCGCAGCTTTGAATACCGCAACATCTATGTCCGCAATGCGGACAATAGCCAATGGATCCCCATCACATCGGCCAGGGTCAGCGTTGATACTTGGTATGATAACAAAAAGGGTACCTTTGCCTTTGGTGCGACCGGAACCTCCTTCTGGGGAATCACCCGAGGCTATGGGGCAGATACTGCCGAACCGAATAAGGCCATCAGCAAAAGCTATTCTGTCTCGGCGTTCGCCAAGCCGGACATTCCTCCATCTGCGAAGCAGCCGGGCAGCGCAACAGTTGACAAAAAGCCGACCGTGACCATCAGTGGCGAGGTATCTCCCTCCGGCACCCTAACACAGGGCAAAAACTTTGGCCTTCGGGGTACTATCTCCACGAACTGCGGCGTAATTACCAGCTTGACCGGCTCTATCCTTGATTCCTCCGGTAACACGGTAAGCGGCCAGAGCAAGACCTATACACCGAATTCTGCGTCTGTAGATATCCGGACAACCATAAATAATAATTTGATTTTCAATCGCCTCCCGGCGGGCTCCTACACATACTATGTAAAAGCAGTTGCAAAGAATGGCAGTGAGTCCAACACGCTGACGATCTCCCGTGCTTTTACGGTGGCATCCTCCGCCGGAGCATCTTATCAGAAGCCGACCATAACTGTCCGTAACGAGGTTTCCCCCTCCGGTACCCTGACACGGGGCAAAAACTTCGGGCTTCGAGGCATCGTCTCCACAAACTGCGGCGTAATTACCAGCTTGAGCGGTTCTATCCTTGACGCCTCCGGTAACACGGTAAGCGGCCAGAGCAGAACCTACACGCCGAACGCTGCGTCCGCAGATATCCGGACGACCATAAATAATGATTTGATTTTCAACCGGCTCTCGGCGGGTTCCTACACATATCATGTGGTGATTGTGGCAAAAAACGGGAGCGAGTCGACAACATACTACATCGACAGATACTTTAATGTCGCATAAATCCCACATTGGGGCTGCGAATCCCAATAAGAACACAGCTTTGGAAACATTAGACAATCACCTTTACCCTTTCCCGCAGGGAAGCTCTTTTCGAGCTTCCCTGTTTCAGTCTGTCAAAAAAACTATGTAACGGAATACCTGCCCTTGGCTCTCCCTCTGGGAGAGCTGTCGCCGCAGGCGACTGAGAGGGTTCGGCTGATAAGCAAGCCCCCGGGGGGTATATGGTAGTCGTTGTTTGCCCTCTCCGTCTTCGCTGCGCTCAGCCACCTCTCCCACAGGGAGAGGCAAGGCTGTTAAAAACAGCAGACAGTATCGTTTTCCGCAGCAGCAGGGAAGCTCTTTTGGGGCTTCCCTATTTTTTATCCTCTGCCCGGTTTTCCTCCCCCGGCGGGGGAAAATGCCGTAAGATAAAAGCAGCCCGGCGCGGCCGGGCAGTACGGATATGGGAGGCTTGGCATTGGGTACGATTTACGGCTATATCAGAGTCAGCACCCGGGAGCAGAACGAGGCGCGCCAGCGCATCGCCCTGGGGGAAATGGCGGTGCCGGCGCAGAATATTTACATGGACAGGCAATCCGGCAAGGATTTTGACCGCCCGCAATATCTGCGGCTGCTGGGAAAGCTGAAAGAGGACGACCTGCTCTACATCAAGAGCATTGACCGTCTTGGCAGAAATTACGACGAAATTTTGCAGCAATGGCGGCTGCTGACCAAGGAAAAACGGGTGGACATCGTGGTGCTGGATATGCCCCTGCTGGACACCCGCCGGGGCAAGGATCTGATGGGGACTTTCCTCAGCGACATTGTGCTGCAGGTGCTGTCCTTTGTGGCGGAAAACGAGCGGGCAAGCATCCGCAGGCGGCAGGCGGAGGGCATTGCCGCGGCAAAGGCGCGGGGCGTGCGCTTTGGCAGGCCGCCCCGTCCCCTACCGGAAAATTTTCAGAGCGCCCGCAAGCGCTGGCGCGCCGGGTCGATCACCGGCACCGCCGCGGCGCAGTCCTGCGGCATGCCCCTTTCCACCTTTCGCTACCGGGCGGAGCTGTGGGAGGAGGACAGCCGGGGCAGCTCCCGCTTTCCCCCATAAGCACCAAAAAAGCACCGCACTCCCTGTCAAAAAGGAACGCGGTGCTTGTGTCATATCTGCTTTGGGATTCAGCGGACGAAAAGGAAAAGACTGCCCAGCGCCGGAATGCCGAAGCGCTGGCTGTAGTATTCCCAGTCGATGATGCTGAGCATATGCTGGACATTGGCGATGGCGCGGACAAAGCTGCCACCGGTGAGCTTAGACACCACCACCAGCACCACAGCCGCCAGCACAAAGGCCAGCATCAACACCAGAATGATTTTCCAGTAGGGTCCCCATTTGCCGGGGGTATCGTCCGCAAGGCCGTCCAGGTAACGCTTTTTCACCCGGATGATCCGGCGCACGCACAGGCGCACCGCGCCGGCCAGGATCGGCAGGCAGACGGCGAACAGGATCCCGCCGCCGGCGTACAGCAGCAGGGAATCGGCCAGCATGGCCGCCTGGTTGCGCACGCCCACATCCACCAGGAACAGCCCCAGGAACAGCACAATGCCGCCCAGCGCCGCCAGCAGCACGCCGCCGATCACGGCAAGGATCGTGTTGCCCACGAAAGCGCCTCGGCGCTTGGGTGCAGTTTCCTTTTCCAGCTCCTCCACGCGTTCTTCCGCCGCAGCGGCCTCCTGGGCAAGTGTCTCGGCCGCTTCCTCTGCCGGTACCTCGGCCAGCTCCACAACACCGACGGTTTCTTCCCCATCGGCGCTCTCCACAACCAGCTCCACTTCCATATCCGGCGCGGCGGATTCCTCGGCTTCCGGCTCCTCCGGGGTTTCTTCCGGGGTCTCCGGTTCTGCCGCAGCTTCCGGCTCCGGCTCCGTTTCGGCCTCCGCCGGGGTTTCGGCTTCTTCGCTGCTCTCCTCCTGCTGCTCCAGGCTGATCTCCGCCGCCGGGGCGGTGTCCTGGGGCGCTCTGGCGGATTCCAAGGTTTGGCTTTCGATGGCTTCGGCTTCCTCCGCCGGGTTTGCTTCTTCCTCCGGTTCCGCTTTTTCCGGCTCCGCACGCGCTGCCGGGGTCTGCTTCGGGGCGCTTTGCGCCATGGCGCGATCCATTTCTGCCTGGAATGCGGCCACAAAGCCGCCTACCTGCTGCTGTACCGCAGCGGCGGCATCGTCCCGGGCTTTTTCCGGCTCCGGTGCTGCTTCCGCTTCCGGGGCAGACGCGGCTTCAGCCGCGGGGGCTTCCTGCTCTGCCGGGACTTCCTCCTGGGGGGGAGCGGGTTCCGCTGCCGGTTCCGGCTGGGATTCCGCCGCCGGGGCGGGTGCTTCGGCTTCCTCAGAGACTTCCTCCGCCACCTCGGCGGCGGCCTCCTGGGCGGCGTCCTTCATGGTTTCCGGCACGATCTCCGTTGCCTCCGGCTTTTCGGCGATCTCCTCCGGGGTCGGCTCATCGGCTTCCTTGTCGCCAAAGCCCACGCCGGTACGCACCGGGGAATAGGCCTTGCGCATGATGACTGCCGTGCGCATGGGCGATTCCAGAGAGGCGATGAGTTCGTCCACATCCTCTGTCATATCGAACTTTTTATTATATGCGCGGATCACGACCTCCAGGTCGTTGGGCGCCATGAACTGCTGCAAGTAATTGCGCAGCTCTGCTACATATTGGTGCCTGTTCATGGGTCATACCCCCAAAAAACTCTTTTTCATTTTACATTATAAGCAAAAAAGCGTCAGGGGTCAAGAAAAACCATGGAAAAAAGCACAAAAGCCCTCTCACGGCTCCGCCGCCGGGGCGGTGCGGATCTCCAGCTCCCGCAGCTTGCGATTTTCCTGCACCAGCTTGACCAGATACAGCCGTTCCGGCTCCAGCGGACCGAAGCAGAACTGCCCGTCTGCGTCCGTCACCGTGCAGGCCAGCAATTCCGGCGCGCCGTCCTTTTGGGGCAAATGCAGCAGCGCCAGCGCCCCCACAAGGGGCTTGCCGTCCGGCTGCAGCGCCCGGGCGCAAAGCACCGCCGCCCCCTCCGGCTCCGGCTGCAGCACGGTGCGCACCTGCTCCCCCCGGCCGGGGCGAAAATAAAATCGGGAATAGATACTCATCAGGCCTCTCTCCTCCTCTCCGTTCCACGCCTGCAATACAGTATATCCTGCCGGGAGAAAAGCTGTGCGCCTTGACAAGTCCGGCTGTTCCGCATACAATAAAAGATATCCCGCTTTGCGGGAATTTCTGTGGGGGGAAGGCCCCTCGCTGAAGGGAGTTTTGGAAAACAAATGGCAAAAGAAAAAAAAGTTGAGCAGATCACCGATATGGAGGTGGACTTTGCCCAGTGGTTTACCGATGTGTGCCTGAAGGCCGAGCTGGTGGACTATTCCGGGGTCAAGGGTCTGTTTATCCTCCGCCCCTATGGCTATGCCCTGTGGGAAAACATCATGGGCTTTTTGGACAAGCGCTTTAAGGAGCTGGGACACGAGAATGTTTCCATGCCGGTACTGATCCCGGAAAGCCTGCTGCAAAAGGAAAAGGACCATGTGGAGGGCTTCGCCCCCGAGTGCGCCTGGGTCACCCACGGCGGCAGCGAGCCGCTGCAGGAGCGGCTTTGCGTCCGCCCCACCAGCGAGACCCTGTTCTGCGACCACTGGAGCCATGTGGTGCATTCCTGGCGGGATCTGCCCATGAAATATAATCAGTGGTGCTCCGTGCTGCGCTGGGAAAAGACCACTCGGCCGTTCCTGCGGGGACGGGAGTTCCTGTGGCAGGAGGGGCACACGCTCCACGCCACGGCGGAGGAGGCCATTGCCGAGACCGAGCAGATGCTGGAGGTCTATGCCGAGTGCTGTGAAAACCTGCTGGCCATGCCCGTTGTGCGGGGCAACAAGACCGAAAAGGAAAAGTTCGCCGGCGCGGAGCGCACCTATACCATCGAGTGCATGATGCACGACCGCAAGGCGCTCCAGAGCGGCACCAGCCACTACTTCGGCGACGGCTTTGCCAAGGCCTTTGACATCAGCTTTACGGACAAGAACAACCAGCAGCAGACCCCCCACGAGACCAGCTGGGGAATGTCCACCCGCATCATCGGCGGCCTAATCATGACCCACGGCGATAACAACGGTCTGGTGCTGCCGCCCAATGTGGCGCCCATCCAGGTAATCGTGGTGCCGGTCGCCCAGCACAAGCCCGGCGTGATCGACAAGGCCACCGAGGTCTACGAAAGCCTGAAAGCCGCCGGTATCCGCGCCCGGATCGACTGCAGCGACAACTCCCTGGGCTGGAAGTGCGCCCAGTACGAGATGAAGGGCGTTCCCGTCCGGCTGGAGCTTGGCCCCCGGGACATCGAAAACGGCGTTTGCGTGGCTGTGCGGCGGGATAACTTTGAAAAGGTCACCATCCAGCTCAGCCAGCTGACCGAGCAGATGCCCAAGCTGCTGGCCGAGGTACAGCAGGGACTGTTCGACAAGGCCAAGAAGAATCTGGACGAGCACATCTACGAGGCGCACTCTCTGGAGGAGGCCAAGAAGCTGCAGGAGGAAAACGGCGGCTTCATCAAGACCATGTGGTGCGGCGAACTGGAATGCGAGTTGAAGATGAAAAACGAGGCGGGCATGAGCTCCCGCTGCATCCCCTTCCAGCAGGAAAAGCTGGGGGATGTCTGCCCCATCTGCGGCAAGCCCGCCAAGCATATGATCTACTGGGGCGTCGCCTACTAATTTTTCCCGGCATTTTTCCCTATATAGAGCAACCCGGATGCTGTTCAAAATTTACAGCATCCGGGTTTTTTGCTTTTTATTCTTCCGTTTTCCGGCGCATGACAAGGCACAAAAGGGACTCGATCACGCAGACATCGAACAGGGGCATCCACATCAGCTTTCGGGTCAGATAAAACCAGTCCACCGCCCCCAACACCACCAGCACCGCCGTGGCCAGCAGCGCCGGGAGCATGAAGCGGGGCTTGCCCCGGTAGGCTTTTCTGCGATGCACCGCCAGCAGCACCCGCAGTCCCACTGCCCACACCACACAGAACGCCAGCCGCGTTCCGTACAGGGGGACATAATAGTAGGTGCGCATGGCGTACTGGATGCACCGCGCTTCCAGATCATTTTGCAGCAGGATCAAAACGCAGATCGCAGCCGCCAGAATCGCAGGCCAGAGCAGCGCTTTTACCGATCGTTTTTCCATGTTATTCCTCCTATTTTTGTCTGTCTTACCACCTGCCTCTTTTGCACCATTGTATCATGCTTCTGCGTTTTTTACAACAATCCACTGTGCGGCTTCCAGATTTTTCAACAGGTTTCACACTTTTGTGCAAAATCTGACGGTATCGCCGTTGCCTGCCTTGGCTCTCCCGCTGGGAGAGCTGTCGCCGCAGGCGACTGAGAGGGCTCGGCGGATAAGCAAGCACCCGGGCTTCCTATGGTCTGGGCATGGTTTACCCTCTCCGTCTTCGCTGCGCTCAGCCACCTCTCCCAAAGGGAGAGGCAAGACTTTTTTGACAAGCTGAAAAGCCAACCCCTGACGGCGTTGGCTTTTCTCCTGTTTATTCCGTTTATCAATCTCAGTTTTTCTTTTGCAGCTCTTCCAGAATTTTGCCCAGCAGTTCCTCCGTTGTGGGGCCGGCAGGCGGCTCGGGGGCGGGCTCTTCTTTTTTCTCCAGCTTTTCCCGCAGGGTGTTGATGGTTTTGACCACGGCAAAAATCACCACAGCGATCAGGAAGAAGTTGATGACCTGCCCGATGAAATTGCCCAGCAGCACCTCTGCCCCGCCCACATGGATGACGATGTCAGAAAAGCTACTGGTGTCAGCGATGGCGCCGATCAGGGGCATGACGATATCCCCGACCAGCGAATCCACGATCCCCTTGAACGCGGCACCGACGATCACACCAACGGCCATGTCTACCACATTGCCGCGGCTGATGAATTCCTTAAATTCCGCAAGAATTCCCTTTTTTTCCAAGGCTGTTACCTCCGTTTCTTCTGGATTACCGGAAGCACAGCGGCCCGGCTGTTTCATCATACCACAGGCCGGGGGAATTGTTCAAGTTCCGACAGAATATTTTTCTCTTGAAAAAGCGGCGGCTGTCTCCTATAATAGATATATTCTAATTTGCATTACTTACCCTTTCCCGCCGGAAAGGAACAAACAAGGGGAAACTGATTATGGATCGTACAAAAATTTCCGCCCTGTACGCCGCAGCCCAGACCTATGACGGTCAGGAGCTGACGGTCTGCGGTTGGGTGCGCACCGTGCGCGATATGAAAAACTTCGGCTTTATCGAGCTTAACGACGGCTCCAGCTTCAAGGGACTGCAGGTGGTCTTTGAGCGGGAAAGCCTTTCCAATTATGACGAGATCGCCCATCTGAATGTGGGCGCAGCGCTGATCGTAAAGGGCAAATTCCTGCTCACGCCCGATGCCAAGCAGCCCTTTGAGCTGAAGGCCGCCAGCATCACGGTGGAGGGCGGCTCCGCGCCGGAATACCCCCTGCAGAAAAAGCGCCACAGCCCGGAATTCCTGCGTACCATCCAGCACCTTCGCCCCCGGACAAACCTGTTTTCCGCGGTGTTCCGGGTGCGCTCTGTGGCCGCCCAGGCGGTACACGAGTTCTTCCAGAGCCGGGGCTTTGTCTATGTCCACACGCCCATCATCACCGGCTCGGACTGCGAGGGCGCGGGCGAAATGTTCCGGGTCACCACGCTGGATCTGGAAAACCTGCCCCGCACGGCGGACGGCAAGGTGGACACCAGCCAGGACTTTTTCGGCAAGCCCACCAGTCTGACCGTTTCCGGCCAGCTGAACGCGGAAAACTTTGCCATGGCCTTTGGCGATGTCTACACCTTTGGCCCCACCTTCCGGGCGGAGAACTCCAACACCCAGCGCCACGCCGCCGAGTTCTGGATGATCGAGCCGGAAATGGCCTTTGCCGACCTGGACGATGATCTGGTCTGCATGGAGGACATGGTCAAGTTCATCATCCGCACGGTGCTGGAAAAGTGCCCCCAGGAGATGGAATTCTTCAACAGCTTTGTGGACAAAGGACTGCTGGCACGGCTGGAAAATGTGGTCAGCAACGAGTTTGGCCGGGTGACCTATACCGAGGCGGTGGAGCTGCTTCTCCAGTCCGGCCACAAGTTTGACTATCCCGTGGAGTGGGGCATCGACCTGCAAACGGAGCACGAGCGCTATCTCACCGAACAGGTGTTCAAAAAGCCCCTGTTCGTCACCGATTACCCCAAGGACATCAAGGCCTTTTATATGCGCCTGAACGACGATGGCAAGACCGTTGCCGCGGCGGACTGCCTGGTACCCGGCATCGGCGAGATCATCGGCGGCAGCCAACGCGAAGAACGACTGGATGTGCTGACCGCCCGTATGGCCGAGCTGAACCTGAAGGAAGAGGACTACTGGTGGTATCTGGATCTGCGCCGCTATGGCTCCTGCCGCCACGCCGGCTTTGGCATGGGCTTTGAGCGCATGGTCATGTACCTGACCGGCGTGAGCAACATCCGGGATGTGGAGCTGCATCCCCGCACGGTGGGCAACGCCGAGTTCTAAGCGCTGCTTTCAAATTGAACCCGAAAACACGATCCGCCCCTGGCCGATAAACGGCCAGGGGCGGATTTTTATAATGCTAAAAAATTTATGCCCAAAAAAGCAAAAAGCGCCGGACGGCTGTCCAGACGCTTGGTATTGCTTGATGGGCGAAATTAGCCGATGCCGTTGAGCTTCACGGCCATCTTGCTCTTCTTGTGTGCAGCATTGTTCTTGTGCAGCAGACCCTTGTTAACCGCACGGTCAACAGACTTGACGGCAACTTTATAGGTAGCTGCGGCTGCTTCACTGTTACCTTCGGCAACGGCGGCCTCAAACTTCTTCAGATTGGTCTTCAGAGCGGTCTTCTCCGCCTTATTCTTGGCGCTGCGAACCTTCTCCAGCTGGACACGCTTGCAAGCAGATTTAATATTGGGCATTCTATCGCCACCTCCTCCTATAAAAGTCACGCCGTGACACACGGCCTGCGGATTGTTATTGTATCATGTTTTCCTGAGAAATGCAAGTCTTTTTTTGAAAAATATATATTTTATAGTATAGCCCACTGCAAAGCGGAAAAACTAGCTTCAAAAGCCCTGCCGCCCCTGCGGCAAAAAGGAGGAGCCATGCAGTCCTTTCCCCGAACCGATCTGGCGCTGGAAGCCGCCTCTGCTTTTGAAAAATCAAACACCACCCTGCCGGGCGTTTCTGTTCGCACGGTACCCCATCCCGGCGGCACCCGGCAATGGGTGGCTATCACCCATGCAGAAAGCGGAAAAAAGCTGGGAAAAGCACCGGGAAATTATATTACCCTGGAGCCAAAGGCCGAACTTCGCGCCGATACCATGGAGGAAAGCGCCCAATTATTGGCCGAAAGCCTTTCCCTGCTTCTGCCTCCTTTGCCGGAAAAGCAACCGGTATTGGTGGTGGGTTTGGGCAATGAGGCCATCACGCCGGACGCGTTGGGACCTCTGACCGTGCGCAAATTGTTTGTCACCCGGCATTTGCAGCAGCAATTTCCGGATGTTTTCGGTCAGCTTCGCCCAGTTGCCGCCCTGGAAACCGGCGTTTTGGCCACCACCGGCATGGAGACGGTGGAAACCCTTTCCGCCCTGGTGGCGCAGCTGCACCCGGCCTTGGTGATTGCCGTGGACGCTTTGGCCTGTCTGGAGGCCGCGCGGCTGTGCCGCACGGTGCAAATCACGGACACCGGTATTTCCCCCGGCGCCGGGGTGGGAAACCGGCAAGCGGCTTTAGACCACAAGACGCTGGGCGTGCCTGTGATCGCCCTTGGCGTACCCACAGTGATCTCCGCTAAAAATCTGGCCGGCGGGGAGAGCTGGGATGCGGATGGTCTGATCGTCACGCCACGGGATATCGACCAGCGGCTAGCTGCATTTTCCCGGTTGCTGGGATACGGCATCAGTTTGGCGCTGCAGCCGGAATTGGATTTTTCTACGCTGCGGGAATTGATGGAGCAGCCTTGAGTTTTTTCTTGTACCCCCGATGTTTCATGTGAAACATCGGAGCGCATCAAACAGCTTCATGAAACACCTTCTATTTTTTGAGCGAAATGTTTCACATGAAACATTACTGAAATACCTCTTGTTTTTCTTCTGCGAAAACTGTCAAAATCCGCGATATGTTTCACATGAAACATCTGCAAAACAGTTGAATTTTCCTTTGGGAAGTGCTATACTGGCACTATTCCAAGCGCAGGAGGTAACTATGGGAAAAATCATTGCCGTCAGCAACCAAAAAGGCGGCGTGGGAAAAACTACCACGGTCATCAATTTGGCGGCTGCCATACAGGCGAAACGAAAGAAAGTTCTGGTCGTAGACACCGACCCCCAGGGGAACTGCACCTCCGGCCTTGGTGTCGAGAAAAACACCTCTCCCAACATTTACGATGTGTTGGTCGGCCGAAACACGGCGGAGGAAGCCGTTGTTCACGGGGAATATTGCGATTTGATTCCCTCCAATAAGAATTTGTCCGGGGCCATCGTGGAATTGGTGGAGGCAGAGCAGCGAGAATTTGTGCTGAAGCAGGCGCTTTCTTCTCTGCGGAAACAGTATGACTATATTTTTATCGACTGCCCGCCCTCTCTGGAGCTGCTCGCTTTGAACGCACTGGTGGCGGCGGACAGCGTTTTGATCCCCGTACAGTGTGAATATTACGCCATGGAGGGTCTGGCAGACCTGACAAACACCATCAAGCTCTGCAAAAAGAAGCTGAATAAGAGCCTGGAAATTGAAGGCTTGGTCATGACCATGTTTGATGGGCGGGTGCGCCTTTCCGGCCAGGTGGCGGACGAGGTGCGCAATTACTTCGGGGACAAGGTGTACACCGCCTGCATCCCCCGCAATGTGCGCCTGTCGGAAGCCCCCAGCCACGGCAAGCCGGTCATTGCCTATGACAAGTTTTCCAAGGGCACCATGGCATATAAGCGTCTGGCGAGAGAATTTTTGAAACGCCAGCAGAACGAAGCAGTGGAAGAGGACGAAAAGGAGAAGGAGTAAAGGCGAATGGCAAAAGAAGCACCAAAACGGGGTCTGGGCAGCGGGCTGGGCGCCCTGCTGGGCAGCGATGCGGATCCCTCTGACGAGCAGCTGGTCATGCTGCCGCCGCAAAAGCTGGAGCCGCGGCCGGATCAGCCCCGCTATACCTTCCGGGAGGACGGCCTGCAGGAGCTGGCGGAATCCCTCCAGGAGCACGGCATGATCCAGCCCATCACCGCCCGCAAGCTGGAAAGCGGATATTATCAGATCATCGCCGGAGAACGCCGCTGGCGCGCCGCACGGCTGGCAAACATGGACGAAGTGCCGGTTCGCCTGCTGGATGTAGATGAGCGCAAAGCCATGGAGCTGGCGCTGGTGGAAAATCTCCAGCGGGAGGATCTGAACCCCATTGAAGAAGCCAAGGGCTATCAGACGCTGATTCGGGAATACGGCATGACCCAGGAGCAGGCCGCCGCCACGGTGGGCAAGTCCCGCCCGGCTGTGACCAACGCCCTGCGGCTGCTGAACCTGTGTGAGCCGGTCATGGTGATGGTGGAGGACGGCTTGCTGTCCCCCGGTCACGCCCGAGCCTTGCTGCCCCTGAGTGAAGAACAGCAGGAGGCCACCGCCCGCAAGGTAGAGGAACTGGGGCTTTCCGTCCGACAGACGGAATCGCTGGCCGCACGGCTCCAGGAGGACGCTCTGCGTCAGGAAAAGGCCGAGCTGGCCAAAGAAATCCCCCAGGTGGACTACATCGCCGAGCTGTGCCACCGGCTGGAGAGTGCCACCGGTCGCCGGGTCACCATCTCCGATGGCCGGAGAAAGGGAAAAATCACCCTGGAATACTACGGCCCGGACGACAGAGAAGCGCTGTTGGCGCAGATCATGCAGCTCAAGCCTGTGGAAAAGAAAAGGCAGCGGTAAAACAAGCTGTAATCACATAATATTCCCATTTTGCATATTTATACATATAAAAATAGAGGAGCGCGAAAACCATGTTGGATATTAAGCTGATTCGGGAGAATCCCGACAAAGTCAAAGCCGGTATGCGGGCAAAGGAAGTGGACTGTGACGCCGCTGTTGACCGCATTGTAGAGCTGGACGCCCTGCGCCGCAGCCTGATCCAGGAGACGGAGCAGGCCAAGAGCGCCCAGAACAAGGTCAGCAAGCAGATCCCCCAGATGAAGAAAAACGGCGAGGACACCACCGCCGTCTTTGCCGAGATGGCAAAGCTGAAAAGCGAAATCGCGGAAAACGACAGCAAGCTGACCGCCGTGGAGCAGGAATATCGCCAGCTGATGCTGGGTCTGCCCAATATGCCCGATGACGACCTGAAGCCCGGCGGCAAAGAAAACAACGAGCCGCTGCGCTACTACGGGGAGCCCCATCGCTTCGATTTTCCCCCCCAGCACCATGTGGACCTGTGCAATGCGCTGGGTCTGATCGACTACGAGCGCGGCACTAAACTGGCCGGCAGCGGCTTTTGGATGTACAAGGGCATGGGCAGCCGTCTGGAGTGGGCGCTGCTGAACTACTTCATCGACACCCATCTGGGCGATGGCTACGAATTCATCCTGCCGCCCCATATGCTGGAGTACCAGTGCGGCGAGACGGCCGGACAGTTCCCCAAGTTCGCCGACGAGGTCTACAAGATCGCCAACCCCACCGATGACCGCATCCACTATATGCTGCCCACCGCAGAGGCGGCGCTGGCCAGCGTGTACCGGGATGAGATCCTCGCCGAGGCCGATCTGCCCAAGAAATTCTTCTCCTATACCCCCTGCTTCCGCCGGGAGGCCGGCTCTCACCGCGCCGATGAACGCGGCATGGTGCGCGGCCATCAGTTCAACAAGGTGGAGATGTTCCAGTTCACCCGCCCCGAGGACTCCGATGCAGCCTTTGAGGAACTGGTGACCAAGGCGGAGAATCTGGTGAAGAACCTGGGCTTCCACTTCCGCACGGTCAAGCTGGCCGCCGGGGACTGCTCTGCCTCCATGGCGCGCACCTATGACATCGAGATCCAGATCCCCTCTATGAACGGCTATAAGGAGGTCAGCTCGGTCTCCAATGCCCGGGATTATCAGGCGCGCCGGGGCAACATCCGCTTCCGCCGGGAGTCCACCGGCAAGCCCGAGTTCCTGCACACCCTCAACGGCTCCGGTCTGGCCACCAGCCGCATTTTCCCGGCCATGGTGGAGCAGAATCAGCAGGCAGACGGCTCCGTCGTCGTGCCGGAGGTGCTGCGCAAGTATCTGGGCGGCATCGAAATCCTGCACCCGGTGAAGAAATAAGCAGTTTTATACCCAAAGAATATACCCCCGCCGGCAGAAGTCGGCGGGGGCTTTTCGCGCCAAGGGGTGTACCTCTTTGCAAAAGCAGGGCAGGGGAGAGGAAAAATAGAAACGCACGGTATCGTGGATATAGAAAGCCCGCCGCAGGATCTTGCCTGCGGCGGGCTTGTTTTTTTGCTTGCTTTTGGCTCAGTTCAAAAAGTCCTTGAGCTTTTTGCTGCGGCTGGGATGGCGCAGCTTCCGGAGCGCCTTGGCCTCGATCTGGCGGATACGCTCTCGGGTGACATTGAACTCCTTGCCCACTTCCTCCAGAGTGCGGGTGCGGCCGTCCAGAATGCCGAAGCGCAGCTCCAGCACCTTTTTCTCCCGGGGGGTGAGGGTGTCCAGCACATCCATCAGCTGCTCCCGCAGCAGAGTGAAGCTGGCGGCCTCGCTGGGCTCGCTGGCGTCCTCATCGGGGATGAAGTCGCCCAGATGGCTGTCCTCCTCCTCGCCGATGGGGGTTTCCAGACTGACCGGCTCCTGGGCGATTTTCAGGATATCCCGCACCTTTTCCACCGGCAGCCCCATCTCCTTGGCGATTTCCTCCGGGCTGGGGTCGTGTCCCAGCTCCTGAAGCAGCTGGCGGGAAACGCGGATGACCTTGTTGATGGTCTCCACCATGTGCACCGGGATGCGGATAGTCCGCGCCTGGTCGGCGATGGCCCGGGTGATCGCCTGGCGGATCCACCAGGTGGCATAGGTGGAGAACTTGTAGCCCTTGGTGTAGTCAAACTTTTCCACCGCCTTGAGCAGACCCAGGTTGCCCTCCTGGATCAGATCCAGGAACAGCATTCCCCGGCCCACATAGCGCTTGGCAATGCTGACCACCAGACGGAGGTTGGCCTCCGCCATGCGGCGCTTGGCCTCCTCGTTGCCCTCGGACATCTGCACGGCCAGGTCGATCTCCTCCTCCGGGCTAAGCAGGTTGACCTTACCGATCTCCTTGAGGTACATCCGCACCGGGTCGTCGGTAGAGAAGCTGTCCACCGCGGCCTCGGTCTCCACCAGTTCCTCCTCGGTGACCTCCTCCAGCTCCTGCAGATCCTTCAGCTCCGGCCCCAGCTCCGCATCGCCCAAAATCAGCGTTTCGGCGTCCACGGCCATGGCGTCGTCCCCGCCGGAGTAGTCCACATTGTTGTTTTCCAGCTGGTCATAGAACCAGTCCAGCTGCTCCTGATCCAGCGCCAGATCATCAATGACCATCATCTCTTTTGCCGTTAGCTTGCCGGCCTTTTTGCCCTTTTCGATCAGCGCAAGGAGACGGTTCATGGGCGGTTCCTCAACGACCTCCTCCGTCTTTGCCTTTTTGGTCTTGATCTCCGCCTGCATTTCTGCGTTCTTCTGGTTTGCCATGTCTTTATCCACCGTATCCTTTCGTTTTCTTCAGCTGCGCGGCAAAGGCCCGCAGGTCATTTTTTTCTTCTGCTTTGCGGGCTTCCTCCCGCAGGATCTGTATGTAATCCTCCAGCGCTCTGGCGCCCTGCCGCAGATCCACGGCCTGATCCTGCCAGAGCTGGGTGAAATAGCTGATCTCCTCCGGGGAAAAGTCCTCGCCCAGCATGGCGGGGTTCACGGAGGCGCCCTCCCGGATCCGCCGGCGCAACAGCTCGTACAGCCGCCGCAAAAAGGGCGTTTGGAATTGCTCCGGCTTCGGCTCCTCCCGCCCCCGGAACAGGCCGGGATCCAGCAGCAGCAGCTGGAGAATCCCCCGTTCCGCCATTGCGGCGCGGGGATTTTCAAAGCGGATCTCCTCCCGGCCGCTGCCCACCGTTGGCGGGCGCACGCTGCGCACCATTTCCCGCTCCTGCCGTTTGCGGCTGCGGGCAGTGTTCTGCTTGCTGCGGCGGGTGACCTCCTGCAGCACGGCTTGGCGATCTACCTTTGCCTGCTCCGCCACACGGCCGGCATAAATCTCCCGCTCCAGCCCGCCGGGCAGGGAGGCGATCAGCTCCGTTGCGGCTTTCAGATAGCCCAGCCGCCCCTCGTCCGTGTGGAGATCAAACTGCGCCGCCAGCCGGCTCAGGCGGTAGTGCACCTGCTCCTCGCTGCCCTGCAGCAACGCCTGAAAGGCATCCGCGCCCCGGCTCCGGATGAACTCGTCCGGATCCTTGGCGCCCTGCATTTGCAGCACCCGCACCTTCAGATCCAGCTTTTCCAGAATGCTGATGGCCCGCTGGGCGGCCTTTTGCCCCGCGCCGTCGTTGTCATAGGCGACGATGACCTCTTTGGTATAGCGGCTCATCAGCCGCGCCTGCTCCGCGGTCAGGCTGGTGCCCAGGGACGCCACGGCGCTGTCAAAGCCCGCCTGATGCAGGGAGACAATATCAATGTTTCCCTCCGCCAGGATCATATATCCATGCTTGGACTTTTTCGCCAGATTCAGCGCGAACAGATTGCGGCTTTTGTTGAATACCAGCGTCTCCGGGCTGTTCATGTACTTCGGCTCACCCTCGTCCAGAATGCGCCCGGAAAAGCCGATCACGCTGCCCCGGACATCGATCACCGGGAACATGAGCCGGTTGCGGAAGGTGTCGTATATGCCGCTGCCCTTTTTGCTTTCCCGCACCAGCCCGGCCTGCACCAGCTCCAGTCGGGTATAGCCCTTTTGCCGCATGGCGTCCGCCAGGGCGTTCCAGCTGTCCGGGGCAAAGCCCAGGCCAAAGACCTTGACCATGCGGGGCGAGATGCCCCGTCGCTGCACATAGTCCCGCGCCGCCGCGCCGCCGGGGGCGCACAGACAGCGGTAAAAAAACCTTGCCGCGTCCCGGTTCAGCGCCAGCATCCGCTCCCGGCGGGAGCTTTGGGGGTCGCTGTCCGTTTCCGGCACCTGCATCCCGGCGCGGCGCGCCAGAAAATGCACCGCATCCACAAAAGACAGGTTTTCTGCCTCCATGACGAAATTGATCACCCCGCCGCCCTTGCCGCAGCCGAAGCAGTGGTAAATCTGCTTGTCCGGCGAAACGGAAAAAGAGGGGGTTTTTTCGCTGTGAAACGGGCAAAGCCCGAACAGATTGGCGCCCGACCGCTTTGTCAGCCGGACATACTCGCCCACCACATCCTCAATGGGACTGCGGTCGATCAGCTCCTGTAAAAAGGACTCCGGAATGGCCACGCCCGGCGCCTCCTTTCCTTTTGTTTGCTCTGACAGAGGATTTTTACCGCACCTGCCAGGCCGCGGGGATGAACAGCTCGCTGTATTGGTACATGGCGTATTTGTCCGTCATGCCGGCCACATAGTCGCACACGGCGCGGGTCACGCCGTCCTCCGCGGCAATGTTCCGGTAATCCTCCGGCAGCTTTTCCACATGGGCGACATAGTAGTCATAGATGCTGCGCAGGATGTTTTCCACCTTGCTCTCCTCGCCCTTGGCGATAGGGTTATAGTAGACTGCCTCATACATGAATTGATGAAAGCACTCCACCGCCGCCGCCATTTCCGGGGAAAAGCCGATGCTGCCCTGCCTGCTGTTGGCGATCAGGTCGGACACGATGGTGTTGATGCGCTCGCTGTTGCGCGTGCCGATCTGCTGCCGCACCAGCGCCGGCACATCCTCCGCCTGTAAAATTCCGGCGCGCACCGCGTCGTCCAGATCGTGGTTGATGTAGGCGATGCGGTCGGACAGGCGCACCACGGTCGCCTCCCGGGTGTCCTCGGGGCTGCCGTGGGTGTGGTGGAGGATGCCCATACGGGTCTCCTGGCACAGGTTCAATCCCCGGCCGGATTTTTCCAGCCGGTCAACCACCCGCAGGCTTTGCTCGTAGTGGTGAAAGCCGCCAGGATAGATGTTCCGCAGCGCCCGCTCCCCGGCGTGACCAAAGGGGGTGTGTCCCAGGTCATGCCCCAGGGCGATGGCCTCCGTTAAGTCCTCGTTGAGCGCCAGCGCCCGGGCAATGGTGCGGGCAATGCGGCAGACCTCCAGCGTGTGGGTCAGACGGGTGCGGTAGTGGTCGCCCTCCGGCTGGAGAAAGACCTGGGTCTTGTGCTTGAGCCGCCGAAAGGCCTTGGAGTGACAGATGCGGTCGATATCCCGCTGGAAGCAGCTGCGGTTGGGACAGGGCGCTTCGTTCCAGCGCCGTCCCTGGCTGTTTTTGGCCAGCACGCCGAACGGCCCGATGATCTGCTGCTCCAGCGCTTCCCAGCGTTCACGGGGACAGGACATATGGCTCACCTCCGGATCTTGCTTAAAAAACCAGAAGCCTGCCGCAAAAAACCATTTACCCCTTGCGGCAGGCATTCTACTTTTGTCTCATACCAGTCTTATTCGCCGCAGAATGGAAAATTCCTCTTTTTTTCGGAGGAAATTGTAAAATTTTTATTCTCCGCCGCAAAAGCGCGGCTCTGCCTGTGGCTTTTGCCCCCACTGCCGGCAAGATTTTTTGTTGTGTTTTCCGGGCGAAAATGCTATAATATTTTATTCCATACGCGACTGCATACGCGTTTATTTTTTCTTTTATTTTTTATGCTTTTCAGGGAGCGCTTGCGCTTCCGATCCTATACAGAAACGAGGATTTTTTCTTATGTCCTATCAGCGCATCGAGATCGCGCCGGAGCAGGTGGACCGGCAGCGGGAGATCTGTCAGAAGATCCGCACCCTGCACCAGGCCCCGCCGCTGGCTCTGGTGGATACCTACGGCTGCCAGCAGAACGAGGCCGACAGCCAGCGTCTCCGGGGCTTTCTCCGGGAGGCGGGCTATGCCTTTACGGAAAACGAGGCGGAAGCCGACCTGATCGTTGTCAACACCTGCGCCGTCCGGGAGCACGCGGAAATGCGCGTGCTGGGCAATGTGGGGCAGCTCAACCACACCAAAAAGGCCAAGCCGGAGCAGAAGATCGTCCTGTGCGGCTGCATGGTGCAGCAGCCCCATATGGCGGAAAAGCTGCGGAAAAGCTATTCTCTGGTGGATCTGGTCTTCGGCCCCCACGAGCTTTGGCGCTTTCCGGAGCTGCTGTACCGCATTTTAACGGAAAGCGGCCATGTGTTCGCCACCGCCCCCTCGGAGGGCAATATTGCCGAGGGCGTTCCCGTCCAGCGGGAAAACGGCGTCAAGGCCTGGCTTTCCATCATGTACGGCTGCAACAACTTCTGCACCTACTGCGTGGTGCCCCATGTCCGGGGACGGGAGCGCTCCCGCCGGCCGGAGGAGATCGAGGCCGAGTGCCGGGAGCTGGTGGCCGCGGGCTACAAGGACATCACCCTGCTGGGGCAGAATGTCAACTCCTATGGCAAGGATCTGGGTCTGGGCACGGACTTTGCCGACCTGCTGGCGCGGCTGTGTCAGATCGAGGGGGACTTCCTCCTGCGCTTTATGACCAGCCACCCCAAGGACGCCACGGAAAAGCTGTTCCGCACCATGGCGGAAAACCCCAAGTGCGCCCGGCACTTCCATTTGCCGGTGCAGGCCGGCAGCGACCGGGTGCTTCACGCCATGAACCGGGTCTATGACCGTCAGACCTATCTGGACAAGGTGGCGCTGGCGCGAAAATATATGCCGGACATCGTTTTGACCACGGATATCATCGTTGGCTTTCCCGGCGAAACGGCGGAGGAATTCGCCGAGACCCTTTCTCTGGTCAAGCAGGTGGAATATGACGCCATGTTCACCTTTATCTACTCCCCCCGAATGGGGACCCCGGCGGCCAAGCTGCCGGACCCGGTCTCCCGGGCGGAAAAGCAGGTCTGGTTTGACCAGCTGCTGGCGGTGCAAAACCCCATCAGCGCCGCCAAGCACGCCGCCTATGTGGGCAAGCGCCTGCGGGTGCTGGTGGACGGCGAAAGCGGCGACGCCCGCTGGCCGCTAAGCGCCCGCACCGCCGGCGGACGGCTGGTGCGCGTGGCCGGCGACGCCAAACACATCGGACAGTTTATCCTCGTGGACATCACCGGCAGCAACACCTGGGCGCTGTATGGCGAAGCGGTGGAAGAAAAATAATTTCAGGCTGTCGAAAAACAGCTTCCCCCCCTTGGGGGCTTTACGAACAAAAGGAGTCTTTTTTATGGCCGATATGACCCCGATGAAGCAGCAATACTACGACATCAAGCGGCAGCATCAGGACTGTATGCTCTTTTTCCGCCTGGGCGATTTTTACGAGATGTTCGACGATGACGCCCGTACCGCCGCCCGGGAGCTGGATCTGGCGCTGACCACCCGGGACAGAAACAAGCCGGAGGAGGAGCGCACCCCCATGTGCGGCGTGCCCTACCACAGCGCCGAGGCCTACATCGGCCGGCTGATCGAAAAGGGCTACAAGGTAGCCATCTGCGAACAGACCGAGGATCCCGCCAAGGCCAAGGGTCTGGTCAAGCGGGATGTGATCCGGGTCATCACCCCCGGCACGGTCATGGCCGACTCCATGCTGGATGAAAAACGCAGCAACTATCTGGCGGCGGTACTGCTGGAGCAGGAGCAGGGGAGCATTGCCCTCTGCGATGTCTCCACCGGCGAGGTGTGCCTTTCCGCCTTTTCCCAGGAGGCGCTGCCCCATCTGCTCAACGAGCTGGGGCGTTTTTCTCCCCGGGAACTGCTGCTTTCCCCGGGCGCGGCGGAAAATGAACTGCTGGGGCAGTTTCTCAGCCAAAAGCTGCGCTGCATGACCCAGCCCGGCGCGGCGGAGAGCTTTGCCCCGGAGGCGGCCGCCGCCTGCATCGCCGCCCAGTATCCCCAGGCCAGCCTGGCCGATCTGGGGCTGGAGGGGGAGGAGGCCGCCCAGCGGGCGCTGGGCGCGCTGCTGGCCTATATCCGGGAGACCCAGAAAACGGATCTGAAGCATCTGGAGCGCCCAGAGATCCTGGCCTCCGGCCGCTATATGGAAATGGACTACTCCACCCGGCGGAATCTGGAGCTGACCGAGGGGCTGCGCTCCCGGGAAAAATGGGGCAGCCTGCTCTGGGTGCTGGACAAAACCCGCACCCCCATGGGCGCAAGAATGCTCCGCAGCTGGGTGGAGCGCCCGCTGCTGTCTCCGGTGGCCATCCACCGGCGGCTGGATGCGGTGGAGGAGCTGACGGAAAACAGTATGCTCCGCGCCGAGCTGCGCCAGGTGCTTTCCACCGTGGGCGATTACCGCCGTCTGGTGGGGCGCTGCGTCTGCGGCACCGCCACCGGCAAGGATCTCCACGCCCTGGGCGAATACTGCGCCGCCCTGAGCATTCTCCGCCACCACATGAAGGACACGGTGCGCTGCGCCGCCCTGCGGGAGATCGCCCAGCAGGATGTGCTGATGGACATGGTGATCCTGCTGCGGGGCAATGTGGTGGACGATCCCCCGTTCTCCGTCCGGGAGGGCGGGATCATCCGTCCCCATGTCAACGAGGAGCTGGACCGGCTGCGCCAGCTGCGGGACAACAGCGCCGAGCTGATGAAGGAAATGGAGCAGCGGGAGCGCTTTAACACCGGCATCCAAAAGCTGAAGCTGGGCTATAACAAGGTCTTTGGCTATTACATCGAGATCCCCAAATCCGCCGGAGATATGCCCGTGCCGCCCCATTACATCCGCAAGCAGACCCTTTCCAACTGCGAGCGGTATTTTACGGAAGAGCTGAAAAACATGGAAACTGCCATCGTCGGCGCGCGGGACAAGATCTGCGATCTGGAATACCGCCTGTTCTGCCAGCTGCGGGACAAGGTCGCCGCGCAGGTGGGACGGATCCAGGCCGCGGCGGACAATGTGGCGCGGCTGGACACCTTCTGCTCTCTGGCGGAGGTGGCCGTGCGGCAGAACTATGTCCGCCCGGAGGTGGACTGCGGCGACCTGCTGGACATCCGGGACGGCCGGCATCCGGTGGTGGAATTCAGCCAGCAGGACTGCCTTTTTGTCCCCAACGACAGCCTGCTCAACTGCGGCGATGACCGCGCGGCCATCGTCACCGGCCCCAACATGGCCGGTAAGAGCACCTATATGCGCCAGACCGCGCTCATCACCCTGATGGCGCAGATGGGCAGCTTTGTCCCGGCCAAAAGCGCCCGGGTGGGCGTGGTGGATCGGGTCTTTACCCGCATCGGCGCCAGCGACGATCTGGCCTCCGGCCAGAGCACCTTTATGGTGGAGATGAGCGAAATGGCAAACATTCTCCGTCATGCCACCGAAAAAAGCCTGCTCATCCTCGATGAGATCGGCCGGGGCACCAGCACCTTTGACGGCATGGCCATTGCCCGGGCGGTGCTGGAGTTCTGCGTGGACAAGCGCAAACTGGGCGCAAAGACCATGTTTGCCACCCATTATCACGAGCTGACCGCGCTGGAGGGCTGTCTGCCCGGCGTGCGCAACTATAACATCACCGCCAAAAAGCAAAACGGCGACCTGCTGTTTCTGCGGAAGATCGTCCCCGGCGCGGCGGACGAAAGCTACGGCATCGAGGTGGCCAAACTGGCCGGCGTACCGGCGGAGGTGGTCGCCAAGGCGCGAACCTATTTGCAGGAGCTGGAGCACAAATCCCCGGCAGCGACGGCGGTGCCCGCCGCGCCCAAGCCGGAACCGGAAGTCCCTGCGCAGCTGGGTCTGGCCGATCTGGCCGCGGCGCAGGTGCGGGATACGCTCCAGGCGCTGGATGTGAACACCATTACCCCGCTGGAGGCGCTGAATCTGCTGCACCAGCTGAAAAAGAAGGTGAGCGGCTGATGCGTGCCATCCCCTCCCGGGTCTATCCCATCCAGCCCCACCTGAGCCGGGGGCGCTGGATCGCCGGGCTGCTCTATCTGGTCTGTCACTGCGTGCTGATCCCCCTGGCGCTGGATCTGTACTTTCTCAAATACGCTCCCACTCCCACCATCATGGAGCTGGCCGGGCAAAACGCGGTGTACTATGCCGCAGGGCTGGCTTTTGTGCTGGCGGTGCTTTCCCGCTGGCTGCGGGAGGAATTTTACCTCCTGCTGGACGCCCCGCTCCGCTGCCTGCGGCTGCTGGTGCTGGGCTTTTTTCTGTATTTTATCCTTGCCTTTGCGGTAAGTCTGGTGCTGCAATACGGCTTTTCCGCCACAGAAAACCCCAACCAGTCTGCGGTAAATCAAATGATCGGCCGGGCGCGCAATCCCATGTTCGGCCTGACGGTGTTTTTAGCGCCGCTGGTGGAGGAGACCCTGTTCCGGGGCGTGCTATTCGGCGGCATCCACCCCAAGAACCGGACGGCGGCCTATGTTGTCAGCATGGCCGCGTTTTCCCTGTATCATGTCTGGCAGTATATTGCCTTTACCGGCAATTTCTCTCTGCTAATCTACGGCATGGTCTATCTTCCCGCCGGCTTTGTGCTGGCCTGGCAATATGAGCGCTCCGGCAGCGTCTGGACGCCGATTTTTCTGCACATGATCATCAACGCCATGGGCTTTCTGCTGCAATAGGCTCATGCAAAAACTGGCCGGAATCCCGGCCGGAAAGGAGCAGCCATGTCTGTTATCAATATTCTCTCGCCCCATGTGGCGGATATGATCGCCGCCGGCGAGGTGGTGGATCGCCCTGCCAATGTGGTCAAGGAGCTGGTGGAAAACGCCATCGACGCCGGCGCAAAGCGGGTCACGGTGGAAATTGTCCGGGGCGGCACCGGCCGTATCCGGGTCATGGACGATGGCTGCGGCATGGCGCCGGAGGATGCCGGCATCGCCTTTCTCCGCCACGCCACCAGCAAGCTGAAAACGGAGCGGGATCTGGAGGCCATCGGCACTCTGGGCTTCCGGGGCGAGGCCCTTGCCGCCATCGCCTCGGTCAGCCGCATCACCCTGTTCACCCGCCGTCCGGAGGATGAAGCCGGCACCCGCATGGTGCTGGAGGCCGGGGAGATCCAACAGATGGAGCCCTGCGGCTGCCCGGTGGGTACCAGCATCACGGTGGAGGATCTGTTTTTCAACACCCCCGCCCGCCGGAAGTTCCTGAAAACGGACAAGGCGGAGAGCGCGGCCTGCGTAGCCATGGCGCTGCGCTGCGCGCTGGGGCGTCCCGGGCTGCGCCTGCGCTGCCTGCGGGATGGCCAGGAGCAGTTTTTCTCCCCCGGAGACGGCGTGCAGAAAAGTGCCGTCTATGCCCTGCTGGGGCGGGACTTTGCCGCCGGACTGCTGCCCTGTCGGGGCGCGTGCGAGGGCGTGACCGCTTCCGGCTTTGTCTCCGCCCCCCATGCGGGACGGGGCAACCGCACCGGGCAATACTTTTTCGTCAACGGCCGCGCCATTCGCAGCCCGCTGCTGCAGGCTGCCGTAGAGCAGGCCTACAAAAACCGTCTGCTGACCGGGCGCTTTCCCGCCTGCGTGATCTGGCTGGAGCTGGGCTTCGGCGGAGTGGATGTGAATGTCCATCCCACCAAGAACGAGGTGCGCTTTTCTCAGGAAAAAACCGTGTTTGACGCAGTATTCTGCGCGGTAAGCGGCGCGTTGGAGCAGGATCACGCTCCCCGGCAGATGCAGCTTTCGCCGACCCCTATCCCGGCAGATGCAGCGCCGGAGCCGGAGAAGATCCCGCTGCCGGAGCCGGTCAAGCCCTCCATGCAGCGCGCCGGAGCGAACAGCAGCCCCCGGCCGGATTTTTTCCAGACCATGACTGCGGCGGACTTCCGCCGTTGGAAACCTGCCCCCGGGCAGTCTGCCGCCTGTCCGGCAGCCCCCCGCGGCGGGACAAGCCCCCGCGCAGCCGCCCCTATCGGGCAGCTGCGGCAGCCGGAGCCGGCCTATACCCCCCAGCCCGCCGCGCCCCAGGCGATCCCCCTTGCGCCGGAGAAATCCACAACTGTGCAAAACTCTGTGCAAAATGTGCAAAACTCCATTTTGGAGCCTGTGCCCCCTGCGCCGGAGCCGGAAGAAACCAGCCCTCTGGAGCAGGCCGCCGCGCCTGCGCCGCGGCTGATCGGGGAAGCGCTGGGGACCTATATCATCGTGGAGCAGGGGGACAAACTGCTGCTGATCGACAAGCACGCCGCCCACGAGCGCATCCTCTTTGACCGGCTTGCCGCCCGGCGGGGCGGGAGCATGAGCCAGCCCCTGCTGGCGCCCATCTCCTTTTCCCCGGGGCCGGAGGCGGCAGAGCTGCTGCTGGCTCACCAACAGCAGCTGGATGACCTGGGCTTTGTGGTGGAGGCCTTCGGCCCCGGCACGGTGATCGTCCGGGCGGCGCCGGAGGAATTGCAGGGCAGCGAGCTGGTGTTCCTGGAAGAGCTGACCGACACCCTGCAAAAGGGCGGCCCCGCCGCCCTGGGGGAGGATTGGCTGCACTCCATGGCCTGCAAGGCCGCCATCAAAGCCGGTCATGACAGCGACCCCCGGGAGCTGCTGCCCCTGGCGGAGGCCGTACTGGCCGGGAAGATCCAATACTGCCCCCACGGCAGACCCATTGCCATCACCCTGACCCGCCGGGATCTGGACAAGCAGTTTTCCCGCATTGTGTAAAAGGGCAAAAAAGAACGCCGGGCAGAGGATTCTGCCCGGCGGTGTGAATATAAGAATTTACTTTTTATTTCATGGCAAGCCCCAGCCCGATGGTGTGGGGGCCGCAGTGGCTGGTAACGGTGCAGCCGGCGCGGGTGATATAGACCTCCTTGAAGGGGACGATCTCCCGGCACTGGCGGATCAGCTCCTGCACCTCGTCCGTGGTGTCCGGTCCGGTCTGTACGATCATCAAAACGCTGTCGTCCACCTTTTCTGGCTCCGCCAGACGATCCCGAATCCACTGCTCCCAGACCTTTTTCATGGTGCCCCGGTACTTTTTGCCCACATCCATCTTGGCGCCCACCTGGATGCAGGGATGGAGCTTGAGCAGGTTTGCGCCCAGCGCGGCAACGCTGGAGCAGCGACCGCCCTTGTGCAGATAGGCCAGGGTCTCCAGCACAAAGTTAAAGCGGATCTTTTCGTCCCGGTAGACCTCCAGCTGCTGGAGCAGCTGCGGCAGCTCCATGCCATCCTGGGCAGCCAGCTGGGCGGCCTTTACCGCCAGCATTCCGCTGCCCAGAGAAAGGCTGCGGCTGTCCACGGGGAACACCCGTCCGCCCAGCTCCTGGGCGGCGATATTGCAGTTCTGGTGACAGGAGGAATAATTCGCGCCGAGGTTGATGTGTACGATGGCGTCGTACTCCTCCAGCAGCGGGGTAAAGCAGTCCACATAATCCCCCACGGTGACTGCGGCAGTGCTGGTGATCTCTCCGCCGGACTGCACATGGGCAAAAATATCGTCCGGTGTGATCTCCAGCGCATCCTTGAAAGACTCGCCGGCCTTGATGATGTACAGCGGCAGGCAGCTGATATTGTACTTCTGATACAGCTCCTCGGACAGGTCGGAAGTGCTGTCGGTCGTCACCTTGATCTTCATCAGGTGTTCCTCCTTGACTTTATATTACTTATACTCTCAGTAAACTCAGTGTAAACGATATTGTATCATGTTCTGTCGAAAAAGGGAAGTGCTAAGTCACAAATTCTTTTTTTGACCTGCTCCGGCAGAGAAAGGATAACAAACTATGCAGCAGATCCCCAAGCTTTTGGCCGTCACCGGCCCCACCGCCACCGGCAAGACCCGGCTGGGCGTGCTTCTGGCGCAGCGGCTCCGGGGGGAGATCGTCTCCGTGGATTCCATGCAGCTGTACCGGCGTATGGACATCGGCACCGCCAAGGCCACGCCGGAGGAAATGGAGGGCGTACCCCACCATATGCTGGATGTTGCGGAGCCATGGGACAACTGGTCCGTGGCGCGCTATGTCCAGGCCGCCGCCGCCTGCTGCGCGGATATCTTCGCCCGGGGGCGGCTGCCCATTCTGGTGGGCGGGACGAATTTGTACCTGGACTCCCTGCTGTCCGGGCGGGACTTTGCCGCCCGTCCGCCGGAGGACGACGATCTGCGTCAGCGTCTGGGGGCGGAATACGACCGCCTGGGGGGCGAGGCCTTTCGGGAGCAGCTGCGCAGGGTGGACCCGGAGCGGGCGGAAAAGCTGCACCCCGGCGACAAGCGCCGGCTGGTGCGCGCCATGGAGGTCTGGCAGCTGACCGGCAAGACCATCACCTGTCACGACCGGGAAACCGCCGCCCTGCCGCCCCGGTACCGCTGCCGCAAGCTGGCGCTTTCCTTTGCCGACCGGCAGCTGCTGTATGACCGCATCGACAGCCGGGTGCTGGAAATGGTAGATCGCGGCCTGTTTGCGGAGGTCGAAGCGCTGCTGGCGGAAGGGCTTTCTCCGGAACACACGGCGCTGCAGGCCATCGGCTATAAGGAAGCGGCCGCCGCCCTGCGGGGCGAGATCAGCCGGGAGGAGGCCATCGAGGCCATCCAGCGGGAAAGCCGCCGCTATGCCAAGCGTCAGCTGACCTGGCTGCGCCGGGACAAAAGCGTCCACTGGCTGCTGTGGGACAGCGCCGCGCCGGATCTTTCCGCCGCCGCAGACGCCCAGGCGGCGGCCTGGCTTGCCGAGCTTCGGCAGGAGGCTGCCGGCGAACCGGCGGCAGCGCCGCTTTTCTAGCTGCCTGCCGCCAGCGCCCGCGCGGTTTCGACAGTCTTTTTCTCTCTTTGCGGATAAAATAGGTTCCGTGGCAAATCTTTTCCCAAAAAAGATTTGTACATATTAACTATTTTATGGGCGGCGCTGCTATGATAGAATACATGAATAGCCGCCCGAAAGGGAGATTGGCTATGACACAAAAATTCCAAAACCTGCAGGACGCATTCCTCAACCGCGCAAGAAAGGAGCGCCTGCTCATCACCGTATTTCTTATGAACGGCTTTCAGATGAAGGGTATTGTCCGGGGCTTTGACAGCTTCGTGGTCATGCTGGATTCTGACGGCAAGCAGCAAATGATCTACAAGCACGCGATCTCGACCCTTATCCCGCCCAGACCTCTGGAGCTGCTGCGGGAGGATTGATCTTCCCCGACGGGTCGAGCGCGGGAAAGGAACGGGAATGGTTAAAACCGACCACTATCTCCGGGTTGCCGCCTTTATCGTCTTTCTGGCCATGGCGGTCTACCTGGCTTACTATGCCTTTCACCAGCTGGCCCGCCCTATGGTCACCTCGCTGGCCATCACCACCACCGTCCGGGACAGCGCTACCGTCACCGGGCTGGTCGCCCGGGAGGAGCAGCTGGTGGAAAACAGCGGCGGACAGGTGCAGATCATCGCCGGGGAGGGGAAGAATGTTGCCCGGGACGAGACCCTTGCCCTGAGCCTGAACGGTGCGGACGCCCTGAACCAGCAGAACCGGATGATGGAACTGGAAACGGAGATCCAGCGGGTCAGCACCCTGCTGTCCGCCCAGGAGACCCGGAAAAATCTCTCCGCCGAGGACACCTCTGCCCGCAGCGCGGCGCTGGCGCTTTCCGGCGCGGTGGCGCGGCATGATCTGACGGCGCTGAACACCCTTTCCACCAATCTGCGCTCCCTGGTGCTCAGCAGCGGCGACCCTGTCACCCAGGAGACCCTGGACGGCCTGCAGGCGGAATACGACCAGCTGTACGCCCAGGCCGCCACCAATTCCGGCCGCATCCGTGCCGCCGCGCCGGGACTGTTTTCCACTGCCCTGGACGGCTGGGAAGGCCTGACCCGAAGCGATTTGGAAAACTGCACGCCGGAGGCGCTGGAACAGCGCTTTCAGGAGGAGCGCAGCCCCGACGAGAACGCCATCGGCAAGCTGGTCACCAGCTATACCTGGTACTACGCCGCCATTCTGGACGGGGAGCACGCCGACACGCTGGAGCTGGAACAGACCGTGGATCTGGAATTCGGCCGCCATTACAGCGGCAGCGTTTCCGGCCGCGTGGTACATAAAGGACCCAAAAGCAAGGATAATCGGCAGGTGGTCGTGTTCGCCCTGACCGAGGCCATGGCGGACACCATGGCCATGCGCCGCACCAATGCGGAGCTGGTGGTGGCGGAACACACCGGTATCCGGGTGCCGAAGCAGGCCATTCACCGGGACGACGGCAGCGAGACCGACTATGTTTACACCGTGACCGGCGGCCGGGCGGAACGCAAGGCCGTGGAGGTGGTCTACACCGATCCGGAGCAGGACTACTGTCTGGTGGCCGTTTCCGGCGATGTCAACGCCCTGCGCAACGGCAGCGAGATCATTGTCAGCGCCCACGATCTGTATGACGGAAAAATTCTCAACTGACCCGCAGACGGGCTTTTTCGCGCCCGCCCCGGGAATTTGCTCCTTGGAGGTATGATCATGTCCATTGCTGAAAACATTCGCCGGATCCGGGAGGAGATCGGAGATCCCCGGGTACTTCTGGTCGCGGCGACAAAGATGAACGACGCCGAACGGGTGCGTCAGGCCATTGCCGCCGGGATCGACGCCTGCGGCGAAAACCGGGTGCAGGAGCTGGTGGAGAAAAACGCCCAGGGCGCCTATGCCGGCGCGCCCCTGCATTTCATCGGCCATTTGCAGAAAAACAAGGTCAAGCAGGTGGTGGGCGTCTGCGATCTGATCCAGAGCGTGGACAGCCCGGAGCTGCTTGGCTGCATCCGCCGGCAGGCACAGAAGCTTGGCATCACCCAGGACATTCTGCTGGAGGTCAACATCGCCCGAGAGCCGCAAAAGGGCGGCGCGCTGCCCGAGCAGCTGCCGGAAATTCTGGCGCTGGTGGAGGCGGAACCGGGGGTTCGGGTTCGCGGACTGATGGCAATTCCTCCGATTTCCACACAAATCGGTGCAAATCGCCCCTGGTTTCGACAAATGCATGAGCTTTTTGTTGACATTGGGGGAAAAAAATATGATAATGTTAGTATGGAGTATCTATCCATGGGCATGACCCTGGATTACATGGATGCCATTGCGGAAGGCGCCAACATGGTTCGCATCGGCACCGGTATCTTCGGCGCCCGGGATATTGCAAAATAAACAGAATACCGAAAACGGAGGATGATACCACCATGGGCATTTTTGATACCTTTAAAAAGCTGACCAACCCCTATGATGACGACGATCTGGACTACGACGAGGATATGGACGCCTACGACACCGAGCCTGCCCCCGCGCCGGCCCAGGAGACGCGCCGCGCCCAGCCGGCTGCCAGCCATGCGCCCAGCTATGAGCGTCCCGCAGCCGCCCCGCCGGCTGCCGCCCCGCATCAGCCCCAGCACCAGCAGGCCGCCCGCAGCCGCGACAAAGTCGTGAACATCGCAAACGCCGCTTCCCAGCGGGTCATTCTGGTGCATCCCGAGCGCTTTGACGCCGCCGCGGAGATTGCCGACAACCTGCGGGACAAATGCACCATTGTGATGAATCTGGAGCAGACCAACAAGGATATCGCCCGCCGCCTGATCGACTTCCTGTCCGGCGTAGCTTACGCCCAGGAGGGCAAGATCAAAAAGGTCGCGCTGAATACTTACATCATCACTCCCTACAATGTAGACCTGATGGGAGAGCTGATGGACGAGCTGGAAAATAACGGAATGTATATGTAAGTCCGGCAAATCAGCCGGCATTTGCTGAAACAGAGCAGATAGAGAAACCGCCGCGGAAAGCCACGGGCTTTCCCGCAGCATTTTGGCTGTGCCGAAATGCTCGGCGGATTAGCGGAAAGGGATACGATCAGATATGCTGACTGCACAGGAAATCAAGGAAAAGAACTTTGAAAAAGCCGTGTTCGGCGGTTATGATATGGGCAGCGTGGACAGCTTTATGGAGACCATCGCTGCCGACTACACTGCAATGCAGAAGGAACTCACCGTCCTCAAGGGCAAGATGAAGGTGCTTGTGGACAAGATCGAGGAGTACCGGGAAACGGAGGACGCCATGCGTCTTGCGCTGAGCACTGCGCAGAAAACCGGCGCCCAGATCCAGGCGGAAGCCCAGGAAAAAAGCGACCGGCTCCTTGCCGAAACCGAGCGCAAATGCCAGGAACAGCGGCAGCGCGCCGAGCTGGAGGCCAGCCGCACCCTTTCCGCCGTGCGGAATGTGGTGGAGGTAGAGCAGACCCGCGTGGACAAGGCGCGGGCTTCCTCCGGCGCTTACATCGCCCGGGTACGGGCGCTGTGTGCCGAGCAGCTGCGCTTTCTGGACGAGCTGGACAGCCTTGCGCCCCAGGATATCGCCGCCGAGCTGCAGGACACCGGCGCGGATGAGGCAACCAGAACCGCGGCCTATGAAGCGGCGGACAAAAACCTGAACCAGCTGGCAGATCAGCTTTAAGCGGAACGCCCCAGCGCATCGCAGCATCAAGGACGGGAGAAGCGGCCATTCGCAGCTCTCGTCCTTTGCGGCAAATGGCAATTGCGGTAATAGCCGACAGATAATAGATAAGTATTTCCTTATCTATTATCTTTTGTCTATTATTATCTTATCGCAGAACTGGCGAATACAGTATTATTTTTTCTATCAGAACGGAGAGAACAAACAATGTCTCAGGATTACAACGCCACCGTAAATCTGCCGAAAACAGATTTCCCCATGCGTGCCGGACTGCCCAAGCGGGAGCCGGGAATGCTCCAGCACTGGTACGACATGGATCTTTATCACGAAATGCTCAAGCGCAACGAGGGCAAGCCGCTTTACACCCTGCACGACGGCCCGCCGTTTTCCAACGGCCATCTGCACATGGGTCACGCGCTGAACAAGTGCATCAAGGACTTCATCATCCGGTATAAGCATATGTCCGGCTTCCAGACCCACTACACCCCCGGCTGGGATAACCACGGTATGCCCATTGAAAGCGCCATCATCAAAAAGCAGAAGCTCAAGCGTAAGGAGATGTCCATCTCCGAGTTCCGCACCGCCTGCCAGGAGTTTGCCCAGAACTTTGTGGACATCCAGCGGGAGGAATTCAAGCGCCTTGGCGTTCTGGGTGACTGGGATCACCCCTATCTGACCATGAACCCCCGCTTTGAGGCCGAGGAGGTCAAGGTCTTTGGCAAGATGTTTGAAAAGGGCTATATCTACAAGGGCATGAAGCCCGTGTACTGGTGCCCCAGCGACGAGACCGCTCTGGCCGAGGCGGAGATCGAATACGCCGATGTGCCCTGCACCACCATTTTCGTCAAGTTCCCCATCCAGAACGACCTGGGCAAGCTGGGACAGTTCTGTGACCTGAGCAAGCTGTTCTTTGTGATCTGGACGACCACCACCTGGACGCTGCCCGGCAACATGGCCATCTCCGTCAATCCCCGGCTGGACTATGTGCTGGCAAAGGTGCCCTCCGGCGAGGTTTATATCCTGGCCAAGGAACTGGCGGACGGCGTTTGCAAGGCCGCCGGCATCGAGTCCTACGAGGTGCTGGCCACCGTCAAGGGCGCGGAGCTGGAGCTGATGACCGCCCGGCATCCCTTTATGGAGCGGGATTCCGTGGTGCTCTGCGGCGACCATGTTACGCTGGATGCCGGTACCGGCTGCGTCCACACCGCCCCCGGCTTCGGCGCGGACGACTATTTCATCTGTCAGAAATACGACCGGGAGGGTAAGACCCACATCGGCGTTCCCGTGCCGGTGGATGACCGGGGCATCATGACGGACGCCGTGTTCGGCGGCAACCACATCAACAAGGCCAACGAGGTCATTCTGCCCCGGCTGGAGCAGGACGGCTATCTGCTGGCCAAGGAGGAGATCACACACTCCTATCCCCACTGCTGGCGCTGCAAAAAGCCCATCATCTTCCGGGCCACCGACCAGTGGTTCTGCTCGGTGGAGGCCTTTAAGGAGCAGGCCGTTGCCGCCTGCGACAGCGTCCACTGGATGCCCGAATGGGGTCATGACCGCATGGTGTCCATGATCCGGGAGCGCGCCGACTGGTGCATCTCCCGCCAGCGGCACTGGGGGCTGCCCATTCCGGTGTTCTACTGCGAGGACTGCCACAAGCCCGTCTGCACGCCGGAAACCATCGACAAAATTTCCGCCATCTTCGGTGAAAAGGGCTCCAACGCCTGGTTCGATCTGGACACGGCGCAGCTGCTGCCGGAGGGCTTTGCCTGCCCCCACTGCGGCGGCAAGCACTTTACCAAGGAAACGGACACCCTGGACGGCTGGTTCGACTCCGGCTCCACCCATGTGGCAAGTCTGGAGTTGGACGCCCCCGGCGTCTGGCCGGCGGATATGTACATGGAGGGCGGCGACCAATATCGTGGCTGGTTCCAGTCCAGCCTGCTGACCGCCGTTGCCACCAAGGGCAGCGCCCCCTATCGGGAGGTGCTCACCCACGGCTGGACGGTGGACGCCGAGGGTAAGGCCATGCACAAGTCTCTGGGCAACGGCGTTGCGCCGGAGCAGATCATCCCCAAGTACGGCGCGGAGCTGATCCGCCTGTGGGCGGCCTCTGCGGACTATCGTCTGGATATGCGCTGCTCCGACGGCATCTTCAAGCAGCTTTCCGACAAGTACCTGAAGATCCGCAACACCGCCCGCTACATTCTGGGCAACCTGGCCGGCTTCGATCCGGAGCAGCAGGTGGCCTTTGCCGATATGCTGCCCCTGGATCAGTGGGCCATGGTACAGCTCAACGGTCTGATCGAAAAGTGCATTGCCGCCTATGACCGCTATGAGTTCTATCAGGTGACCTATGCCATCCACAATTTCTGCGTGGTGCAGATGTCCAACCTGTATCTGGATGTGATCAAGGATCGCCTGTACTGCGACGGCGCGGATTCTCTTTCCCGCCGCAGCGGCCAAACCGCCATTTACCGGATCCTGGACGCCATGGTGCGTCTGCTGGCGCCGGTGCTGGCCTTTACCTCGGACGAGATCTGGCAGGCCATGCCCCACAAGACCGGGGACGACGGCCGCCATGTAATGCTCAACGATATGCCCAAGCCCTGGGCAGACGCCGTGTTTGACGAGGCCACCGCCCAGCGCTGGGAAAAGGCGCTGGCACTGCGGGAGGATGTGAACAAGGCGCTGGAGCTGGCGCGCACGGAAAAGGTCGTGGGCAAGCCCCTGGATGCGAAGGTGACCCTGTATGTGTCCGAGCAGGCCGCGGCCGACTTTGCCCAGATCCAGGATATCGACCTGCCCGGTCTTTGCATCGTCTCCGCCCTGGAGGTGATCTCCGGCGAGGGCGCCGGCTATGCCGGAGAGGCCTTCCCCGGCGTGACCGTTGCCGTTTCCGCCTGCGAAACGCCCAAGTGCTGCCGCTGCTGGACCCACAGCATCACCGTCGGCATGGATGACGCCCATCCGGAGCTGTGCGCCCGCTGCGCCTCTGTGGTTCGGGGCTAAGCCGAACGGGAGGCGCGCTGGATCATGTTTTATGCAATTGCAATCGTGCTGATCCTGATCGCGGATCAGGGCGTAAAATACTGGGTCAGCGCCAACATCACGCTGAATACCGGTACGATGGATTTTCTGCCCGGCTTCCTCCATCTGACCAATGTCCATAACACCGGCTCCGCCTTCAGTATGCTGGAGCGCTGGGGCGGCGCGCGGTGGCTGTTTCTGGCGATCACGGCGGCCTTTGTGGTGTTCTGCATCTGGGCGCTGGCAAAGCGCCGCCTGCGCAGCCGCTTCGCCCGCTGGGTGGTGGCGATCATCATCGCCGGTGCGCTGGGCAATGCCATTGACCGCGCCGTGCAGGGCTATGTGGTGGATATGTTCTCCTTTGAGGGAGCGCTGAGCTGGTTCCCCATTTTCAATGTGGCGGATATCGCGCTGGTGGTCGGCGCGGTGCTGTTCTGTCTGTATATCCTGTTCCACCGGGACCCATCTTCGTCAGCGGAACCGGGGGCGGAAGACGCCTTCGCTGACGAGGACTTCCCCCCGGAATTCCTGCCGGAAGAGCAGCCGGTAGCGGAAGACGCGCCGGAGACCGAGGAAGCTACCGAGGATGCCGAGGAGGATATCCCCGCAGAAGCGGACGAAGCCCCGGCAGAAGAAGCGGAAGCCATCCTGTCCGAACCGGAACCGGAGCCTGAGCCGGAAGCTGAACCCGCGCCGGAGCCGGAAGCTCCCGCGCCGCCCCGCAAGTCCAAAGCCAAGTCCAAGCGGCGGAAAAAGTCCCGCCGTCCCGAACCGCGGGATGCAGCGCTTGCGGAGACAAAAGCGGAACCGGCAGAGGCCATAACGGAAACCACAGCGGAGGCCGCCGAGACTCCCGCGCCGGAGATCTCGACAGAGGAAGCGACCCCTGCGCCGGAAGCGGCCGGAGAGGAAGTCGAGCCGGAGGCCGACGACTCCATGGTGGCCGCCATTCAGGCCAAGATCGCCGCGGCAGTCGCCCGGGAGGCCTGGGACATTCCCCCGGCAGCGCCCGCGCCCAAGCCGGAGCCGGAGCCGATCCCGGCGCCCGAACCGATCTCCGAGCCGGTGTCTCAGCCGGAGCCTGCTGCTCCGGCCGCCCCGGTTCCCAAGCGGAAGCCGACCCCGGAGGAGCAATATCCGCTCACGGACGGCTCTCCCTTTGTGGAGTTCGCGCCCCGGCATTTTTCTCCCCCGCCCAAGCCCCAGCCTGCACCGGAGCCGCCGAAGCAAACGACGGCTGAGGGTCTGCTGACGGTGGAGGAGCTGCGCCGCAGCGCCGCCGAAAAGACCCGCATCACGGTGGACGACGAGGTGGTGGAGTTCTCTCTGGAGGACATCATGGCCGAATTTGGAGAGCATTAAATGGAAGAACTTTGGATTCTTGCGGAGGAGAGCGGCGAGCGGATCGACGCTCTCCTCCCCCGTTGTGTGGAGGGACTCAGCCGCGCTCGCGCCCAAAAGCTGCTGGAGCAGGGGGCGGTGCTGCTGGACGGCACACAGCCGGTGAAAAAAAAATACCCCGTCACGGCGGGGCAGCGCTTTTTGCTGCGCCTGCCGGAAACGACGGAGATCCCGCTGGTGGCGCAGGACATCCCCCTGGATGTGGTGTTCGAGGACGAGGATGTGATCGTGGTCAACAAGCCCCGGGGGCTGGTGGTGCATCCCGCGCCGGGACATCCGGACGGCACCCTGGTCAACGCCCTGCTGTGGCACTGCGGCAGCAGCCTTTCCGGCATCGGCGGGGAAAAGCGGCCTGGCATCGTCCACCGGATCGACATGGACACCTCCGGGCTGCTGATTGTGGCCAAAAACGATATGGCGCACGCTGCCCTGTCTGCCCAATTGGCGGACAGGAGCCTGAGCCGGGTGTATGAGGCGGTAGTACACGGCACGCCCAAGCAGGAGGTCGGCACCATCTCCGCCCCCATCGGGCGGCATCCGGCGGACAGAAAGCGGATGGCCGTGGTGCCCAACGGCCGGCCGGCTGTGACCCATTACCGGGTGCTGGAGCGCTTTCGGGGCTTCAGCCACATCCAGTGCAAGCTGGAGACCGGGCGTACCCATCAGATCCGGGTACACATGGAGTACATCGGCCACCCGCTGGTGGGCGATCTGGTCTATGGCCACAAGCGCCCGGAAAAGGGGCTTTCCGGCCAGTGTCTCCACGCCCGGCGGTTGCGATTTATTCACCCCCGCACCAGTCTGCCCGTGGAGCTGGAATGCCCTCTGCCGGACTACTTTGCCGGCCTGCTGCAAAAATTGCCCAAATGAAAAAAGAGAACTGCAAGGCGCTTTGCCTTGCAGTTCTCTTTTTTTGCTTTTATCGAGGGGGAATGCTTATTTCAGGAACATCCGCACCATTTTGTCCTTCCAGCCGGTGGCCGGGGCATAGCGCATGGGCAGATCCAGGAAGGTCTTTTTGTCCACAATGCTCTTGCGGTGACTGAAGGTCTCAAAGCCCCGGCGGCCATGGTAGCTGCCCATGCCGCTTTCTCCGCTGCCGCCAAAGCCCATAGCCGTTGTGGCGATGTGGATGATGGTATCGTTGATGCAGCCGCCGCCAAAGGCCACCCGGGACATGACCCGTTTGGCCTGCTTGCTGTTTTCGGTGAAGTAATACAGCGCCAGAGGCGTGGGCATATTGTTGATGGTTTCCATCGCCTCATCCAGCCGCCTCCAGGTGAGGATGGGGAGGATGGGGCCGAAAATCTCCTCGCCCATGACGGCATCGTCCCAGCTGACATTGTCCAGCACCGTGGGGGCGATCTTCCGGGTCTCCGGGTCGCCCTCGCCGCCCCAGACCACCTTTTCCGGGTCGATCAGTCCCATCAGGCGGGCATAGTGCTTTTCGTTGACGATGTGGCCGTAATCCCGGTTGGTCAGGGGATTTGCCCCATACTGCCGCTGGATCTCCCGGGTAATGGCCTGCACCAGCTGATCCTTGATCCGGTAGTCGCAGTAGATGTAATCCGGCGCTACGCAGGTCTGGCCGGCGTTGATGAGCTTGCCGAAGACGATGCGCCTGGCGGCCAGCTCGATCTTGGCGCTGCTGTCCACGATGCAGGGGCTTTTTCCGCCCAGCTCCAGCGTGCAGGGGGTCAGATGAGGCGCGGCTTTTTCCAGCACCAGACTGCCAACGGCCTTGGAGCCGGTGAAGAAGATGTAGTCAAACTTCTGCTCCAGCAGCATGGCGTTTTCCGCCCGGCCGCCGGTGACAACGGCCACTTCCCGCCGCTCGAACACCTCTGCCAGCAGCTCCGCAATGAGGGCGCTGGTAGCGGGGGAGTAGGCGCTGGGCTTGACCACGGCGGTGTTGCCTGCCGCAATGGCATCCACCAGCGGGTCGATGGTCAGCAGGAAGGGATAGTTCCAGGGGCTCATGATCAGCACGCAGCCCCGAGGGCTGGGCTTGACATAGCTGCGGGAGATATACTGCACCAGAGGCGTTTTCACCCGCTTTTCCTTTGCCAGACCGGAGACATGGCGCAGCATATAGTTGATCTCGCTTTTGACCAGGGCCACCTCGCACATATAGCTTTCGCTGGAGCCTTTGCCCAGGTCGCTGCGCAGGGCGGCAAAAATTTCCGTTTCCCGCTCCTCGATGGCCTGGAGCAGGCGGCGCAGCTTGGCCTTGCGTCTGGCGATCTCCAAGGTCGCGCCGGTTTGGAAGTAGGCGCGCTGCTCCGCCACCAGCTGGGCAAACTGCTGCCCCTTGTCCGGCTGCTCCGCCGGGACTTCCTCCGTAAAATAGCGCTTATCCCGCACGGCGCGGTAGATCGTTTCCAGCTTTTTGGCATCCCAGAGCACCGGCACGGGGTACAGGGGATTGGCCTCCTTTTCCGCATAGCGCGCCATTTCCGGAATGGCGCCCAGCTCTATGCCCGGCAGGGTCTCCGGAATACCGAAATCCCGGTTCATCTGCCGGATGGCGGCGATAAAGGCC
Source organism: bacterium (assembly GCA_963595735.1). Taxonomy (GTDB): domain Bacteria; phylum Bacillota; class Clostridia; order Oscillospirales; family Oscillospiraceae; genus CALWOS01. The sequence goes on from CAVBJJ010000001.1 coordinate 184,362, forward strand.
TTGGCCAGGGCGGCGTCGGAGGTTCCCACGCCCTCCTGTCTGTCCAGCCCGGCCACCCGCGCCAGCGCCGCCAACTTTTTATGGACGCATTCGCCGTACATTTCCAGCACCAGCGGCAGCAGCACCGCGTTGGCCAGACCGTGGGGGACATTGTAGCGGCCGCTCAGGCTGTGGGACACGGCGTGGATATAACCCACATAGCTGCGGGTAAAGGCGCGGCCGGCATAGTGGCTGGCGTGGAGCATATGCCGCTCGGCGTCCTCGCTTTCGTGGTTGACCGCGCCGTAGATGTTATCAAAAATCAGGCGCACGGCCTTTTCCGCGTAATCCCGGGTCTCCTTGGTGGTGGAGCGGCCGATGTAGGCCTCCACCGCGTGGGTCAGCGCGTCCAACCCGGAGCTGGCGGCGATGATGGGCGGCAGGGTCGCCGTGGTGGCGGGATCCAGCACCGCATAGGGCGGGATGAGGGGGAAGTCGTTGATGCAGTATTTGTGGCGGGTCTCGTCATCCACGATGATGGCCGCCAGGGTGGTCTCGCTGCCGGTGCCGGCGGTGGTGGGAATGGCCACGATGGGGGGCAGCTTGGCGTGTCCCAGCTTGAGAATGCCCTCCAGACTGGCCAGGCTGGCTCTGGGCTTGGCGATCCGCACACCGGTGGCCTTGGCGGTGTCCATGGGTGAGCCGCCGCCCATGGCGATCAGGCAGTCGCAGCCGGCGGCGCGGTACGCCCGGGTGCAGCGCTCCACCAGGGAGGCTGTGGGGTTGGGCAGCACCTGGTCAAAGACCGCCAGGGGCATTCCCGCCGCGGCGCAGGCGTCGATCAGCGGCTGCGCCAGTCCCAGCCCCATCACGGTTTTGTCCGTGACCAGCAGGGGGTGCCTGCAGCCCTCGCCCCGGAGGATGCCGGGGATCTCCCGCATACTGTTGAGGATCTTGGGGTTGCGATAGGGCAGCATGGGCAGGGCAATGTGAAAGACCTTTTGGAAGGCGCGGCAATAGAGCTTTTTGGCAAAATTCATGGAGCAGATTCCTCTCTGTGCGCCCGGCAGATAGCCAAAACACACAATATTATCCGCCGAGTATTTTGGCCATGCCAAAATACTGTGGGAAAGCCCCTCTGGGCTTTCCGCGGCGGTTTATCTGATTGAGGCGGGTCTTGACCCCCTCAAGCTCCCCCGCTGCTGCGGAGGTTTCTGCTAGCTGCCTGTTTTTCGACAGCCGCACATTATATATATCTGAAAAATTATATCACCCTCCGAAAATTTGTCAACATTTCCCCGGACAATTGTTGACAAAGCGGCGGATTTGGCTCCGAATCTCCGAGAAATCGGGAAAAATACAGCGGTTTGCTCTGCTTTTTTGCACGAAAGTATGAAAAAGCCCTTGACTTTCCGGCGAAAGCGATTATAATAAGGTTCAATCTGATATTACGCGAAACCGTTGAAGCGGAAATAACGGCGGCGATGCTCTCACAGAGAGTCCGGGTGGCTGAGAACCGGGCAGAAAACAAACCGTCAAATGGCCCGCTGAGGGCGCAGTCAAAGGCCGGAGACTCCGGCTGAGTATGCTGCGACGCCAGACCCGCGTCAGAGGTCGGGGATATGTTGGTATCCTGATAAGTGTGTGGTTTTCCACAAAGCAAGGTGGCACCGCGGATCGTCTGTATTCGTCCTTGACAGAAACTCGTTTTCTGTCAAGGATTTTTTTATTTCCCGGAACGCGCGTAATGTTGACATTTTTATTGGAGGTATGTGCCATGAAAATCCTGCCTGAACTGTCCCAGATCCAAGAGATCGCGGCCACGGGAAAATACGATGTGCTGCCGGTCAGCTGCGAGATCCTCTCGGACTTTATCACGCCCATCGAGGCCGTCCGGGTGCTCAAACAGGTCTCCCGGCATTGCTATCTGCTGGAGTCCGCCGCCGCGGACGAAAAATGGGGGCGCTACACTTTCCTGGGCTTTGACCCGAAAATGGAGATCACCTGCGTGGGCGGCGAGATGAACGGGGTGCTGGACGCGGGCAAGATGCGCTATGTCACCGGCGACCCCTCCGAATACCTGCGCCAGGTGCTTTCCCAGTACAAAAGCCCCCGCTTTGATTATCTGCCCGCCTTTACCGGCGGTCTGGTGGGCTATTTTTCCTATGACTATCTGGGCTACAGCGAGCCCTCCGTCCGCACGGAGGCCGAGGACACGGAGAACTTCAAGGATCTGGATCTGATGCTGTTTGACAAGGTGATCGCCTTTGACAACATCCGCCAGAAGATCATCCTGATGGTGAATATGTCCCTAAGCGACCCGGAAACGGAGTATCACAAGGCCGTGGTGGAGCTGGAAAACCTCATCCGCCTGCTGCGCACCGGCGAGAAAAAGCAGGAGCCGAAGGCTCGGCTTACCGGACCGGTCACGCCGCTGTTCGACCGGGAGCGCTTTTGCGCCATGGTGGAGCAGGCGCAGCACCACATCCGGGAGGGAGACATCTTCCAGATCGTGCTGTCCAACCGGCTCAGTGCCCCCTTTACCGGCAGCCTGCTGGACACCTACCGGGTGCTGCGCACCATTAACCCCTCGCCCTATATGTTCTATTTCTCCGGCACGGATGTGGAGGTAGCCGGCGCTTCACCGGAAACGCTGGTAAAGCTGAAAAACGGCGTGCTGCACACCTTCCCCCTGGCGGGTACCCGTCCCCGGGGGAAGACGGAGGCCGAGGACAAGGCGCTGGAGGCCGACCTGCTGGCCGATGAAAAGGAGCTGGCCGAGCACAATATGCTGGTAGACCTGGGGCGCAACGACCTGGGGCGCGTCAGCCGCTTCGGCACAGTGGAGGTGGAAAAGCTCCACTCCATCGAGCGCTTTTCCCATGTGATGCACATCGGCTCCACCGTGCGCGGTCAGCTCCGGGAGGACAAGGACGCTCTGGACGCCATCGCCGCGGTGCTGCCCGCCGGTACTCTTTCCGGCGCGCCCAAGATCCGCGCCTGCCAGCTGATCGGCCAGCTGGAGAACAACAAGCGCGGCATTTACGGCGGCGCCATCGGCTATCTGGCCTTTAACGGCGATATGGACACCTGCATCGCCATTCGCATTGCCTATAAGAAAAACGGCAAGGTCTTTGTGCGCAGCGGCGCGGGCATCGTGGCCGACTCTGTGCCGGAAAAGGAATTCGAGGAGTGCCTGAACAAGGCCGCTGCCGTGATCCGCTCGCTGGAGCAGGCAGAGGAGATTTAGCCCCCACACACAGGAGAGGCAAGCGTTTTTCAGGAGGAAAGCACGATGATTTTATTGATCGACAACTACGACAGTTTTTCCTATAATCTTTTTCAGCTGGTGGGCGCGATCCAGCCGGACATCCGGGTGGTGCGCAACGACGCCATGACCGTGGAGGAAATTCGGGCGCTGGCGCCCAGCCACATCATTCTCTCCCCCGGTCCGGGACGGCCGGAGGACGCCGGGGTGACCATGGAGGTCGCCGCCACTGTCTGCCGGGAGATCCCCACCCTGGGCGTCTGCCTGGGGCATCAGGCCATCTGCGCGGCCTATGGCGCAAGGGTGACCTATGCCAAGCACTTGATGCACGGCAAGCAGTCTCAAGTGCGCTTTGACCCCGATTGCCCGCTGTTCGCCGGCTGCCCGGAGGTGGCGCCTGTGGCACGGTATCACTCTCTGGCTGTTGCGCCGGAGACCCTGCCGCCGGAGCTGCTGGCCTGCGCCCACACGCTGGACGGCGAGGTGATGGCTGTGCGCCACCGGGACTATCCTATTTTCGGCGTGCAGTTCCATCCGGAGTCCATCATGACCCCGGACGGGGCGCAGATGCTGCAAAACTTCATCCGGCTGTGACCGGGACAGGACATCACGGAGAAAGGGGAGCAAGCATATGATAAAAGAAGCCATTGTAAAGATCGTCAACAAGGAGGATCTGTCCTATGACGAGGCCTATGCCGTCATGCACGAGATCATGAGCGGGCAGACCTCGCCCACCCAGAACGCCGCGTTTCTGGCGGCGCTTTCCACCAAAAGCACCCGGGCGGAGACCACGGCGGAGATCGCCGGCTGCGCCGCCGCCATGCGGGATCACGCCACCCGGGTGGAGCTGGGAACGGACATTTTCGAGATCGTCGGCACCGGCGGCGACGGCTCCAACAGCTTTAATATTTCCACCACCGCCGCGCTGGTGGCCGCCGCCGGCGGGATGAAGGTGACCAAGCACGGCAACCGCGCCGCCTCCTCCAAATGCGGCACGGCGGACTGCCTGGAGGCGCTGGGCGTGAACATCCGCCAAAGCCCGGCGCTGTGCCGGCGGCTGCTGGATGAGGTGGGGATGTGCTTTTTCTTCGCCCAGGAATACCATAGCTCCATGAAATATGTGGGTGCGCTGCGGAAGGAGCTGGGCTTTCGCACGGTGTTCAACATTCTTGGCCCCCTGACCAACCCCGCTTCTCCCACCATGCAGCTGCTGGGCGTATACGACGGCGCGCTGGTGGAGCCGCTGGCCAAGGTGCTGGTGGAGCTGGGCGTGAAAAAGGGCATGGTGGTCTATGGCCAGGACAAGCTGGACGAAATTTCCCTTTCCGCCCCCACCCAGGTCTGCGAGTTCCGGGACGGCTGGTATCGCAGCTTTGTCATCCGACCGGAGGACTTTGGCTTTGCCCGCTGCGAAAGAGAAGACCTTGTGGGCGGCACGCCGGAGGAAAACGCCGCCATCACCCGGGCGGTGCTGGCCGGAGAGCCGGGACACCGGCGCAACGCCGTGCTGCTCAACGCCGGGGCGGCGCTATACATCGGCGGCAAGGCCAAGACCTTGCAGGAGGGCGCGGCGCTGGCGGCGGAGCTGATCGACAGCGGCGCGGCCATTGCCACGCTGGAAAAATTTGTGGAGGTGTCCGGAAGCTGATGAATATTTTGGATCAACTGGCAGACCACGCCCGGGAGCGGGTGCGCCGGGAGCAGGCGGAAATCGGTCTGGAAGCCCTCCGGGAGCAGTGCCTGCGCCGCCCCGGCGGCGGCAGGGCGCGGTTTACCGCCGCGCTGGAAAAGTCCGGCGTGTCCCTAATCTGCGAGATCAAGCGGGCATCCCCCTCCCGGGGGATGATCACGGCGGAGTTTCCCTATTTGGACATTGCCCGGGAGTACGCAGCCGCCGGAGCGGACTGCATCTCCTGCCTGACGGAGCCAAAGTGGTTCCTGGGCAGCGACAAGATTTTTACGGACATCCGCCAAACAGTGGACACCCCCATGATCCGCAAGGATTTCACAGTGGACGCCTACCAGATCTATCAGGCCAAGGCCATGGGCGCGGACGCGGTGCTGCTGATCTGCGCCCTGCTGGACACGGAGACCATCGCCCGGTATCTGGAGCTGTGCGACCGGCTGGAGCTGGCCGCGCTGGTGGAGACCCACAACGAGGAGGAGATTGCCTCCGCCCGCGCTGCCGGGGCAAGGATCATCGGCGTGAACAACCGGAATCTGAAGAACTTTTCCGTGGACTTTTCCCACGCCGCCCGGCTGCGGGAGCTGGTGCCGCCGGAGTGCCTGTATGTGGCGGAAAGCGGCGTCAGATCCCCGGAGGATGTGGCGGCGCTGGCAAAGCTGGGCGCGGACGCGGTGCTCATGGGCGAGGTACTCATGACCGCTCCGGACAGACCCGCTCTGCTGCGGCAGATGCGCTGCTGCGCCCAATGACCCGGGTCAAGCTCTGCGGCCTGCGCACCCGGGAGGATGTTTCCGCCGCCGGGGCGCTGCGGCCGGATTACGCCGGCTTTATCCTCTCTCCGGGCTTTCGCCGCTCCGTCACGGCGGAAACGGTGCTGCGGCTGCGAGAGCTTTTGCCGCCGGAAACGACCGTTGTGGGCGTGGTGGTGGATATGCCCCCTACCCAGGCGGCGGCGCTGCTGGAGACCGGGGTGATCGACCGGCTGCAGCTCCACGGCAGCGAGACGGCCGAAGACATCCGCCGCTTGCAGGACAGGACAGGAAAGCCCCTTTTCCGGGCGTTCCAGATTCGCACGGCGGCAGACCTTTTGGCGGCGGAGGCCAGCCCGGCGGACACCCTGCTGCTGGACTCCGGCGCCGGCACCGGCAAGACCTTTGACTGGTCCCTGCTCCGGGGCTTTTCCCGCCCCTTTCTGCTGGCCGGGGGACTATCGCCGGAGAATGTCGCCGCGGCCATTGCGCAGCTGCATCCCTTTGGGGTGGATGTCAGCTCCGGCGTGGAGACGGACGGAAAAAAGGACCCGGAAAAAATGCGCACCTTTGTCCAGGCCGCCCGGCAGCAGCCGGAAACATAAAAAACAGAAGACTTCCCTGCCCGATAGGGGGCAAGGTTTTGCAATATAAAGGAGAAACACCTATGACAAGCGAGAGAAAAGGGCGCTTTGGCGTACACGGGGGACAATACATCCCGGAAACGCTGATGAACGCCGTGATCGAACTGGAACAGGCCTATGACTTTTACAAAAACGACCTGGAATTCAACCGGGAGCTGGAGACCCTGTTCAACGAATATGCCGGCAGACCCTCCCGGCTGTACCATGCCCAGCGCATGACCCGCGCACTGGGCGGAGCGCAGATCTATCTGAAGCGGGAGGATCTCAACCACACCGGCGCACACAAGATCAACAATGTGCTGGGACAGGCGCTCTTAGCCAAAAAAATGGGCAAGACCCGCCTGATCGCGGAGACCGGCGCGGGACAGCACGGCGTTGCCACCGCCACCGCCGCCGCCCTGCTGGACATGGACTGCGTAGTGTTCATGGGTGAGGAGGACACCCGCCGGCAGGCGCTGAATGTGTACCGGATGCGTCTGCTGGGGTCGGAGGTCATCCCCGTGACCAGCGGCACCGCCACCCTGAAGGACGCGGTGTCCGAGGCCATGCGGGAGTGGACGAGCCGCATTGCGGACACCCATTACTGCCTTGGCTCCGTGATGGGTCCCCATCCTTTTCCCACCATCGTCCGGGATTTTCAGGCGGTGATCTCCCGGGAAAGCCGCCGGCAGATGCTGGACAAGACCGGCAAGCTGCCGGATGTGGTCATGGCCTGCGTGGGCGGCGGCAGCAACGCCATCGGCAGCTTTTACCACTTTATTCCCGACGCCGGCGTGCGCCTGATCGGCTGCGAGGCCGCCGGACGGGGCGTGGACAGCTTTGAGACCGCCGCCACCATCGCCACCGGCAAGCTGGGTATTTTCCACGGCATGAAAAGCTATTTCTGCCAGGATGAATACGGCCAGATCGCGCCGGTGTACTCCATTTCCGCCGGCCTGGATTATCCCGGCATCGGCCCGGAGCACGCCTGGCTTCATGACACCGGTCGGGCGGAATATGTTGCCGTGACCGACGACGAGGCCGTGGACGCTTTTGAGTTTCTGTCCCGGACGGAGGGCATTATTCCCGCCATTGAGTCCGCCCATGCAGTGGCCTACGCCATGAAGCTGGCGCCCACCATGGACAAGGAGCAGAGCATTCTGCTCACCATTTCCGGCCGGGGCGACAAGGACTGCGCCGCCATCGCCCGGTACAGAGGGGAGGATATCCATGAATAAGATCGCACAGGCATTTGCCAAAGAAAAGGCCTTTATTCCCTTTATCACCTGCGGGGATCCGGATCTGGAGACCACGGGAAAGATCGTCCGCGCCATGGCCGAGCAGGGGGCGGATCTGATTGAGCTTGGCATCCCCTTTTCCGACCCCACGGCGGAGGGTCCCGTGATCCAGGCGGCCAACCTGCGGGCGCTGGCCAGTGGTGTGACTACGGACAAGATTTTTGACTTCGTGCAGCAGCTGCGGCAGGAGGTTTCTATCCCGCTGGTGTTCATGACCTATGCCAATGTGGTGTTTTCCTATGGCACAGAGCGCTTTCTCCGCCGCTGCGCGGAGGTGGGCATTGACGGTCTTATCCTGCCCGATGTTCCCTTTGAGGAAAAAGAGGACTTCTTGCCCGCCTGCCGGGAAAACGGCGTTGCCTTTATCTCCCTGGTGGCGCCCACCTCGGAGGCGCGCGTTGCCACCATCGCCCGGGAGGCGGAGGGCTTTTTGTACATCGTCTCCAGTCTAGGCGTGACCGGCACCCGAACGGAAATCAAGACCGATCTGGAAAGCATTGTCGCGCTGGTGCGGGAGAATACCGACCTGCCCTGCGCCATCGGCTTTGGCATCTCCACGCCGCAGCAGGCCGAGACCATGGCGCAGAAGGCCGACGGGGTGATCGTTGGCTCCGCCATTATGAAGCTGGTAGCCAAACACGGAAAAAATGCCGCTCAGCCGGTGGGGGACTATGTCCGGGAGATGAAGCAGGCTGCACAAAAAGCCAAATAATGTGCAAATCTTCTGCATTTTCATGAATCGAACACGGAAAAAACCGGGGACTTCCTCGGTTTTTTCCACATTTATCGTGCAAAATGTCATCAATTGTAAGGATTTGAAACTTGCGTTCCCCGGCGTCCCGTAGTACACTTTTCAGGTATAAAAATTTGCGCCCTGCGGGAAATTCCCCGATACCCCGCGGGAAGCGGACGCAAAGGTTTTGGGAGGGATTTTATGTCGATCGTGGACAAGTTCGGGCAGAAGGTGCAGCAGCTGACGGATACCGACCCGGAAAAGGCGCGCCGGATGCTCCGGCTGGGCTGGGCCGGCCAACAGCTGCTTTTGCGCTGTGCGCCCGCCCGGGGGCTGATGCCGGCGGATCAGGAGCTGGCGCGGATGATGATGCGCCAGATGCGCAAGCCCCTGCAGGACCCCAAAAACGCGGTGATCGTCAGCATTTTCACCCCCTGCGAGGTGATGCAGGAGCTGGGAATGCATCCCTATAATGTGGAGGCCTTTTCCTCCTTTCTGTCAGGCTCCCGGGCGGAGGGGCGCTATCTCCGCCAGGCGGAGGCGGCGGGGCTGCCGGACAGCCTTTGCAGCTATCACCGCATTTTTCTGGGCGCGGCGGACGCGGGATTGCTGCCCAAGCCCCGGTGCATCGTGTCCACCAATCTGGTCTGCGATGCCAATCTGGTCTCCTTCCGCGCCCTGGCGGAGCACTACGATGTGCCCCATTTTGCCATTGAGGTACCCTATACCCCCAGCGAGGACGCGGTTTCCTATGTGGCGGAGCAGCTGCGGGAAATGGCGCAGTTTTTGGAGCAGCAGACCGGCAAGCGGCTGGACGAGGCGGCGCTGCGCCAGCGGCTGCACCGCAGCCGCCGCTGTCTGGAGGGCTACCGGGAATACCAGCGCCGGGCGGCGGATCGCTATGTCCCGGCGGATCTGGTCACGCCCCTGTATGCCTGCATGACCGCCAATGTTTTTCTCGGCACCCGGGAGCAGGAGCAGTATGTCCAGGCGCTGCTGCGTCAGGTACAGCAGCAGCCGCCGAAAAAGGGCAAAAAGCTGTACTGGATGCACACGGTGCCCTATTGGTCCCAGGCGCTGAAGCAGCTGCTTTGCCTCCAGGAGCGGGCGCAGATCGTGGGCTGCGATCTGGGGGAGGTGGCAGCGCCGGACTTTGACCCGGACAAGCCCTTCGAGGCCATGGCAAGACGGATGGTCTACCACAGCATGAACGGCGACCACACCCGGCTGCTGGAGCGCTGCGTGGCAAACGCCCGGCGAGCCGGGGCGGACGCCGCCGTCTGGTTCAACCACTGGGGCTGTAAGCACACCATGGGCAACGCCCGGTTGGCCAAGGAATATTTTGAACAGGAGGGCATTCCCCTGCTGATTCTGGACGGGGACTGCTGCGACCGCAGCCACGGCGGCGATGGGCAGCTTTCCACCCGGATGGGCGCTTTTCTGGAAATGCTGGAACGACAGGAGGCACAGGTATGACCCACTATGTCTGCAAATACACCCCCATTGAGCTGCTCACCGCCTGCGGCGGGGGCTGCGTCAATTACAACACCATGCCCCCCGGCTTTCCCCAGGCAGAGCAACTGGCACACCCCAACCTGTGCGGCTTTGGTAAGGCGGTTTTGGAGGCGGTGCTGGCCGGGGAGATCCGGGAACTGGTGCTGGTGTGCTGCTGTGACAGCATCCGCAGCGTCTGGGATGTGCTGTCCCATGACGACCGGCTGGATTTTCTGTACCTACTGGATGTGCCCCGGACGGGGGACTGCTGCGGCAAAAAGCAGCTGGCAAAGCAGCTGCGCCAGCTGGCGGAAGCCTATTGCCGCTACAAGGGTACCCGCTTTGACCCGGCGGTGTTTCGGGCGCAGTTTGCCCCCGCGCCGGCGGAAAACGGCCCCTATATCGGCGTGCTGGGCGCGCGTATGGGGGACAGCCTGCTGCATCTGGCGGAGCAGACCATGCCCCTGCCGGTGCGGAACCGCAGCTGCGTGGGCAACCGGGCGCTGGGCGTTGCGGATGTGCCGGAGCTGGACTTTGACGAACTGATGGAATGGTACGCCGGGGTGCTGCTGGAGCAGCTGCCCTGTATGCGCATGAATCGGAATCAGGGGCGAAAGGCGCTGTACAATGACCCCAACCTCCGGGGAATTTTATACCACACGGTGAAGTTCTGCGATTTTTACAGCTTTGAATACGCCACCCTGCGGAAAGAGACAAGCCTGCCCCTGCTGAAGCTGGAATCGGACTATACCCTCCAGAGCAGCGGCCAGCTGCGCACCCGGCTGGAGGCCTTTGCCGAGCAGATCGCGCCCGGCAGCAAGGCGGCCGCCGAACAGGTCGGCGGCTACTGCGCCGGTATCGACAGCGGCAGCACCAGCACGGATGTGGTCATCCTTGACCCGGAAGGGGAGATCGCCGCAGCGGTCATTCTGCCCACCGGCGCAGGGGCGGCGGCCGGGGCGGAACGCGCTTTTGCCAAGGCGCTGGAGCAGGCCGGTCTGGAGCGGAGCGCCATCCGCAGTCTGGTCTGCACCGGCTATGGCCGGAACGCCATCGACCTGGGAGAAAAAAGCGTCACGGAGATCAGCTGTCATGCCCGGGGCGCCCATGCACTGGACCCCGCGGTGCGCACCATTGTGGACATCGGCGGGCAGGACAGCAAGGTCATCTGTCTGGATGAAGCCGGCAATGTGACCAATTTTGTCATGAACGACAAGTGTGCCGCCGGAACCGGGCGCTTCCTGGAAATGATGGCTCGCACCATGGAGCTGGATCTGGCGGAGATGAGCCGGCTGGGACTGCACCATGATGAGGACATCACCATTTCCAGCATGTGCTCTGTCTTTGCCGAGTCCGAGGTGGTATCCCTGATCGCCCAGAACAAAAAGCCCGCGGACATCGTCCATGGGCTGAACAAGGCCGTTGCCGGAAAGACGCTGGCGCTGGTCAAGCGTGCCGGCGGCAAGGGGCCGTTTATGATGACCGGCGGCGTTTCCCGGAATCTGGGACTGGTGCGCTGTCTGGAGGCGCATTTGCAGGCGCCGCTGGCCGTTCATGAGATGGCGCAGCTGTGTGGGGCGCTGGGTGCGGCGCTGTTTGCCCGGGAATCCGGGGTGCAGTAAAAGAAAGTTTTGCACATTTCAGAACACAAATGTGCAAAATTATACAAAAACAATACCCTCTCCGGGGCAAAATGCAGCCCAGGAGAGGGTTTTTTGATGAGATTTACACATTTTAAGAAAGTCTGGGCAAAATTTTGGGGCTTCAGGACTTTGTCTCCTCCCAGGCCTGGACAAAGCTGCGCGCCTCGTCCAGGATCCGCTTTTTGGTCATCAGCTTCAGGCGGATGCAGGGCTTTGCGCCGGCCTCCAGCTTCAGGCGGTTTTTCAGCTCCGGACGGGCATACAGCCGGTCAAACTGCGCCATATCAAAGCTGTCCAGCGTAAACAGCAGGCAACCGGCCTTCTGGCTGACATCCCGGATGCCGGCCTTGCCGGCCTCGCCCCGCAGCAGCGCCACCTGCACCAGCGCATTGACGCCCGGCGGAGGATCGCCGAAGCGGTCGATGATCTCGTCGATCAGGTCGTCGGCCTCCGCCTCCGTGCGGATCAGGGCGATCCGGCGGTAGAGATCCATCCGCTGCTCCGGACTTTTAACATAGCTGTCCGGGATATTGGCGCTGACGGCCAGATCGGCGGCGCACTCGGCGCGTACCGGAACCGGCTCGCCCTTTTCCTCCAAAACGGCCTCCTCCAGCAGCTTCAGGTACATATCGTAGCCCACATCGATCATATGTCCCGACTGCTCCGCGCCCAGCAGATTGCCCGCGCCACGAATCTCCAGATCCCGCAGGGCGATTTTGAAGCCCGCGCCGAACTCCGCAAATTCCCGGATGGCGGTCAGGCGCTTTTCCGCCACCTCCGTGAGCACCTTGTCCCGGCGGAAGGTGAGGTAGGCGCTGGCACGGCGGATGCTGCGTCCCACGCGTCCCCGAATCTGGTGCAGCTGCGCCAGACCCAGCTTGTCGGCGTCCTCGATAATAAGGGTGTTGACATTGGGAATGTCGATGCCCGTTTCGATGATGGTGGTACATACCAGCACCTGGGTCTGGCCGGTATTGACGCTTTCCATCACATTGGAAAGGCTGTATTCATCCATTTTTCCGTGTGCCACGGCAACGGTGACATTTTCCAGCATTTTTGCCAGACGCAGGGCGGTGCGCTCGATGGTCTCCACCCGGTTGTGCAGGTAATAGACCTGCCCGCCCCGGCTGACCTCCCGGCGGATGGCGTCGCAGATCATGTCCCAGTCGTGCTCGATAACAAAGGTCTGCACCGGCAGGCGCTCCACCGGCGGCTCCTCCAGGGTACTCATGTCCCGGATGCCGGAAAGGGCCATGTTCAGCGTGCGGGGAATGGGGGTGGCGGAAAGGGTGAGCACATCCACCCGCTGGCTGAGCGCCTTGATGTGCTCCTTGTGACCGACGCCGAAGCGCTGCTCCTCGTCCACCACCAAAAGCCCCAGATCCTTGAACTGGATGTTCTTTTGCAGCAGCTTGTGGGTGCCGACGACGATATCACAGCTGCCTGTACGCAGATCCTCCATGGTCTGCCGGGTCTGGGCGGCAGTGCAGAAACGGCTCAGCTGGGCGATCTGTACCGGAAAGCCGAAAAAGCGCTGCACCGCCGTTTGGTAGTGCTGCTGCGCCAGGACAGTGGTGGGTACCAAAATCGCCGCCTGCTTGCCGTCCAGCACGCATTTCATCACCGCCCGAAGGGCGACCTCCGTTTTGCCATAGCCCACATCGCCGCAGAGAATGCGATCCATGGGACAGGGCTTTTCCATGTCCGCCTTGATCTCCGCGATGCTCCGCAGCTGATCTTCCGTTTCCGGATAGGGAAAGCGCTCCTCAAACTCCGTCTGCCAGGGAGAATCCGGGGAAAAGGCATAGCCCCCGGCGCGCTGCCGCTGGGCATAGAGCTTGACCAGCTCCCCGGCCATTTTTTTGGCGGCGGTCTTGGCGCGGGTCTTGGTCTTTGTCCATTCCGTGCCGCCCATGCGGGAGAGCTTGACGGGCTTGTTTTCCCCTACGCCCATGTACTTGCTGACCAGATCCAGCTGGGTCACGGGGACATAAAGGGTATCTGTTCCCGCGTAGCTGAGCTTGATATAGTCCTTTTCCGCACCGTCCACCGGCATTTTCACAATGCCCACAAAGCGGCCGATGCCGTGGTACTCGTGTACCACCAGATCGCCCACCGTCAGGTCGGCACAGGAGCCAAGCCGCTGCTTTTTCTGCTCCAGCGCCCGGCGCTTTTTCTCCTTGCGCCCGGCGGCGCGGACGAATTGGGCGTCCGTCAGCAGGGCAAGCCCCGCATCCGGGTACTCAAAGCCCGCGGAAAGGTGCCCGATGGCAATGCGGCATTGTCCCTTTTGGGGAAACTGCTCCAGGCTTTCGTCCACAGTGGCCGAAATGCCCCGCTGGAAGAAAAAGTCCTGCAGCACCAGCGCCCGGCGCTTGTCTCCCGCCAGGACGATCACCGCAAAGCTGCGGCTGAGGTAATGCTGCACATCCCCGGCGGCGGTATCCGCGCTGCCGCCATAGCTGGGCAGCTGCTTGCAGGAAAGGGCATACAGGCTGCGCTGGGGCAGGGGATTTCTGCCCTGGGCAAAGTTTTCCGCCATGAACACGGGAAACTGCGCCAGCTGTTCCATCAGGCGGTCAAAGCTCTGGGTAAAATGGCACAGTCGCCCCAGCAGAGAGCCGCCCTCGATCAGCTGCTTGCAGTCCTCCAGCTGCTGCCTGGCATAGTCCGTGCCCCGCTGAGCGCATTTGCCCGGCTGGTCAAAGAACACCACCGTTTCCGGAGAGAGGTGGTCGAGCACCGTGTACAGCTCCGGATACACCAGCGCCATATAGCGATCTGCCGTGGAAAAACTGCCAGTGTGCAGCCGGGCGGCGTCCTCCCACAGGGTCGCCCGCAGAACCTCGTTTCCGCTTTTCAGGCCGGCGGCCAGCTTTTCCAGCCGCTGTGCCAGCGCCGGCGCGCCGCCGGGGAACAGCTCCGGCAGCACCTCCGCCGCCGGAAGCACCTGACAGGCGGCCAGCTGCTCCGTGCGGCGCTGGGTGTCCGTGTCAAACAGGTGGATGCTTTCGATCTCATCGCCCCAGTACTCCAGACGCACCGGTCTGTCCAAACCGGGGGTGAAAAAGTCCAGAATGCCGCCCCGGAGGGAGAATTGCCCGGCGGCCTCCACCTGCTCTGTCCGGACATAGCCGGCGTGCAGCAGCCGTTTTGCCACAGTCTCCGGCGCCTGCTCCATGCCGGCGGCGAGGGAAAAGGACAGCTCCCGGAGCATTTCCGCGCCCAGAGTGCGCTGCATGGCGCCCGCCACCGTGGCGATGACAATGGACGCCTTTCCGTCCGCCAGCGCCTGAAGGGCGGCAATACGCTCCCGCTCGCCCTGGCGGGAAACGCCCTCCGCCCCGTACAGGCACAGCTCCCGCTCGGAAAACAGCACCGGGCGCTCCTCCAACAGGGCTTCCAGATCCGCCGCCAATGTGGCGGCAGTGACATCGTCCGGGGTCAGGATCAACAGGGGCGCTTCCAGAGACTGGCGGATCTGCGCCGCCCAATGGGCGCGGTGTACGCCGGAAAGCCCCGTTACCAGAGCAGGCAAAGCGCCCCCTTCCAGAAGCTGGCAGGGAGTGGGGATGGTCGTATTCCATTGAAAGGTTTCAATTAAGTGTTTCATGCTTGTAATGGTACGCTTTTTTTTCGGCAATTGCAAGGGGAACTTACGGGGAAATTTCTCTCTTTTTTTATGACAAAACCGCGATGGCCTCGGGTATCTTGTGGCCGCCGCCCTCTTACATTTATTATATATAGTTGTTGCGCTTTTTTGATTTTTCTGGTATTATTATATCTGTATTGTTATGTTTGAAATCGAGACGCCGGAAAAGGAGAGAGAGGTATGGATTCCCTGAAGGATGTTTGGGCTGCGGTTTTGGAAATATTGGGTCGCGACTTAACGCCGACAGCCATGAAAACCTGGTTTGTGGGCTGTGAGCCGGTGGAAATTGCCGATGACCGGCTGGTTTTGCGCACCACCTCCGAGTTCAAGCGCGACATGATCGAAAAACTGTATTCCGAAGCCATTACCAACGCCATGCAGGAGCTGTTTGCCTGCAAGTTCCATCTTCTGGTATTGACCGAGGATGAAATGGAGGAATTTTTGCAGGAAAAGTCGCCCATCGGCGTGCCGGATAACCCCATTGTGGACAGCCTGCCGGAAATCGTGGGCTACACCTTTGACAGCTTTATTGTCGGTTCCTCCAACAAGCTGGCGCACGCCGCGGCGGCCGCCGTTGCGGAAAAGCCCGGCAAGCTGTATAATCCCCTGTTTATCTACGGCAACTCCGGTCTGGGAAAGACCCACCTGCTGCTGGCCATCGGCCATGCCATTGCGCAAAATTCGCCGGAGGCAAAGATCGTCTATGTCAAGGGCGATGAATTTGTCAACCAGCTGGTGGAATCCCTGCGCCGGGGCACCACGGAGGAATTCCGGAAAAAATACCGCCGCGCCGACCTGTTTCTGGTGGACGATATCCAGTTTATCGCCGGTAAGGAGCGCACCCAGGAGGAATTCTTCCATACCTTTAACAACATCTACGAGGCCGGACACCAGATCGTGATCACCTCGGACCGTCCGCCCCTGGAAATGAACAAGCTGGCAGACCGCCTTCGCTCCCGCTTTGAGGGCGGATTGATCGTGGATGTACAGCCGCCGGATCTGGAGACCCGTATGGTCATCGTGCGCACCAAGGCCAACAACCTGGGTATGTTCCTGTCCGACGAGGTGATCGAATATGTGGCGGAGAATGTGACCGCCAATATCCGGCAGCTGGAGGGCGTGATCAAGCGCCTGACCGCCTTTAAGGAGCTTTCGGACGAAAACATCACCATTGCCTCCGTCAAGCGCGCCATCAACGATGTGATCCGGGTGGGTACCTATATCCCCACGCCGGAGGTCATCATCGAGGAAAGCGCCCGGTATTTCGGCGTAACACCGGATGAGATCCGCGGGCAGCGCCGCACAAAAAACATCACCATGGCCCGGCAGGTCAGCATGTACCTGATCCGGAACCTGACCAATATGTCCCTGGTGGATATCGGCAAGCAGTACGAGGACCGCAATCACTCCACCGTGCTCAACTCCATCCGCAAGGTGGAGGATATGCTGGAAACCGATTCCGAGGCCGCCAGCACCGTCCGGGACATCAGCTCCAACATCAACAGCCATAACTGAGGCTGAAAATTTTTTCCCCTTTTATTTTTCCACAAAGGCCTGTGGGCTGTTTGGAATTTCCTGTTGATTTTTGTGGAAGATTCGGGTCGAATTTTTTGGTCGAAATTTGTGCACAGCGATGTGGAGAAAAAATCGGCGTCGTGCACAGAATTGTACACAGGGAAAAGCCTTGCCGTTTCTGGCTTTTTCTGGGTTTTCCACAGGTCAAACCCCCTATTACTATTACTACCACTAAAAAAATTATATTATATCTATCTTTCTTTCTAGAGAGAGCTGCCTGCATTCGCAACCGCTGTTGAAAATTTTTCGGTTGCGGAAAGCAAGAGTAAGGAGACGCATCAATGAAATTTAGCTGTGAAAAGTACCTGCTCCAATCCGCCATCAACACCGCTTCCCGCGCGGCAGCAGCCAAAAGCCCCATCCCCGCCCTGGAGGGATTGCTGATCGAAGCGGGCAGTCAGGTGAAAATCACAGGCTATGACCTGAAAAAGGGGGTGTACACCTCCTTCCCCGCCGATGTGGCGCAGCCCGGCCGCGTGGTGCTGGGCGCCAAAATCTTTGGGGAGATCGTGCGCAGTATGCCGGACGGCATCGTTTCCGTGGAGATGGACAAGGATATGCTGACCACCATCCGCTGCGGCAGCGCGGAGTTTTCCATCATGGGCAGCAGCGACGAAGACTATCCGGAGCTGCCCGATGTGCAGGAGCAGAGCAAGCTGACCATGGAGCAGGGCACCCTGCGGGAGATGATCGGCCAGACCCTGTTTGCCGTTTCGGACAACGAAAGCCGCCCGGTGTATACCGGCGCGCTGTTCCAGGTGCAGGAAAATACGCTGACCCTGGTGGCGGTGGACGGCTACCGGCTGGCGCTGCGGAAAGAGGAGATCTTGAGCAACGAGCTGACCAGTCCCAGTTTTATCGTGCCGGGGACGGCGCTTTCCGATGTGGAGAAATTGTGCACGGAGCCGGAGGAGCCGGTGTCCATCACCGTGGGCAGCAAGCACATCTGCTTTTCCATGGGAAAAACGGTGCTGATCTCCCGGCGGCTGGAGGGCGAGTTCATGGACTACCGCAAGAGCATTGCAACGGACTTTTCCATTCTGCTCACGGCGGAGCGTACCGAGCTGAGCCGCACCATCGAGCGCGTTTCGCTGATCATTGACGACAAGCTGAAAAATCCCCTGCACTGCTTTATCCGCAAGGACAAAATCGATTTTGTCTGCACCACCGCCCTGGGACGGGCAGAGGACAGCTGCCCTGCGGAGGGAGACGGCGGCGATTTGGAGATTGGCTTTAACAACCGCTATCTGCTGGACGCGCTGAAAAACGCTCCGGCGGACAAGGTGCTGCTTTGCATGAACACCGGTTCCACCCCCTGCGTCATCAAGCCGGCGGACGAGGAGGAGCAGGAGAAGTTTTTGTACATGATCCTGCCGGTGCGTCTGCGAGCCTGAGGCAGGCGGAGCGCAGGGGCTACGAAAGCGGAAACGGAAAACTTTCCACAATTTTTCCGGATTTTGTGGAGAAAAGGAGAGAGCCACGATGGAAATTTCCATTACAACGGAATACATCAAGCTGGACGCGCTTTTGAAATTCGCGGCGCTGGTGGGCACCGGCGGCGAGGCCAAGTACCGCATCCAGGAGGGGGAGGTATCGGTCAACGGCGAGACCTGTACCCAGCGGGGAAAGAAGATCTTCCCCGGCGATGTGGTGGAGCTAGCAGGCGAAAGGGTCAAAGTTGTGTCATGCGGGTAGACAAGATCCGGCTGGCGGGCTTTCGCAGCTACGACCTGGCGCAGGCGGAATTTGCCCCGGAGATCAATGTCATCACCGGGGAGAACGCCCAGGGAAAGACCAATCTTCTGGAGTCCATCTATCTGCTGACCGGGGGGCGGAGCTTCCGCACCCGATATGACCGGGAGCTGATCGGCTTTGACCGGACGGAGTGTCTGGTGGAGGCTGATGTCCACGGCGCGGGGCGGGCGCAAAAGCTGAAGCTGCTGCTGCGCCGGGGGCAGAAAAAGCAGATCTGGCAAAACGGCGTGAAGAAAAACGCCGGGGAGCTGCAGGAGTGCCTGACAGCAGTGCTGTTTTCTCCGGACGACCTGTACCTGATCCGGGACGGCGCGGCGGCAAGGCGGCGGCTGCTGGACACGGCCATCAGCCAGCTGCGTCCGGGCTACCGGAAGCTGATCCGGGACTATGGCCGCTGCCACGAGAGCAAGACCCGCATCCTCCGGGACTGGCGGGAAAAGCCGGCGCTGCGGGAGAATCTGGAGGAATATGACAGAATGCTGTGCATCCTGGGCGCCCGGGTGCTGCGGTACCGGGCGGCCTTTTCCCGGCGGCTGGCGCAGGCCGCCGGCGGGATACACCGGGAGTTTTCCGGCCAGCGGGAGCAATTGCAGCTGCGCTATGTAACGGTAAAGACCGTTTCCGACCCCACCGCGCCGGCGGAGCAGATCGCCGGGCAGCTTTGGGAGCATCTTTGCGACCACCGGCAGGCGGAGCTTGCCAGCGGCAGCTGCCTTTCCGGGATCCACAAGGACGACCTGGAGGTGTGCATCAACGGCCGGGAGGCCAGAAGCTTTGCCAGTCAGGGGCAGGCGAGAACGGCGGCGCTTTCCATCAAGCTGGCGGAGCGGGAGATCCATCTGGCGGAGACGGGGGAATACCCCCTGCTGCTGCTGGACGATGTGCTCTCGGAGCTGGACGAGGGACGGCAGCAGTTCGTGCTCAACCGCATCGGCGGCGGGCAGACCTTTATCACCTGCTGCGAGGACAACTCTATTGCCGCGCGTACCGGCGGCAGAGTGCTGCACATCCGGAAAGGGGAAATCACGCCATGTACCTGAATATCGGCGGCGACACCCTTTTGCCGACAGAGGAGATCGTGGGGATCTTTGACCTGGATATCACCAGTCAGAGCCACCGCACCCGGGCCTTTTTACGGGCGGCGGAGCAGGCGGGACAGGTTGTGAACGCAGCGGAGGACATTCCCAAAAGCTTCGTGGTCTGCCGCGGCAGACGGGGCACGCGCGTTTACCTGAGCCAATTGATGAGCGCGACCCTGTACAAGCGTGCGGCAGGGACTTTGGGAAAACCGGATCCGGCTTTTGGGCGCCGGAAAACACAAACGCCCGAAAAGCCTTTTTGAGAAGGAGAAGCAATATGTCTGAACTTACGGAAAAAATCACACAGGAGTATGACGCCAGTCAGATCCAGGTACTGGAGGGACTGGAGGCCGTGCGGAAGCGACCGGGTATGTACATCGGTTCCACCTCCGTCAGCGGTCTGCACCATCTGGTCTATGAGATCGTGGACAACTCCATTGACGAGGCGCTGGCTGGGTATTGCAGAAACATTACCGTTACCATCGGCCAGGGCGATATTATCACAGTTACAGACGATGGCCGCGGTATTCCTGTGGATATTCAGGAGCAGACCGGCAAAAGCGCCCTGGAGGTCGTTTTTACCGTGCTCCATGCCGGCGGTAAATTCGGCGGCGGCGGATACAAGGTGTCCGGCGGCCTACACGGCGTTGGCGCAAGCGTGGTCAACGCCCTGTCGGAGTGGCTGGAAGTGGAAGTACACAAAAACGGCAAGGTCCACCAGATGAAGTTTTCCCGGGGCGGGATCACCCAGGGCATGACCGTTCTGGGAGACACGGACAAAACCGGTACGATCGTCCGCTTTAAGCCCGACCCGGAGATGTTTACTGAGACCACGGTCTATGACTATGATACCCTGCACAAGCGGCTGCGGGAGGAGGCCTTCCTCAACGCCGGCCTGACCATTACCATCGTGGACGAGCGGGAGGGCAAGGAAAAGCGGGAGGAGATGTGCTACGCCGGCGGTATCCGGGAGTTCGTCAGCTTCATCAACCAGAACAAGACCCCGCTGCACGGAGAGGTCATCTATATGTCCGGCGACCGGGACAACGCCACGGCGGAGCTGGCGCTGCAGTACACGGACACCTATAACGAGGTGATCGTCTCCTTTGCCAACAATGTCCACACGCCGGAGGGCGGTATGCACGAGGAGGGCTTTAAGCGCGCCCTGACCACGGTGCTCAACGCCTATGGCAAGAAGATGAAAATTCTCAAGGACGATGACAAAATCTCCGGCGAGGACTGCCGGGAGGGCATCAGCTGCGTGATCTCCGTGAAGCTGACGGAGGCGCAGTTTGGGGGACAGACCAAGGC
>CAVBJJ010000002.1:0-121796 GCA_963595735.1 bacterium
CCGGGCGGTGCAAATCTCCATCGAACGGGGCTTGGAGCGGATGCGGAAAATTTTTGTCGAAACTTTGCCAAAACTTTGCCAAAACCGCACCTTCCATTCGGGATAGAAGCGAAAGGGGAAGAAAGCCGACCTCTCGGTGCATGAGAGGAGGTGAACAACTCTTGGAGCTGACACCATCCCAAAAGAAAACCGTTAGACATCAGTTCGACAGCTTTTGCAGGAAGGTTCTGCGTGAAGAAGCCCGCGATTATGAGCGTCATATCGCGTGGCGTTCCGACCATGAGGTATCCCTTTCGGAGCTGTCAGAGGAGCAGGAGCGCCAAATGTATGTGCTGGACGAGTATCCGTCCGAGCAGACGCATTTTCATGTGCAGGGCTATGATGTGGCAATCGAAAATGAAAATCTCGCCAATGCCCTGACGGTGCTGCCGGACGATAAGCGTGACATTGTTCTGCTTGCGTATTTCCTTGATATGACCGATCAGGAAATTGCGGACAAGCTGGACATGGTACGCCGTACCGTGCAATACAAGCGCGCTCAGTCCCTCAAGGAATTGAAAAAAGAAATGGAGGTTACTGAAGATGGCGCGCAATCTGAGTAATGCCGCTACATCTCTGCTGCCTTACTCGACCATCGAAGCGGCAGCGTCCGGCAATGTGGACGCGATCAATGCTGTGCTGAAACACTATGAGCGTTATATTGCGGCTCTGGCGACCAGAACCCTGTATGACGAAAACGGTGTTCCGCACCTCTGCCTTGATGAAGAAAAGGTGTGCAGGATGCGAACCAAGCTGATTACCAAGATTCTTGACTTCAAGGTAAACAAACCAGCCTAAAACCCAAAGCAGCCCGTGCAGGAGCGTGTACCCCTTTCCACGCTTCTGCAACGGGCTATTCGTGCATCCGCGAGGAAAGGTTCTTATCGCTTGATAGGAGCCTTTCCCGGCTGATCCACAGCCAAATATCACACGCGCCTGAAAGCGCGGATATGCTGCACCTTGACAATTTCATAGGCAACCGGATAACGAACCTGAACGGAGCAAAGCCCAGCAAATGGCGCGCCATGATCCGCAGCAGAAAGGAGGACATGGGGAGCGATTCAGCCAGTTTGCAACTGCGCATGGCACCGCAGATGGCCATGACCTCCGTTCAGCTAACGATACTCCCGCGTTGAACGCCCTCAAAGCATTGCGCGGCGCACCCATCAGCATGGGCCGGGGTGAGATTCCCGTGGGCTGCTGCCAGCGGCCATCCGGTTTTGCCATTTCCCTTATGCTCATTTTTTGATTCAATTACAACACCATGCTACAATACCACTTGAAGCATGGTGCTGTGGTCATAGAGAGGAGGTTACTATGAGTATTGACCATAGCAGTCCTTATAATTCCCTCGCCGGAAAGCGGACATATACTGTCGAGGAAATCGCAAAAATTCTTGGCATAGGAAGAACCGCCGCATACAGTCTTGTTCATTCTGGCGCATTTAAGGCTGTGCGTATTGGTTCCTCCATCAGAGTTTCCAAAGTGTCCTTTGATGATTGGCTTGATAAACAGAATATGTAGGAGGTTTATTATGGCATCCATCAAAAGGCGTAGAGGCAAATACCATGTTGTCTACTACTATCTCAATGAGGACGGAGAGAAAAAACAAAAATGGGAATCGTTTGACACGGAGGCAGAAGCGAAACACCGCAAAGCCGAAATCGAGTACAAACAAGGTTCCCGAACCTTTATTGCCCCCAGCAAAACAACCGTTGCCGCGTTCCTTGAGGATTTTGTGAGTCTGTACGGAACAAAGAAATGGAGCCCCAGCACCTATGAAGCCAATACGGGACTGATCCGCAACTACATCAATCCCAAACTTGGCAGTACGCTGATGCAGGATGTGACTTCTATCGCCGCAGACCGTTTTATCTCCGCGCTGCAAAGGACGAAATGCCCCACTTATAAGAACCGATACAGCAAAACGGAGTATATGACACCTGCCAATATCGAACGCATCAACAAATTGCTGCGCTGTGCTTTCGGTCAAGCTGTGCGCTGGGACATTATTGCAAAGAACCCCTTTGAAAATACAACGCTTCCGAAAATCAAACGGAAACCCCGTGAAATATGGGACGCTGCCACCATTCGCAAAGCACTTGACGAGTGCAAGGACGGGAGATTGTATGTTGCAATCAACCTTTCTTTTGCTTGTTCCTTGCGAATTGGCGAGATCGTCGGTCTGACATGGGATAACATTCACATTTCCGATGCAGACATTGCCAGCGACAATGCTTATCTGTGTGTGGAGAAAGAGCTGGTGCGTGTGCGTGAAGATTCTCTCGCTGTTTTGGGGGAAGAAGAAATCATCAAAAAATTCCCCCGCACAATGTATTTGGAAGATGCCAGCACCGTGATCGTGCTGAAAACGCCCAAAACAGAGAGCAGCGTTCGCAAAGTGTGGATGCCAAAAACAGTTGCGTACATTCTGCGGGAATGGAAAGCGTCACAGGACAAGCAGAAAGAATTTCTCGGCAGCGAATATCTTGACTATAACCTTGTGGTGGCGCTGCCAAATGGACGCCCCTGTGAGGAAACTGTTATTTCAAACGCATTTCGACGCTTGAAGCGGGACGCGCAGCTCCCTGATGTTGTGTTTCATTCTCTCCGTCATTCCAGCACTACCTACAAGCTGAAGCTCAATCACGGTGATATTAAGGCCACACAGGGCGATACCGGCCATTCACAGGCCGATATGGTCACGAAGGTCTATGCACACATTCTTGACGAAGATCGCAAGGTCAATGCGCAAAAGTTTGAAAGCGCCTTCTATGCAAATCCTGATTTGCGTGGTGTCCAAGTACCTGCCGAGCCAGCGCCCGCCTTAGATGTGCAGAGTATCATCTTGCAGCTTCAGCAATCCCCGGAACTTTTAAGTGCGCTCACATCCCTCATATCGAATCAAGGTTGCAAATAAGCGTTTGAGTGCCGTGGTGCCAAGGTGGTGCCAAACAACGGAGAATACGAAAAATGGTTCGATATAATTATCTGGTGCCAATCATGGCGAAACCATGTTTTACTTTCTCCTATCTCGGTGTATCTTTTATTGATTTCCAAAAAGAAAAAACGCCGCAATCCCTTGAGATTACAGCGTTTTTGGTGCGCCTGCCCGGGCTCGAACCGGGGGCCTCGGGCTTAGGAGGCTCGCGCTCTATCCAACTGAGCTACAGACGCATATCGTGCGCACGAATATCAAATTGTAGGAAAAACGGTGCCATCGGTAATTGATGTCCGTGCGCTTAGGAGGCGTGTGCTCTATCCAGCTGAGCTACTGAGACATTTTTAAAAATTCGTTTTCGCCGTTGTGTAGCAGATACAAAGAAAGCCGCCGTTTAATACGGCGGCTCTTGGAGCGGGCGACGAGGCTCGAACTCGCTACCTCCACCTTGGCAAGGTGGCGCTCTACCAGATGAGCTACGCCCGCAACGCGAGATTTATTATAGCACAGGCGCGGAAAATGTCAATACCTTTTCCAAAATTTTATAAAATATTTTTCGCGCCTGTGATCTCATGCCCCGGCGGACAGCTGCGGCGCTGCCGCCCCCTCCGCCAGTCCCTCCGCCACGGGGTACAGAGAGGTATCCCAACTGTAGGATTGGGACATCTCGCTGTCCGACACCAGATACAACCTCATCCCGGCGTACAGGTCGCAGTGCGCCCAGCGATCCTCGCCCACGGACAGCAGCACCCAGTACCGGGGCGCGCCCTGGTATGTGCCGCCGACCACCTGCGCCGGGATACCGCCGGCACGGCAGAGCGCCGCAAAGGCCAGAGCAAAGCCACGGTTATCCGCACAGCCCCTGACCAGCGCGCCATAGGCCGTTCCCGCCCAGGGATCCTCCGCTCCGGGATATTGCAGCTGCCCGGCCAGCTGTACGCCCAGGGTCTCCGGCGTGTTCCCCGCCTGGACTGCCTGCTCCAGCCGCCTGGCAATGGCCTGCTCCAGCTCCTCCTGCCGCGCCAGCCGTTCCGCCATACCCTCCTCGTACCGCAGACGCAGCACGAAAATCCGCTCCACGCCGCTGTCGGGATAGGCCGTGACCTTTACCTTTGGCAGGCACAGCGCAGCCGGAGCAAGCTGGAGCCAGCAGGACGCGACCATATCGCCCACCTGCTCGGCAGTGAGGGTTGTCGCCTCCGTGTGCATGGTCAGATAGCTTGTGCCCCGCCGCAGGCTTTGGGCAATGGCCTGCCGCATTTCCCGCACGCCACTGACCTCCACGATGCTTTGCAGCCGCAGGGCGCTTCTTTTATACTCCAGAGTCACAACAGCCTCCTGATAGGAGATGATCCGCCGCAGGGTATAGTCCACCTGCCGCAGGGCATAGACCCCGAGGGCATCCTCCTTGCGAAGGCGCTCACAGGCCGTTGCCATGTCCGCCGCGGCGTCCCCGCGGTAGCCGCGAAATTGCAGCACCAATTCCTCCTTGTGCTCCCGGATGGCCGCATCCAGCACGGCGGTCAGCTGCCGGTAGGACTCCACCCGGCCGTCCTCCAGTCCGGGGCTGTCCGTTTCCGTGGGGGTATATGGCGTACTCTCATAACCGGAGGTGTTCAGCAGTCCAGCGCAGCCGCCTTGCAGCAGCAACACCAGCGCAGCCAGCAGACACAGCAGCTTTTTTCTCATGCCATTTCCCTCCCTTGCGGCGGTTTTCCGTTCTTCCGTTCTGTTATTCGATCAGGCTCATCTGCTGCTCGCCCCGGTCGGCATCCCGCAGCAGCGCACCGGATGCGGGAATGGCGCGCACCCGATAGCGGGCGTGGTTCTGGATGAGGCTTTCCGCCAATGTGTGTACGCTGCGCAGCTTGTACTTGGGCTTGAGGTTCATCAGCGCCACACCCTGAGTGGTGCGGCTGGTTTTCCCCGCCAGCAGGGCGGTGTTGAAGATCAGCGCACGCCCCTCCGTGGAATCCACCGCCAGCTCCTGATCCTCCTTCAGGGGGAACACCACCGCCAGGGGGCTTTTGTCGCTGTAAGCGCCGGTCAGGCGGCGGCGGTTGGTCTTGGTGGCGTAGGCGGAAAGCGCCAGCCGGGCGCACTTGCCGTTTTCAAAAAACAGCAGCAGCTCACCCTGATAATCGCCGGGATCGACCATGGCCAGCACCCGCTCCCCGGCATCCATGTCCAGATGTGCCGGCAGGTATACGCCCAGCTGACTGGCTTTTCCATCGTCAAAGTCCCAGATTTTCACCTTATAGACCTGCTGCTTGTCGGTAAACAGCAGCAGCTCGCCCCGGTTGTTCGCTTCCATCTGCTGGAGCGGCCCGTCGTTTTCCTTGTATTTCTGCTCGCCGCTCATGCGCAGGGACTGGGGCGTGATTTTTTTGAAATAGCCATCCCGAGAAAGGAACAGCTGCACCGGATAGGCCTCCGCCTGCAGCTCGTCCCCGACCTCCTCCACCGCGTCCGCCGCGACCAGCGTTGTCCGGCGGGGGCTGGGGTATTTTTTGATGACCTGCTGCAGCTCGCTGCGGATCACGCCGCGGATCCGGCGGCGGCTCTGGAGCAGATCCTCCAGATCGGCGATCTCCTTTTCCAGCTCCGCCGTTTCCTCCACGCGCTTGAGGATATACTCCCGGTTGATGTTCCGCAGCCGGATCTCCGCCACATACTCCGCCTGGATCTGGTCAATGCCAAAGCCCGCCATGAGGTTCGGCACCACCTGGCTCTCCTGCTCCGTGTTGCGGATGATGGCAATGGCTCTGTCAATATCCAGCAGAATTTTTTTCAGACCGTTGAGCAGATGTAACTTGTCCTTTTTCCGGCTCAGGTCAAAATAAGTCCGGCGGCGGATGCACTCCGTTCGCCAGGCGATCCACTCGTCCAAAATCTCTCCCACGCCGCAGACCCGGGGGTTGCCGGAGATGAGAATATTGAAGTTGCAGGAAAAGCTGTCACACAGCGGCGTTAAACGGAACAGCTTCTGCATCAGCTTTTCCGGGTCTGTGCCGCGCTTCAGGTCAATAGCCAGCTTCAGACCGCTGAGATCCGTCTCGTCCCGCATATCGGAAATTTCCCGCAGCTTTCCGGCCTTGATCTGCTCCGCCACCTTGTCGATAATGGCCTCGGAGGTGGTGGTATAGGGGATCTCAAAGACCTCGATCACATTCTCCCCTTTCAAATACCGCCACTTTGCCCGGACGCGGAAGCTGCCCCGGCCGGTGTTGTAGATCTTTTCCATCTCTGCCCGGTCGTAAAGCAGCTCGCCGCCGGTAGGAAAATCCGGCGCCGGCATGATCTCCAGCAGATCCGTCTTGGGGTCGGCCATGCGCGCGATCGCACTGCGGCAGACCTCCTCCAGATTGAAGCCGCAGATCTGGCTGGCCATGCCGACGGCGATGCCCATATTGGCGCTGACCAGCACATTGGGAAAGCTGGTGGGCAGCAGATTCGGCTCTTTCATGCTGCTGTCATAGTTATCCACCATGTCCACAGTGTCCTTGTCGATATCCCGGAAAATCTCCCCGCAGATCGGACTGAGCTTTGCCTCCGTATACCGGCTGGCCGCATAGGCCATGTCCCGGGAATACACCTTACCAAAGTTACCCTTGGAGTCCACAAAGGGCGTCAGCAGCGCTTCGTAGCCCCGGCTGAGGCGCACCATGGTCTCATAAATGGCCGCGTCGCCATGAGGGTTCAGGCGCATGGTCTGGCCGACGATATTGGCCGATTTGGTGCGCCCCTTGGTCAGCAGCCCCATTTTGTACATGGTGTACAGCAGCTTCCGGTGGGAGGGCTTGAAGCCGTCGATCTCCGGGATTGCACGGGAGACGATCACGCTCATGGCATAGGGCATATAGTTCTGCTCCAGCGTCTCCGTGATGGGCTGCTCCAGCACCTCGGCGTGCAGTCCCATGACATTGCTTGTGTCCACTGTTTTTTTGGTTTCCTTCTGTTTTTTTCTGGCCATTTCTTTTCCGTTCCTTTATATAAATACAGCTCTGTCCAGGCTCAGGAAATATCCGCAAGCTCCAGATACTTCCCGCCGTTTTCGGCAATGTGATGCTTTCTGCCCGCCAAATTGTCGCCCAGCAGCAGGTCAAAAATCTCCGCCGTGCGTGCGCCGTCCTCCGGCAGCACCCGGATCAGCCGCCGGGTCTCCGGGTTCATGGTGGTCAGCCACATCATCTCCGGGTCGTTTTCGCCAAGACCCTTGCTGCGGTTGATTTTGAACTTGGCGTCGCCCAGTCCCTCCAGAATCTGGTTTTTCTCCCGGTCGGAATAGGCAAACCAGGTCTTTTCCCCGGACTGGATCTCGTACAGGGGGGACTCCGCAATATAGACATATCCCTGCTCGATCAGGCTGGGCGTCAGCCGGTAGAGCATGGTCAGGATCAGGGTGCGGATCTGGAAGCCGTCCACATCCGCATCGGTGCAGATGACCACCTTGTTCCAGCGCAGGGATTTCAGGTCAAAGCTGTTCAGATCCTTGGCCTGCTTGGAGCGCTTTTCCTGCACCTCCACCCCACAGCCCAGCACCCGGATCAGGTCGGTGATGATCTCACTTTTGAAAATGCGGGTGTAGTCCGCCTTCAGGCAGTTGAGGATCTTGCCGCGCACCGGCATGATGCCCTGATACTCCGCATCCCGGCTGAGCTTGACGCTGCCCAGTGCGGAATCACCCTCCACGATATAAATTTCCCGGCGGCTGACATCCTTGCTGCGGCAATCGACAAATTTCTGCACTCGGTTAGAGATATCCATACTGCTCTGAATCAGCTTTTTCTTCAATCCCTGCCGGTTTTTTTCCGCCGTTTCCCGCACACGCTTGTTGATCAGCACCTGCTCGGCAATCTTGTCCGCCTCCGCCTTGTGCTCGATGAAATAGATCTCCAGCTGCGTGCGCAAAAACTCCGTCATGGCCTCCTGGATAAAGCGGTTATTGATGGCCTTTTTGGTCTGGTTTTCATAGGAGGTCTGGGTGGAAAAGCAGTTGGTCACCAGCACCAGACACTCGGCAATGTCCTGAAAGCTGATCTTGCTTTCGTTTTTTGTGTACTTGCCGATTTTTTTCAGATAGCCGTCCACCGCGCTGACAAAAGCACTGCGCACGGCCTTGTCCGGTGCCCCACCATATTCCAGCCAGCTGGAATTGTGGTAATACTCCATGCCGCTGACCTTGTTGGAAAAAGCAAAGGCGGCGGATATCTTCACCTTGTATTCCGGCTTATCCGCCCGGTCCCGTCCCTTGCGCTCCGTCTCCCAAAAGCAGGGCGCGCTCAGGTACTCCTCTCCTACCAGCTCGCTGACATAGTCCAGAATGCCGTTTTCGTAGCGGAACTCCTCCGTCTCAAAACGAGAGCCCACCTGGTTTTTCAGGCGGAATCGCACCCCGGCGTTGACCACCGCCTGCCGGCGCAGGATATCCCGATAGTATTCCAGAGGAATGTCAATGTCGGTAAACACCTCCAGATCCGGCTTCCAGTGAATGGTCGTGCCGGTTTTCTTCCGATCGGCCGGTTCCGTGGTCAGACCGCCGACATTTTCTCCCTTGGCGAAGTGGAGGCTGTATTTTTTCTCGTCCCGCCACACGGTCACATCCATGTACTCCGCGGCATACTGCGTTGCACAGGAGCCAAGACCGTTTAAGCCCAGGGAATACTCGTAGTTTTCCCCGGAGTTGTTGTCATATTTACCGCCGGCGTACAGCTCACAGAACACCAGCTCCCAGTTAAAGCGTTCCTCCGCCGGATTCCAGTCCACCGGGCAGCCGCGGCCATTGTCCTCCACCTGGATGCTGTGGTCGGAAAAGCGGGTCACGGTGATCACATTGCCATAGCCCTCTCTGGCCTCGTCAATGGCGTTGGAGAGGATCTCAAACACCGCGTGCTGGCAGCCCTCCAGTCCATCCGAACCGAAGATGACCGCAGGGCGTTTGCGCACACGATCGGCGCCTTTCAGCTGGGAAATGCTCTCGTTGCCGTATTCTGCTGTCTTTTTGTTTTTGCTCATGCTGCCGCTTGCTCCCTTTTTTCCTTATTCTTTGTTTTCTGCTTACACGAATTCTAGTTTAGTATACCGAAAAATGCCCGGAAAAGCAAGCGTCCTGTATTGACACAGGCCGGAGCCGTCTGGTATATTCTCCGTAAAACACCTGTTTGGAGGGATACGATGAAACGAAAACACTTCTGCCTTGGCGCGGCGCTCCTCCTGGCGGCGGTACTGACCGGCTGCCAGCATAACACGCAGCCCGCTACCCCCGCACTGGCTACCTCAGCCCCGGTTTCTTCCGGCCAGATCGACGAGAGCAAAGCGCAGGAAATCGCATTCTCCCACGCCGGCGTCAGCGCAGCCGACGCCGGCTTTATCCAGTCCGAGCTGGACAAGGAAAACGGCCGTTTGGTCTATGAACTTTCATGGTACACAAACGGCGCATCGTATGAATATGAAATCGACGCCGCCACCGGGGAAATCCTCAGCTCCAGTTATGAAGACGAAAGCTCCGGCGCTGCGGATACCGGCGCAGCTCTGTCGGAAGCCGAGGCCAAGCAGACCGCCCTTTCCCGCATCCCCGGCGCAAGCGAAGCGGACATTCGGGAGTGGGAATCTGATTTTGACGACGCCCACCCGGAATATGAGGGGACGATCGTCTATGACGGCATGGAGTATGAATTCACGATTGACGCCGCCACCGGTACAATCACAGAATGGGACGCGGAAAGCATCCACTCCTGACGCAAAGCATCCCAGCTTGTCAAAAAAGTCCTGAACTTTTTTGACTTCGCTTATCCGCCGAGTATTTTGGCCAAGCCAAAATACTGTGGGAAAGCCCAGAAAAGGGCTTTCCGCGGCGGTTTATCTCATTGAGGCGGGTCTTGACCCCCTCAAACTCCCCCGCTGCTGCGGTGGCTTCTGCTGGCTGCCTGTTTTTTTGACAGTCTGTGACGCAAAGCGTCCATCTTCTATAGTATAAGTCCATATAGTATCAGCGCCCGCTGCAAAGCGGGCGTTTTTCGTATAAAAAGTCGGAGCAAAGCGGACTTTGCTCCGATGTGGCGGAGATGAAGAGATTCGAACTCTTGCGCCGGCAAAACCGACCTACCGGATTTCGAATCCGGACCCTTCAACCACTTGGGTACATCTCCACAGTATTCCGGCAGGAGCCACTGTCAAACTCCTACCTTGCATTAGGATACACGAAAAGGCGGCAACTGTCAACCGCTGCGGCTGTCAAAATCTTCCGGACAGCCGCAGCGGTCTTTTTTTCAGTTTTTTCCCGCCATGGACAGATAGGGATTATTGACCCGCTCCACATCCAGCGTGGTGGCATCCATATGGCCGGGATAGACCTCGAAATTTCCGGGCATATGATACAACCGTCCCAGAGACGCCATCATCTTGGCCGGGTCGCTTCCGGGAAAGTCCGTGCGGCCGCAGCTGCCCTTGAACAGGGTGTCCCCGGAAAAGATGACCTTTTCCTTTTCACAGACCAGACAGACGCTGCCCTCGCTGTGGCCGGGGGTCTCCATGACATAAAAGACCATGTCCCCCACCTGGATCTGGTCGCCCTCCTCATAAAAGATCGTGCCATCCGGAGGCGAATACCGCAGGCTGGCATCCTCCAGCGTGGGGTTGGTGTCCTTTTCATGCATATAGACCTGCGCGCCCGTGGCCTCCTGGACGGCGCGCACCGCCATGGTGTGGTCAAAATGCCCGTGGGTGATGAAAATATGGGTACATTTCAACTTGTTGGACTCCAGATAGTCCAAAATCGTGCTGCTCTCGTCACCGGGGTCGATCACAGCACAGATCAGGGACGCTTCCTCCGTGACCACATAGCAGTTGGTCTCCAGCTGTCCCACAGGGATGGTTTTGATCAGCATTGGTCGTCTCCTCCTTATAAATCATCCGTATCCAGCAGCAGCGTGACCGGCCCATCGCTGACCGAGGACACCAGCATATCCGCGCCGAACTGCCCCGTCTGCACGGCAAAGCCCTTTTCCCGGCACAGCCGCACCACCTGCTCATACAGGGGGATCGCCGTTTCCGGTCTTGCCGCCTGGGTAAAACCCGGGCGGCGGGAGCGGCAGTCGGCATACAGGGTAAACTGGCTGACGATCAGCAGCTCCGCCCCGGCGTCTCCGGGGGAAATGTTCATTTTGCCGCTTTCATCCTCAAACACGCGGGCGCCGCAGATCCGGTCGGCGATTTTCTCCGCCTGCGCCGGGCCATCCTGCACATGGATCCCCAGCAGAACCAGAAAGCCCTTTTGAATACTGGCTACCGTTTCGCCGTCAATGGTCACGGCAGCGTTTTTTACACGCGTTACAACTGCACGCATGGGATTTCCTCCTCTTTTGTCACCGCGTTACCTCCGACACCGAGCGGATGGCGGCAAGCTTATTCATAATATTCCGCAGCTCAGTCAGAGAACTGACCTCCAGCGTCACGGTCGTCGTGGTGATACCGCCGTTCTCCCGGCTGGAAAGACTGCGCACCTTGGCGCTCAGCCCGTTGAGCACCGTGGCAATGTCGATCAGCAGGCCGCCGCGATCCTTTGCGGTGATAAACAGGGTCGTGACATAGGTATCCGTGATCTTGTCCGCCCAGTTGACCTTGATCCAGCGCCCGGCGTCCTCTTTTTTTGCGTTCAGATAGTTGGGACAGTCCTTTCGATGGACGGAAACGCCGTAGCCCCGGGTGATAAAGCCGATGATATCGTCCCCGGGAATGGGGGAACAGCAGCGAGAGAATTTGACCAGACAGTTATCCAGCCCCTCCACCAGAATACCGTGGATGGACTTGGTGAGCTGCTTGGCGGCGGAGGCCGTGCGCTTGTCGCCGGCTTCGTTCAGGCGCTCCACCTCCGTGCGCTGCTGCTCCTGGCGCTGGGCGCGAAGCACCTCGTCCTTGATGCGGTTTACCACACGGGTAGCCGTCATACCGCCGTAGCCGATGGCCGCCAGCAGGTCGTCCAGACTGGTCACAGAGACCCGCTTGAGCAGCACCGGCAAAATTTCCTCACTCATCACCGTGGACATGGGGATGCCCGCCCGGCGCAGCTCGGCTTCAAAAATCTCCCGGCCGTGCTCGATATTTTCTTCCCGCTTTTCCTTTTTCAGCCACTGCTTGATCTTGGTGCGGGCAGTGCTGCTTTTGCAGATGGTAAGCCAATCGCGGCTTGGCCCCGGCGCGGCCTTGCTGGTCTGGATCTCCACAATGTCGCCGTTTTGCAGCTTGTGGTGAAAGGGTACGATCCGGTTGTTGACCTTTGCGCCCACCATGCGGTTACCCACCGCAGAGTGGATGGAATAGGCAAAGTCAATGGGCGTGGAACCGTTGGGCAGATTGACCACATCGCCCTGGGGGGTGAACACAAAGACCTCGTCGGAGAACATATCGATCTTCATTTCGCTGAAAAAGTCCGTGGCGTCGGACTCCTGCTGGGTCTCCAGCAGATGCCGCACCCAGGCAAACTTTTCCTCGTCCCCGCTGCGCACGCCGGCGTTGCCGGATTTGTACTTCCAGTGCGCCGCCACGCCGTATTCCGCGGTCTGGTGCATCTCCCAGGTGCGCACCTGCACCTCAAAGGGAATGCCCTCCGTGCCGATGACCGTGGTATGTACGCTCTGGTAGCCGTTGGGCTTGGGCATGGAGATATAGTCCTTAAAGCGCCCCGGCACAGGCTTGAACATATCGTGGATGTGTCCCAGCACATTGTAGCAGTCCGGCAGCGTATTGACGATGACCCGAAACGCACACAGGTCAAAAATGCCGTCCAGGGGTACATTCTGGGCATACATCTTCCGGTAAATGGAGTAAACATGCTTGATGCGGCTGTAAATGGTACACTGGATACCCCATTCCTCCAGCCGGTCCTTGATCCGCACCTCCATATCCGCCATGAATTTATCCAACGAGCTTTTCCGGCGCGCCAGATTCTCCATGATCGCCGTATAGCCGATGGGGTCCAAATATTGCAGGGACAAATCCTCCAGCTCCCATTTCACCCGCTGGATACCCAAGCGGTGGGCAATGGGAGCATAGATCTCCATGGTCTCCAAAGACTTGCTGCGCTGCTTTTCCGGCGTCTGATAGCACATAGTGCGCATATTGTGCAGCCGATCCGCGATCTTGATGAGGATCACGCGGATGTCCTTACTCATGGCGAGGAGCATTTTGCGGATGTTCTCCATCTGCTCGTCTTCCTTGGAGGTATACTGCACCCGGGTCAGCTTGGTCACGCCGTCCACGATCTCCGCCACGGAGGTGCCAAAGCGTTTGGCGATATCCTCGCAGGTGACGGGGGTGTCCTCCACGCAGTCGTGGAGGAGCGCTGCGACAATGCTGTCCTCATCCAGCTTGATATCCGCCGCGATCTGCGCCGCGGCGACAGCATGGGTGATATAGGGAGAGCCGTCCCGGCGGAGCTGGCCGTTGTGCGCCTCCCGGGCATACTCATAGGCCTTGCGGATGCGGTCGAAATCCGCCGTTGGCATATAGGACTCCACCCGTTTGCGGAGATCCTCGTACATGGCTTCCAAATCCACCTGTTTCGGTTCGGGATGACTGGTTTCCGGCATACAGAACCCTCCTTTGTATGTAAGCTCGATCGCGCTGATTTTTATCTTATCTATCTGATCCTGCGGCGGGACGCAGATCGGTCAGCAGCAGCTGGACGCTGCGCCGGCCGCGGTATTCGTTGATCTGGGGGGAAAACATGATATCGACCCGCGCTCCCTCCTCTACGCCAAGTGTCTCCGCCGTCTGGGAGAAGAACACGCCCTCATAGCTGCGGCCGAATTTTCCCAGATGCAGGCGCAGGTGCTTGCCGCCGCCCATGGGTACGATGCGTTCCAGACACACATCCGTCATACACAGCAGCGGACGGGGATTGCCGAAGCCGCAAGGCTCCAGCAGGTCCAGAGACTCCACATTGTACATCTCCAGCAGCCCGGCGCTGTCCACCAGCAGGTCGGCCTCCAGGCTGGGCAGTTCCGTGGGCGGATGCGCCCGGTAATAGTCGGCCATGGCCTCCCGGAACGCCGCCAGATTTTCCCGACGGATGCTCAGTCCCGCCGCCATGGCGTGGCCGCCATAGCTTTCCAGATATGCCGAGCAGGCCTCCAGGGCCTGATACAGCGGAAATCCGCCATAGCTGCGGCAGGAGCCTTTTCCCATATCGCCGTCCAGGCAGATCATGACTGTGGGCAGACAGTAGGCCTCCGCCAGCCGATTTGCGGCAATGCCGATCACGCCCTGATGCCAGTCCTCCGCCGCCAGCACGATCGGCGTCGTGGGCGGGGACTGCTGCAGGCGCTGGTTTGCCTCCTCCCAGATCTCGCCCTCGATGTGCTGGCGGCTGCGGTTCATTTCGCACAGGGTCTCCGCCAGCTTCTTGCAGCGCTGGGGATCCTCCGTCAGCAGCAGCTCCGTTGCCACATCGGTCTGTCCCAGACGCCCGGCAGCATTGATGCGGGGCGCCATGGAAAAGCCGATAGCCATGGCATTCAGGCGTTTATCACTCACGCCGGCCTCCTCCAGCAGGGAGCGCAGTCCCGGCCGGGGCTGCTCCCGGAGCTTATCCAGCCCCACCCGGACGATATACCGGTTTTCGCCGACGATCGGCATCATGTCCGCCACTGTCCCCACCGCCACCAGATCCGCATAGCGCAGTAGGCAGCGGCGGGAGCTGCGCTCCAGCACACTGGCCAGCTTGAACGCCACGCCCACACCGGCAAGGTTTTCCCCGCAGGTGCAGCCCGGGCGCTTGGGATCGACCACGGCAATGGCGTCCGGCAGCACCTCCCGGCACTGGTGGTGATCGGTAATGATGACCTCCATGCCCAAACTTTTGGCAAAGGCCACCTCCTCCACCGCGGTCACGCCGCAGTCCACCGTGACGATCAGCCGCACGCCCTGGTCATACAGAGTCTGGATCGCCCCCGTGTTCAGGCCGTAGCCCTCCCGGATGCGGTCGGGGATATACAGCTTGCAGGGCAGTCCCCGGCTGCGGAGATAATCCGTCAGCAGACAGCCGGAGGTGATGCCGTCCACATCGTAATCGCCAAACACCGCCGTGGAGGTACCGGCCTCGATGGCCTTTTCCAGGCAGGCCGCAGCTTTTTCCATGTCCGGCAATGTTCGGGGATCCTCCAGACAGGTGAGCTTAGTATATAAAAACTGTTCCGCCGTTTCCGGCTCTGTCATACCGCGCTGCCCCAGCAGCGCGGCCAGCAGCGGCGGATACCCCGCCTGCACCAGCGCCTTGGGAATTTGGGGCGCGGTTTGGGGAATTTTCCAATTGGGATACTTCATAAAACCGTGATTCCGTTCTCGTTGTTTTCCGTTTTTTCCTGTCTCTTAACTAAAATATTATATCACGGAAATTTTGTCTGCGCAATCTTGACATAGCCCCTTTTACCATGATAACATGAAAAGCGTTGTACTTCGCCTGTCGGTGTGGTGGAATTGGCAGACACAAGGGACTTAAAATCCCTCGGCGGCAACGCTGTACGGGTTCAAGCCCCGTCACCGACACCAATTCAGAAAGGCTCCTTTTGGCACGAATCCCCGCCGCGTGGCGAGGCTTCTTAGCCCCTTGGAGCCTTTCTTCACTTCCCAATGTGACCCGCTTCCGCTGGGCTCACATTGGGGGCTTACCCCCTCAAACTCCCCCCGCGGCTGCGGGAAACGATACTGCCTGCTGTTTTTTGACAGCCTTGCCTCTCCCCTTGGGAGAGGTGGCTGCGCGCAGCGAAGACGGAGAGGGCAAACAATGACCATGCCATATGAACCCCAGGGGACTCGATTATCTGCAAAACCCTCTCAGTCGCCTACGGCGACAGCTCTCCCAGAGGGAGCTCCGTTACATAGTTTTTTGACAGGCTGTCCGCGGCGGTTTATCCATCGAACTGATTTTCAACACCTATAATCGAAGCGCCCTCTTTTCCGGCCTGCCGAAAAAGAGGGCGCTTTTGCCTTTATGATGCTATTTGATTTCCGCATTCCACGCAGTGATGCGGGGCAGAAGGCTGGCATACAGTGCGTCCCGGTTTTGCGCGTCGATCCAAAACACCTCCGCCTTGGGATGCTCGCGCACGCGGCACAAAAATTCCGTGTCCTTGGGCTTGATGGCGGCCAGCACCGGCGCATCTCCATCCAGCCCCCGCAGAACCGCCTTTTGAAAGGCCAGGGCGTCATTTTCCAGAAAGCCCAGCTCGTCCATCAGAACCAGACCGTTTTCCGGCGCGGTGGCCAGGTAGCGGACGCCCAGCGTGTCGAACACCTCTTTATGGGGCACACTGCTGCGGCTGTCACATATCCCCACCAGATTCTCCCGCAGATAGCTGCGCTCCACCTCCGGTTGGGCGGCGGGATGGATATAAATGGGATAAAACCCGTTTCCGTCCGCAATGGTCAGCCGCTTGGTCACAAAGCCGCCCACAGGGCGGGTACTGGCGGCAAGCAGACGCCGCAGCAGCGTGGATTTTCCCACGCCACGCTCGCCGCAAATCAAAAGATGGCGTTTTGTCATCACATTTCCTCCGGAATATCTTTGGACTGAAAGGAAAACAAGCACAGCTGCTTTTCATGGGGGAGATAGTAGGGAAACACCGGCGACGGCCCTTTTTCCAGCCGCGCGGCGATTTCCTCCGGGGACAGTCTTTTTTCCTTGCTGCGATTATAGAGGGCAAAAAAGCGTTCCGCCGCCGCAAGGGAGCGAAAGGGCTGCCCAAACTCCACGGAAAACGGCTCCCGCTGAAAGGGAATGTGCCGTTCCCGCAGGGTCTGCTCCGTGCGATCCGCTGTATAGCTGCCCAGCCGGATCTTGTCCGCGCTGAAGCGGTGATGGGTATAGTCCCGCTTGACCAGAAAAACCCGACCGCGGCACTGTCGCTTTGCGATCCGCAGGGTCTCCTCCATGCCGCCGAACAGGCAGAACACCATGGCGTCATAGGGTTGCGGCGGTATGGCCTCCTCGATCTCCGCGCAAAGAGCGGTCAGCCCCCGCCCGGGCAGTCTTTGCTCCAGCTCGGCAATGGCCGCCGGGGAGTGGTCTACCGCCGTAACATGGGCGCAATAGGGCAGCAGGGCAAGGCTCAGTTCCCCTGTCCCGCAGCCGGCGTCGCAGACATGGGCGTCCGGCGGCAGCTGCGGGGCGATTTTTGCCGCGATGATCCGATAATAGGCGCTGTGCGCCACGGCGTCGTGGAGGTATTCTATGGACTCCCGGCTCCAGTGCTGCATCATGCGGCCGTCTCCCCTTTTTCGGCAAGGGTGGAGTTTTGCAGCAGCGCTTCCGCCTCCTCCTGGGACAGGTCATAGTGCCAGAACAGGCTGTAAAACTCCTGCGCCTGCTTGACCATGTCGTAATCAAACAGCTCCGGATAGAGCAGGTTTTCCAGCCACTGAATGGCCAGTACCCGCTGCACGGAGGGGGGCTGATCCATCCAGTTATAGGGGCCGATGGGCGCTTCATACACCGCGCCGTTCTGCACCGCCTGCACCCCCGCCCAAAGGGCATCGTCAAAGATCTCGTCATAATTGGCGTCCGGCGCGAGGATGACCACCTCCGGGTTCCACTGCAAAATCTGCTCCATGCTCACCTCGTTGCCGCCCTTGGAGACGACCTCCGGCAGCTCCGCGACATTGACAGCGCCGGCATACTCCAGCACCTCCGCATGGATGCTGCCCCGACCAAGCACCTCCGTGCCGTATTCGCCCTGGGCATACAAAACGCGCTTGCGCTCGCTCTCCTGCAGCTGCGCGGTTTTTTCCGCCGTCTCGGAGAAAACATTCCGGATATACGCCGCGCAGGCGCTGCCCTGTTCCTCCACACCCAAAAACGCGCCGAGGGCATCATAGGCCTCCGCCATGGTGGCAAGGTCTGCCTCGATGAAAATGACCGGAATGCCGGTTTTTTCCTGCAGCTGATCCATATCCTCGGCAATGCTGTCCTTGGCCTCGCCAATGTCGATGATGATATCCGGCGCAAGGCTGATGATCTCCTCATAATTGACTGTGCTGCCGCCGCCATAGAACTGCCCGGTCACCGGCAGGGACTGCATTTTCTCGTCAAAATACGGCTTTTGCTTGCGGGTGATCCCGGTGGAAAGGCTGATGAGCTTTTCCGGGCACAGGGTATAGAGTATGATCTGGGCATAGGAGCCGGAGGGCACAATGCGCTGGATATCCACCGGCACATCCACCACGCGGCCGCAGGAATCGGTAAAGGATCGGGTTTCTACTTCTTGCTTTTGCCCGCAGCCGGCCAGCAGACCCAGCACCAGGCACAGCGCAAGCGCCAGACTTATGCTTCTTTTTTTCAAGACTTTTCCCTCTCAAATTCAATGCGTACCACACTGTACGCCCACTTGCTTGACTCAGCCTCCGGGATCAGCACCCGCAGGGGCTGCTGCTTTTCCGGCAGCGGCTCGCTGCCGGAGGACACCGCAAGCACGATTTCGTAATCTGTTATATATTCATCCTTGAGCACGACCTTGTACTGATCTGCGCAGAGAAAACGGATCTTGTAAAAATCCGAGGTCTTGCAGCCGTATTGCTCCAAAAAGGTCTCCAACAGGGGGCCATAGGCCTGCACCGTGCCCGCCTTTGCCGTTGCGCCCGTGGCAGTGCGGGAAACGCAGTCCAGCGTCCGCAGCTCGTGGGGCGTGACGGTAAAGCTCTCCTCCGTCAGCCCGACGATCTCGATTGGCGTATCGCCATAAGCCGAGATGTCCGCCTGTTTTTCGCCGCAGGCCGGCAAAAACAACAGCGCCAGCAAAAGCAGGCAAAGATATTTGCACTTATTCTTCCTCACGATCCGTCACCATATAAAGCTTTCCGGTAACGGGATCCCGGTAGACCACGCCGTACTCCTCATACTGGGCGTCGTCGTCCGTTTCTCCGTTTTCCTGGTCTCCAAAGCCGTCGATATTTTCCGTGATCTCCTCTCCCTGCTGCACCGGGTCAATGCTGCCGCTCACGCCGGAAACATCCACATTCCAGTAGGTGATCAGCGCCAGCATCAGCCCGCAGGCAAACACCAGCATCACATCCGCCAGGTTGGCAACGCCACTCATGGGGTTGACATCTTCCTCGGAAAAATTGTCGGCTCCGCCGAATCTTCCTGTTCTACGCCGCTTCATCTGTTCCCTCCATTGCTTCCAGCAGGCTTTCCAGCACCGCGCTGAGCTGCCCCATATAGCGGGCGTACCAGCGGCGGCGGATGGTCAACAGCACCGTTGCCACAGCGGCGGCGATCAGGCCTGCGATCGTGGTGTCAAAGGCTGTCAGAAGGCTTGCCGACAGGGTGTAGGTATCGCCCCGTCCCAGGGCGATGATGCCCGGCCCCAGAGGGATCAGCGTACCCAGCAGGCCGAACATCGGCCCCAGCTTCATCACCAGCTCCGTGATTTTGAGCCGCAGCTCATAATGTGCCTTTTCCTCGCCGAGCAGTTCCCCGGCCAGCGCCTCGCGCTTGAGGGGGGAAAGATCCCCCTTGCCGCAAACCGTCAGCAGCAGCTTTTTCTGCCGGGGCAGGAGCGCCGCGCCGCATATGATCTGCTCCAACGGCGCTTCCCGCGCCTCCAGTGCGCTGAGCAGCTCCGGCAGCTTTTTGCTCAAATGCCGGCGCTCGGTAAAATATTCTGCGATCAGCGTGCCCAGCAAAACCAGGGTCACGGCGATCAGCACCAGCAAAACGATGATGACCGGGGTTTCCAGCGCCGAAGCAAGGGCGCGGAGCACCTGGGTCAGGGAATCCTGTGTCATGATCGATCTCTCCTCAATTTTACATAAAATCCAATGGCATAGGCAACGCCGCTGCCGGTCAGCAGCGAGATTGCCCCGATCCCGGCCGCGCCCAGCGCACCCTGATTCGGCTCGATATTGCCCAGCTCTGTTGCCGTGTCGCTCATCTCAAAAACGCGCCAGTTCTGCACGCCGCCGGTCTGGTTGTCAGTTGTTACTTCCGGCTCCACAAGCTGAGTCTCCCCGCCTGTTTCCTGTCCGTCGGTCTCCGGCTTTTGGGCGGCGGGCTTCTGATCCGTCGGCTTTGTCGTCACATGGGTCTTGCCGCTGTTGGTGTTGGGGCTTGCCGAGGGATCCGCCGGTTTGTTCGTTCCGGTATTGTCGCCGGTGCTTCCGCCGGTATTGTTACCCTTGTTCTCCCCGGTGTTCCCGCCATTGCTGGGGCTGCTGCCTGGCTTTCCCGTAACGCTTAAGCTGGCGCTCACACCGGCAAAGGTAGCGGTAATGGTGGCGGTTCCCTCACCGACGATTTTGATGTTTCCCTCGCTGTCCACGGTTGCAATGCTCTCATCGCTGCTGCTCCAGGTGACGCTTTCGTTTTCCAGCACGGCGCTGTCCGCCGCAGGGCTGGCCTGGGTGCGCAGCACGCTGCCGACCTTCCCCTCCAGCACGCTGTCATCCAGCGTCAGGGTAGGCGCACCGCCCAGCTCCACCACGATCTCGTGGATCCACTTGGCGCTGCGGGAGGCCGTGCGCTCCCAGCTGTTGGTCTGGCCGAAGATCAGGCGGAAGCGGGTGTTGGTGTTCATGTTGGCATAGTCACTGCCAAAGGTCGCCCCCGCGATGCAGCGGTTCCAGTCATCGGCAAGGCCAATCAGCGTGTCCACCGGCTCGGCATAGCTGGTTGCCAGCTCGTTGCCCATGCCCGCCTCATCATCCCAGTTGTCGGGCAGACTGTAGTAGCAGTAGCGCGGTGTGTCGATCAGCGCCTCCTTGGTGTAGCTGGTGTAATAATCCGACTGCTTGTCCCGGGTCCAGAAGTAAAAGGTGCGCGTCGAGTTCAGATCGATCCCCGACGCCGCCAGCAGATCGCTCAGCCGCACGCCCGCCACATGGTCGATGACCACAGAGGGCATATTATCAATGAAGGTATAATCGGCATAGACCACATCCAGCGCCCACAGCTCCTCCAGGGAAAACACCTTTTTTTCGTAGTAGGGGCCGCCAAAGTAGCCCACCTTGACCGTCAGCGTATCCGCCGCCAGACCGTTAAAGGCGTCGTCATCCTCGGCATAAGCCGACAACATGACTGAACTGAGCACCAGCATCAGCGCTGCAAGCAATGCCGGTATTCGTTTTTTCAATCGCTCTCACCACCCTTTTTGTCTGTCGCTTTCTTTTTGCTATTATAACAGCCTTTTCCCCATTGGAAAAGAGGAAAAAATGCGGCGTAAATTCTTTTTTCCGCGCGGGGCTTTCGCGGCGGTTTATCTGATTGAGGCGGGTCTTGACCCCCTCAAGCTCCCCCGCGACTGTGCAGACCGGGGGCTTACCGCCAAAAAACAACCATGTGCTTCGCTCTGAAACCACACGCTCAGGGCGAGGCACATATTTGCTTTTACCACAATGTTACGCCCCGGGGAGGTAAGGGGAAATCCCCTTACCTCCCCGGAGTATCTTGCGGGGTTTATTTCTGATTTGCCTGCTGGAAGCGCATCAGGATGGTCGCCAGCTCCGCGCGGGTGGCTGTGCCGGCGGGGTTCAGAGTACCGTCCGGATTGCCTTTCAGAAGTCCGGACTCCACCGCCCAGGCCATTGCGGTCTTGGCGTAATCGCTGATGCTTGCGATATCCGTATAGCCGGACAGGGCTTTCTGCGCCTCGGGCTGCTTTTTATAGCGCCACAGCATGGTGACCAACTGCTCCCGGGTGATCTGCGCATCCGGCTCCGTGCCGTCGGAAATGCCCTCATTCATGACCCAGGCCTGGCTTCTTTCGTACCAGTTGCTGCCGTTGCTGCCGCCGGCCGTGGTGGGATGATCTGCCCGAGCCAGCACCGTCCACAGCATGGCGCGGGTCATGGCCTCGTCCGGGCCAAAGCGCGTTGCGCTCATGCCGTTGAACAGCGTCTTTTCATAGACATAGCAGATGGCGTCATAGGCCCAGTGGCTGGTGCTCACATCCGTAAACGGCAGCTTGGTGGTCGGATCGTCCGGGGTGACGGTACCGCCGCCGTTTCCGCCGCTATTGCTGCCGGAGCTCTGCCAGCTCAGGATGGGATAGCCGCTGTTGATCTTCTTGCTGTCCGCTGCGAAAGCGGTGCCGTCCTCGCCATTGAGCTGCGCCACAAAGTTCGCCGCTTTCATTTCATCTGCGGTCTTTTCCACGATCTGGTCAGAGGTCTTGTTATAGACGCCCATGTCCGCTGTACCGGCAAGCCAGTAGCAGTTGGTATAGGTGCCGCCGCCGTTTTCACTGGCGATGGACGCCGTTGTGCTGCCGGTGGGTCCCGTGACTGCACCCACATTGTAGCAGTTGAGCAAATCGACCTCATTGCTGCCGGCGATACCGGCAACAGCATCTTTCCCGGTATTGGTCACATCGCCTGCATTGTAGCAATTGCGGATCTCGCCGCCGTTCCAGGCCGCGCCGCAGATACCGCCGGTTCCCTTGGAGTCCGTTCCGGTAATGCTGGCAAAGTTTGCGCAGTTTTCAATGGTCACGCCGCCGTCGCTCTTGCCAATCTTACCGACAATGCCGCCAACGGAGCGATTTGCCCGAATGCTGCCATACACCGCAACATTCCGCACCGCCGCGCCGCTGGGACGCAGGGAGCTATCGTCATTGTCATGCACGCCGATCAGGCCGATCAGGCCGACGGACTGTCCGTCGCCATACTTTTCGGCATGGCGGTCGCAGTCGATCGTGACCGTGTGTCCCTTTCCGTCAAACACGCCGCAGAACGAGGCGTCCACGCGGGTCTTGCTGTCGTTGACGGTCATCAGGTACTGGCCGCCGATCGGCATATAGTTGGCGTCGCCCATGTCGATGTCCGCCGTGAGATACACGGTCTTTCCGGCGAAGTTGTCGTTGCCGTAATGGTAATCGGGGGTGCTGTTGTTCTGTCCGTTGGGGCCGCTGCCATCGCTGTAGCCCCGGTTATCCACAATATAGCTCGTGTTGCCCGCAAAGGTGTCGATCTCCGTGTTATAGATACCGTTTACGATGGCCGCAAGACCCGCCAGCTGTGCCGGCGTGGAGATATACAGCTTGGTCTCGTCCGGGTCATACCAGCTCAGGTCAATGCTCTTTCCGTCCCAAACGGAGGCCTTTACATTGCCGCTGCCGCTGTGTCCGCCGCCACCGCTGCCGCCGGTGGCCGTCAGCTTGATGGAGATCGTGCTGGCCTGGGTCGGCGTGATCTGGTCGCTCACGCTGGTGTAGCCGCGGGCGGAGACGGTATAGCTATACAGCCTTCCAGCATAGAGATCAAAAACATATTCGCCATCTTGGCTGCTGACAGGGGAAATAATCGTTCCGTTTTCATCTTTTAGGGCAAAGCTGGCATTGACAGGCGTAACTTTAAAGGTGATGGTGGCTATCTCGCTGACCTCACCACGCTCCCAGGTTAGCAGCGGTGTACCACCGTTGATTCCGTTTGTGTCATCCTTAAATGCTTCTCCCAAACTGTCGGCCGCAAAGCCCTCTGCAGTAACCTGCTCTTTGGTGTAGCAGTTGGTCATAGTCAGCAAATCAGCCAATGCACCGGAGGTAGTGGAGGTTTTCTTGTATCCAGCATAGTTATTGCCCAGGTTAATATAC
This sequence comes from bacterium, assembly GCA_963595735.1. Classification (GTDB taxonomy): domain Bacteria; phylum Bacillota; class Clostridia; order Oscillospirales; family Oscillospiraceae; genus CALWOS01. Next base: position 23,560 of record CAVBJJ010000002.1, read on the forward strand.
TCCGGTGCAATCTCACCATAGGCAGTCTCTGTATTCCGGTGGAAATCATCCTGACCGCCCTTGGTCAATGTACCGCTATTATAGCAGTTGGTAATCATCATTTTGTTGTTCTTGAGCTGCCCTGCTACTGTAGAACGCCGAATGGCAATGATACCACCAACACCAGGTTCTGTGTCTTGTTTTATGCCGCGAGAATCCGCTGTGATGTCTCCGGTATTATAGCAGTTTTGAATGATCACTTTTCCGCCCATGTTGGTATTGCATTCACCGGCAATACCGCCAGCTGCAGAACTACCAAATTCCGTACTATCAGGAATTTTAGTGCTGACCTCACCACTGTTACGGCAACTACTGATAAGCAACTCATTCCGTCCCACATCTGCAACAATGCCACCTGCAACACCTGCGGCTCCCTGAACCACACCTGCGTTAGAACAATTTACAATCTGCAGTTCTCCCAGTGCCGTGTTCAAATTGATGGATTGCTGGACGATACCCGCTGCATTGGACTTTGTTGCTGTAATGGCTCCATAGTTGTGACAACCGATGATCTTACCGCCGCTGTTGAGTGTATCGATCATCCCAGATGCTGTAGCTGCTGTAACGGTTGCCTTGTTGATGCAATTGAGAACAGTAGCATTTTCCAGTGTTTTTACCAGCGCACTGGAAGCAGTCAGGCTACCACAAACCGTGGTGTTTCTTACCACGCCATATTTCACGGTGCTAAACAAACTCTTATCGCCGCTCATAATAATGCTGTTGTTTCCGCCATCAAAGACACCGTAGAATTCTTGAATCTGCGGCCACTCCGTGCTGCTGAGATCAATGTCCTTGCTCAGTTTCACGATTTGACCCACACTGCTGGCCGGATCTGCATTGACCTTGTTGGCATACTCTACCAAAGCGTTTGCAGTCTCGATAGTGACAGTATTCATGTCTTCCTCCTTTGCAAAAGTACCATGAACTGTCACTACACCGGTATCCGGTGTAATAAACCCTCCAACAAACGGAATCTTTTCTTCCGAATCACCCAGGGTATAGTAAAGAGACGCAAGGTAGTATCCCTCATCCGGAATCACATACACAGGCACTGTCATCTGCGGTCTCTGACTTCCGGAATATCCAAGCTTTATGCTGCCATGTTCGGTTTCTTCCGAGGTAATTGTTGGATAAGTCAGGAAGCTAACACGCACAGTCACATTGCTGGCTGGTTGTGTAAGATAATAATAATGCGTATCGCGATTCGTATTTCCCTCTTCCATTTCTATCCAAGTATTGCCATTTGTGCTGTACTCCACCTTGTTCAGTGTGTACTTCTCTGCGGGAGTGACAGCAATTCGGGTCTTTGCCCCCTCTTTGACCTGTGTTTTTTCCGCAGCAACTTTCCCCTCGCCCTGGGTAACCTCTGTAGTGATCGTATAAGCATGGGCGCACTCCACCCAAAGAGTGATGTCCGCATCCGGCATCGTCAGGTAATCAGACTCTGTGCTTTCTTCTTTCACCTCACCGGTCTCGAGATCTTTGTAGCTGTAATGTAACTTGTCGAAGATATATCCATCGTTGCTAGCAACAGTGGCGTACACTGTATTACCTTTGACATAGGTTGTCTGTTTCAAAGACACACTACCGTTTGTACTCTTTGTATTGTCCACGGTAACCGTGTGTTCCTGCGAGAACTCCGGTGTTACAGTGATGTTATCACCAGGCATAGATAGCTTGTTGTTATATATCTTTGTGACGCGGGTTCCACCCCACTCGCTGGTATAGGTCAATGCGGAAAGCGCATAACCCGCATCCGGGGCTACAGTAAAGTTCACCGCACCATCTTTGCTCGCGGCAGAAACATCCGCCGTGACCGTCCCATGCTCTGTTGAGTTTATGGCGATAGTATAAAGATGATCTTTGTTAATGGTCAGCTTTGTACTGCCGCAAATGATATGGAGGTCGGAAATTGTATTCCCCTCAGCATCTTTCAAAGTACAATTACCAAGAGAAATCGTATCATCGCTTGATCTGGTATTCGTCTGCATGGCAACAGAAGCCAACACACCATCTTGGAAAAAGGTCCCCGTCTTAGCTTTAAAAACAAGCGTGTTACTTGCGCTGATGGAGTTTTCCATTGTCACGCCTGCATTTTCCTGTGTGGGATTCAACTTCGCATCCTTATAATTCCAACTTTTGTTGCTGCTCCCCAGTTTCACCGAAATCTCGCTTACCTGGAGATTTCCCAAACCGTTGATGGAAAGCGGCAGCGTAGCCATGCCGCTCAAAGGCGCTTCCCCATCACCGAGCGTGACGGTAACACTCTGCTTTTGTGCTATCACGCAATTAATTGTAACAGCTTCCGCAGGCATAGTGAATACAGCCAGCATTCTAGCCCCCTGATTTGTAAGGGTCACATCTACAGTTTTTCCGGATGCAGTCATCACAGTTACTTGGGCAACATACTCGCTTGTCTGATCAATAGCTTTTACAATGACACCGACAGTGTCACCTTCTTGTAGACTGGCTTTTTTGTTTTGTTCAAAATCTGTATTTCGATCAGGGCTATTAAGACTTGTATCAAGTTCTCTGTTAGGATCACTTTTAGTAAATACCCGGACGATAGATCCCTTATCTTCAGGGCTTAGCACAATTTTCGCCTCATAGGTCATTGTATCTTCACCGGACTTCTGCCAGCTCAGGATGGGGTAGCCCTTGTTGACCTTCTTGCTGTCCGCTGCGAAAGCCGTGCCGTTTTCGCCATTGAGCAACGCAACAAAGTTCGCCGCTTTCATTTCATCTGCGGTCTTTTCCACGATCTGGTCAGAGGTCTTGTTATAGACGCCCATGTCCGCTGTACCGGCAAGCCAGTAGCAGTTGGTATAGGTGCCGCCGCCGTTTTCACTGGCGATGGACGCCGTTGTGCTGCCGGTGGGTCCCGTGACTGCACCCACATTGTAGCAGTTGAGCAAATCGACCTCATTGCTGCCGGCGATACCGGCAACAGCATCTTTCCCGGTATTGGTCACATCGCCTGCATTGTAGCAATTGCGGATCTCGCCGCCGTTCCAGGCCGCGCCGCAGATACCGCCGGTTCCCTTGGAGTCCGTTCCGGTAATGCTGGCAAAGTTTGCGCAGTTTTCAATGGTCACGCCGCCGTCGCTCTTGCCAATCTTACCGACAATGCCGCCAACGGAGCGATTTGCCCGAATGCTGCCATACACCGCAACATTCCGCACCGCCGCGCCGCTGGGACGCAGGGAGCTATCGTCATTGTCATGCACGCCGATCAGGCCGATCAGGCCGACGGACTGTCCGTCGCCATACTTTTCGGCATGGCGGTCGCAGTCGATCGTGACCGTGTGTCCCTTTCCGTCAAACACGCCGCAGAACGAGGCGTCCACGCGGGTCTTGCTGTCGTTGACGGTCATCAGGTACTGGCCGCCGATCGGCATATAGTTGGCGTCGCCCATGTCGATGTCCGCCGTGAGATACACGGTCTTTCCGGCGAAGTTGTCGTTGCCGTAATGGTAATCGGGGGTGCTGTTGTTCTGTCCGTTGGGGCCGCTGCCATCGCTGTAGCCACAGTTATCCACAATATAGCTCGTGTTGCCCGCAAAGGTGTCGATCTCCGTATTGTAGATGCCGTTCACGATGGCCGCAAGCCCCGCTAGCTGTGCCGGCGTAGAGATATACAGCTTGGTTGCATCCGGGTCATACCAGCTCAGGTCAATGCTCTTTCCGTCCCAAACGGAGGTGGTTTCTGCTGCTACGGTAAACACACCTGTGGTAGTATAAATCTCAGGCTTGGCCGCCGCTTCTGTATTATAGCTCGCCTTGAATTTTTCCCCGTTTATGGTGATGTCGTGGTCTTCTCCAGTAAGGTAAAGGTACAGGCAACTGTCATCGCTGGCTCTCCAGTTGGCCGGCGTTGTGCTGATAGATGTCTGGTTGTCCTTATCCTGACTCTCGTTAACATACTTGTAATTGTGCAGGCCACCGGAGTAGTAGGGCTTTCCATCTACCTTAACAACAAAAGCGGAATCCGCCTTTTTCAAAAGCTTAGTATCAACAACGCACTTGTAAACCTTTTCTCCCTCACTATTCACTCGCTGCGCTGTCATTGCCGCGTCATTGACGCCCTCGTTCATCGGCGCATCGGCATAGCCCTTTGTGCTGCCGTTTGCCGCATTCTTGTCCACATACATCCGGACAGAGCCTCCGGCAAAATGCGCAATGCCGCCAGACGCATCGTTTCCGCTGTCATATCCGCCGCCGCCAACCGACGCGCCGGAATAGTCCACATTGATATTGACAGAGCCACCGTTAAAGTAGACATTTGTACCTGCAGAAGCGCCCCCGGAACCAGCGCTGCCGCCAATACAAGCGCCTCGGCTAACACTCATTAGGTTGTAAACACCGTTAACAAAGGTCACGGCTCCAGGAAGCGTTCCGTCTTTGGTATCCGCGCCAGCACCAATCAGGGCACTCTGCTTTGTTCCCTTTGCAAAAATATGCAGATCAGCAGACGCACTGTCACCAAAGGTAATATCGCCATTTGGCTGACCGGGCTTGCCGCCAATGCCTGCCCCGGCTGCGGACTTGTAAAGATACAGCGTACCCGATCCGTTAATCGTCAGCGCCGCAGTAACCGGAACCTGGATTGCTGCACCTGCGGTACCATAAGCAGGCTGATACTCAATCAAATTGGTTCCCGTGATCGTCAGCGTGTTCTCGGCTCCAGCAAAATCAATAATGCTGGCGCCATCTGGACCAGTGATTCCCATGTTGACCAGTTCCAGTCGTGCACCGGGTGTGGATGTACAGTCAATTGTAAGTTTGGAAAACTTGTAGGAATCCGCTGTTTCAGTGAGGTCTGCATCAAGGGCATACCCACCTTTCAGTGTAACCTTATCAGTTGTTTGCACAGAGATCGTACCTGTTGTTTCTGCAGGCAGTACATACTCACCGCCAGCAGTAATCTCCGCCTTTCCATCTGTAAAGGCCAGTTCTCCTGCATCTGCACTTGCCCCTACCGTCATCCCCGCAAAGAGCGAGACGATCATGCAGAACGCAAGCAGCAGGGAGAGGGATTTCTTTGCTCTGATTTTCATAAAATTCTCCTTCCGTTTATTTTTCATCTGTTGTCAGTTCTATACCCCATATTCCTGCACATCCAGGCGCGTTTGCCACGCTTCCCTCCTCTCTTGTCCCTGTGCAGGCTCTCTTATTTCCATAGCGTCATTTCCCTCTTACCAAAGCCGTTTCGGGGCTTTGGTGGGAACGCCGTTGTCGTCAGACAAGATACCGCGCCAGGCGCTGCACCATCGCCGCGCACTGGGCGCGGGTGGCCGTTCCCTGGGACGAAAGCGTGGTGGTGCTGGTGCCGTTGATCAGCCCTGCGCCTACCGCCCAGCGCATACTCTCCCGCGCCCAGTCGCCCAGCTTTCCGCTGTCCGCAAAGCCGGCAAGCTCGTTGGAAACGCGCATGTCCCCTTTTGCGATCTTTTCCGCATAGCGGTGGAACATGGCCGTGATCTGCTCCCGGGTGATGCTGCCGTTTGGCTTAAAGCTGGTGGCACTGGTGCCGTTGACCACGCCGGTCTGGTAGCACCAGGCCACTGCCGCGGCATAATCCGCCCCAGCGGGCACATCCGTAAAGGGGACTGCTGCGTCGGTCTGGGGGCTGCCCGCCATGCGGTACAGCGCTTTTGCCAGCATGGCGCGGGTCATGGGCATATCCGGTTCGAAATTTTTGCCCTGGGCGTCAAACAAGGCGTTTTCGGTGACATACTGCACATAGTCGTAATACCACGCCTCATCCGATACATCGGCATAGGGATTGTTCCATACGGCCTGCTCGCCGGAGGAGCGCAGGGTCAGGGTCTGCACACCGGCGTCGGTATAGCCGTCCTTCACCGCCCGGCAGGTCATGGTGACCGTGCCGCCGGGGAAGTACTTTTTCGGCACCGCCACAGCCGTTCCGGAGTAGGCGCAGCTGGGCGTATAGCTGGGAGAAATATAGTTCTGGTTATACAGGATCGTGGCGCCGGGGGTGGTGCAGGAGAAGCGAATGTAATAGTTCTCCGCATCCTCCGTCATCACGGCGGTGGGCGCCGCCACCTTGCCCAGCGGCTGCAGGCTGGGTGCCTGGGCCATTTGCAGGCGGATATTGGCCACCCAGTAGCGGGTGTCGGAGGCGGTGGGCGTGGCGCTGCGCAGCTCTGCCTCCGTCATGGGCTTCATGATGCGAAGGGCGCGCTGGTTGTCCAGCTTGCCCGTCGTTTTCCAATAGTCCTCCATATTATAGTCCTGGGCGCTGTATTTCTCGTCTGTGACGAGGAAGCGCTGGGAATAGGCGCGCACGGCAAGCAGCACGCTTGCCGGCTCCCCATGGGAGAGGATATGCTCGATGACGGCATCCCGGCTCAGCACGCCGGCGGGGTCGCTGTAGTCCTGGCTGCGATAGTTCCAGTATTCATACAGCAGCGGGAAGTTATAGCGGGCAACGCCGTACAGGTCGTTGTAGCTGTAGGTGTCCTGATCGTCAAAGCCGTTCTGGTCGATCTCCCAAAAGGCGATCTTGTCCGTTCCCGCAAAGGTCAGCGGCAGGCTGCGGAGGGCAGCCAGGCTGGACTTGCTTTGGGCATAGGTCACATAATCCGGCACGGTAAAGCCCTGTGCCTCCTGATGGACGGTGGTGACATAGCGGTCAAGAATGGAATAATTGTGGTTTGTGCTGTCGATCTTGCCAGCCTGCATATCGGCCTCCATTTCCGCAACGGAGACATGGGAGACCAGGATATCCTCCCCGGCGCGGTTTTGCACATAGAACAGGGTGGTGTCCACCGTCTGTCCCGCGGGGTTTGTTTTGGCCTGCGCCGTGCAGCAAAGGCTAAGCGCCAAACTCAGCGCCAGCACCAGGGAAAAGACTCTTTTTTTCATGATTTTGCCTCCAGATTCCGGACGCACCAGATGATCTTGCTGATCTGGGCGCGGGTCAGGGTCTCCTCAGGAGAGAAGGTCGTTGCCGAGGTGCCGTTGATGATGCCTTTTTCATACAGCGCCAAAACGGCGGGGTCTTTCGTGTCCACAAAGGGAGAGGCCGTCTGCACGCCGCCCAGTTTCAGGGCTTTTGCCGCCGTCTGGCAGAAAGCCAGACGGGAGATGGGCGCTTCCGCATCGGTTCCGGCGGCGATGAGTCCATCCGCCGCGGCCTTGTCCATATAGCCGCTGGCCCAGTGCTCTCCGGTGGGCTTTTGCTCCGGATAGCCGGTGGTGAGCATCAGCAGCTTCATCGCCTGTCCCCAGGTCAGGGTGCCGTCCGGGTCGAACAGTCCCCCGCCCACACCGGCGATCACCCCGGCGCTTGCCAGCTCCGTCACATAGCGGGTGTACCATGCGCCCGCCGGCACATCGGTAAAGCCCGCGCCCAGCACGATCTGCACCGTCTGGGAGGCTGGGGCATAGCTGTTGTTCACCAACTCCAGGGTGTAAGCGCCCGCCTGAGACATGGCGGAGGCGGCCGCAGTGAAGTACTCTGCTTTTATGGTGACCTTTCCGGCGCTGCTGCGATCCAGATAGGACACCGGGATCATGGTACGCTTGCCGCCCTCCGGCGTAACATACACGGACAGGGCGCGCTGGTAATCGGCGCTGTCAAAGGAAATGGTCAGCGCCGCGCCAAAGGGATAGCTTGCCGCTGCGGTCAGCTTGGGCGCTGCGGTCTTGATGGTCACGGTCTGGTTCTTGTTGGCGTATTTCGTTGCGTGGAACACAAAGCTGTAAGACCCGGCTGCGGAAAACAGGCTCTTGTCAAAGGTGATGGTCTTTGCGGCGTTATCCACACGGTACTTTGTCTTGTCCAGGGTGACATAGCCTGTGCTGCCCGGTACGCGCATACTGATAAAATTCATCGCCTGCGTCCAGGCGTTCCAGTCCGCGCTGCTCACGCCTGCCACGGCCTGAAACTGCAGCTCCTGCCCGGCCATGCCGCTGTAAACCGTTTGGAAATTCGGCGCCATGCCGGGATATTTATAGGTGATCACCCCGGCATCGTCCCAGCCCTCCTTGACTGCGGTGGCATAGACCGTGACCGGATCGGCGTCCAGGTCGCGCCCTTTCACATTCACCGTGATAGGGCCGGTATAGCGTATTTGCGGCGCGCCGTCAAAGCTGTAATAGATGCTTGCGCCCGCCGTCTCGGTGGAAAAGGAAATGGTCAGCGTATCGCCGGAAAGACGGAATGTGGGCACCGCCTCCGCCACCGTGCCGCCGGACGGCAGACTCGGGGCATTGGTCATATCCAGCTGCATATTATAGATCCACTTGAAGTTATCATAGGCCGTGCGGTGTCCCGACATCAGGTCGGCCTCCGTCATGGGCAGGGTAAAGCGCAGGGCGTAGTCGTCCTTCAGGGCGTTTTTCAGGCAGCCTGCTACCACGCCGTTGTTGTCCCGGATATATCCGGCCAGCCCCGGCTCGCTGGAGGCCACCAGCGTCTCGCTGGTGGTGCGGCCGGAGTAGGAATCGGTCATGAGCACCACCTGCGTGGGCACGCCGCTTTGGAACACGGCGCGTTTGCTTGCATAATTCGGGTCGGTGTCCTTATACTTGGCGTTGTATTCCTCCAGCGTGATGCCGAACTTGCTGTCGGTTTCTCCGCCGATCTCCCAGCCGGTGTTCCAGCTGCCGTACAGGCCGCCGAAGTAATAGCGCTGCACGCCGTACAGCTGGTCATAGGTCCAGCTGCGGGAATAGCCGCCGTAGCTGTCCGTTGCCATCAGGCGCAGGGTGTCGCTGCCGGAAAAGCGCAGCGCCGACGCACCCTGCACGCTGGTCTGCTGCTTGACATAGTCCAGCAGCTCCTGCACCGTAAAGCCCCGCCCCTCACAGTACTGGGTGGTGGGGTAGTTGTCTGTGTTGGAGATATAATAGTTTTCTGTCTCCGTGCGCCCGTGGGCAAGCGTTTTCAGCTCGCTCAAGGGGATCACCTTGAGCAGTATGGATTTACCCTGGGCGTTTTTGGCATAGAAAAACACATTGTCCGCCCGAGCAGAGGTGATCGTTTTGGCCTGCGCCGGTACCAGGCAGATGGAAAACAGCAGCGCCAGCAGCAGGCTCAGGGATAACAGTCGTTTTTTCATGGGATCTTCCCTCCCTTTGGAAAGCTTGGTCGATCGTTCGGTTTGTTTGGAAGCCTTATGCGGCAAGGCGGGACTGGATCAGCTGGATCTGCCAATCCTCGATCAGGTCGTCCGGCCCGGCAAGGCCGTCGCCATAGCCCAGCAGGATACCCGTTTCATACGCCCAAGTCATGGCCTTTGCATCCGTATCCTTAAAGGGGGACGCCGCCTGCACCGCCGGGCTGCCCGCCTGCTTCCAAAGCCGGGTGACATAGGCCAGCCGGGTCTGCTTGCCGCTGCGCTGGGTCAGGGAGACATAGTCCAGCTCGTTGCCGTCCGCGTCCACCGTCTGCACGGTCATGGTGCTGCCGTCCGTCCGGATCAGCTGGCAATTTGCCGTTTGATAGACCGTGCGCTCCGCCAGAGTCTCATCCGCGCTGTCATAAAACTTGCTGCCGGAAACGCCCATGATGCAGGTCAGCCCCTTTTCATAGTCGATCCTGCCCTGATACAGGGGAAAGCTGCGGCTGTACACATGCTGGTGTCCCTCCAGCACAAGGTCTACACCGTAGTCCTCAAAGATCTCCCGCCAGGCATCCTGCATTTTCTGGGCGTTGGTATCGCTGTGCACGGCATACAGGGGCAGATGGCTCACCACCACCTGCCAATCCGCCGTGGAGGAGGCCAGATCCTGCCGGAGCCACTGGGCAATGCGGGCATAGTCCCCGTCCGTCAGCTTCTGCTCCCCGGAGAAGATCCAGGAATTGACCACAAGGATATGACAGTTTCCCGCGTCAAAGGAGTAAAACTCCTCCGAAAAGCCCTCCGGGCCGTTTTTCGGAAAGGCAAAGCGCTCCAGATACAGCTCCGGCTTTCCGCTGGGGAAATTGCTTTCGTGGTTGCCCACGGCGGAAAACAGCGGCACCTGGGAAAACACCAGCTCCGCCGCCGCAAACAGCTGGTCAAACTGCTGCTGGGAAATGCCGGAGTTGACGCCATCCCCGCCCAGAACGGCAAAACGCAGCTCCGGGTGCTGCTGATACACCTTTTGCACAAAGCGGCTCCAGCTGGCGTAATCCTCCTCACTGTTGCCGGCGGGCTGCACATCGCCCAGATAGGCAAAGGTAAGGCTGCTGCTTGTGGGGTCGTCCGTTGTAAAGCTGCGGGTCTCGCTCCAGGCGCCCTCGCAGCCCACCCGGTAGACATAGGCCGTGGCGGCTTTCAGCCCGGTGGCCGTTGCCTCATAATGCCACGCCCCGCTGCCGTCCAGACTGCTGTCCTTTTCCACGGCGGGAAATTCCGCCGCGTCCGCAAAGCCGGACTTGTCATAGGAAAGCTGCTCCGTCACCTGCATACAGGCCGTGCGCTGCACATCGTCCCGCCACACGGCGGTCACGCTCGTTGCCGGGTCTTCTGTCCAGGACAGCGCCAGAGCAAAGGGCTTTCCGTTTGCGGCAAAGGCCATTGTACTCAGCAGCGCCGCCGCCATAGCCGCCAGCAGCGTGATCCCCAAAATGCGTTTCACGGGCTTTTCACCTTCTTTTTCTTATTATCGGTATTTTCGATATCAGACTCGATATCTCCACCGCGATATAACGATACATAAAATAATAGCCCATTTTCCACACAGAAAATGAGACTCTCTGCCTTATATACCAACAGTTTCTTTGAGAATACCACATTCGCCCCCGGCAAGCAAGCACAAATTTTTTGCCGGATTTTGTGCAGGTACGACAAGACGCGCGGAATCTATGCGCCGAGGAAACAACTTGACGGGCGATTTGTAAAAACCGTCCGCCAAATCTCTATCAGAAAAACGCTGTTTACTCCGGGTTTTTCTCAAATTTTTCCGGATCCAGCATTTTGACCACGCGCGCCGGATTGCCAACCGCAACGGCATAGTCCGGCACATCCTTTGTGACCACCGCGCCGGCGCCCACCACTGCATGACGCCCCACGCAAACGCCGGGCAGGATGGTCGCGCCCGCGCCGATCCAGGCAAATTCCCGAATATGTACCGGCTTGCACGGCAGGACCCAAAGGTCATAGGGGTCATGGTTATTGGAAAGCAGCTGCACATTGGCCGCGATCATCACATTGTCCTCAATGGTAATACCGCCCCGGGCCATGGCCAGCAAATTGGAGTTGATAAACACATTCTTCCCGATCCGCATGGAACTGACACAGGCGCCCTGCAGCGGCGGGGCAATGGAGCTTCCGGCGCCCAGATTTTCGCCAAACAGCTGGCGCAGCAGCTGCTGATATTCCTCTGTCATCGGCATGGTGTGGTTGAGCCGGAACAGCAGCTCCGTGCAGCGTCTGGCTTCCGCCTGCTCCTGGGGGCCGGTCTTTCGCAGATCGACCCGCTCTTCCTTACACTCCATCCGTGCCGACCTCCTGCACCCAGTCCGCCAGCGCGGGCTTTGCACTGTCCACATTGCTGCCGTAAAGGGCAAGTCCCTTTGTGACTTTTGCGCCCTTTGCCGCTTTTTGAATGTCCTGCTCCGTGCGGGAAAGCCCGCTGCCCTCATGGGTGCAGAAGGGATGGATGGTCTTTCCCTGCAGGTCATACCGCTCCAAAAAGCTGTAGACCGCCATGGGCATCGTGCCCCAGTAGTTGGGGTATCCCAGATAGATCTCCCCATAGTCCTCCAGACTCTCCGGCGGGGCGACCAGCGCCGGTCTGGCATGGTGCTGCAGATCCGCCTTGGCCTGGGCAATGCAGGTCTGGTAGTCGTCCGAATACGGCTCCTGCTGCCGGATCTGGAACAGCTCCCCGCCGGTCAACTCCGCCAGCATTTTTGCCGCCTTTTCCGTGTTGCCAACGGCAATGTGCCGGTAAGCACCGCCAAAGTAGTTCTCTCCCGCGCGGGAGTAGTAGGCAATCAGGGTTTTCATAAAAAACGACCTCCTTGTACGATACAATATAATTTATGTTTTCAGCTTTTTCAAAACCGCGCCGGTGCGCGCCGGGAGATAGATCAAAAATCCCCCCTGCTCCCCGGCTTCGGCGGAATAGGTCACCGTGCCGCTGATGCGTCCCTGTCCGCCGAAGCGCGGCTCGTCCGTGGAAAGCACCACCCGGTAGCGTCCCGCCGGAGCCGGCACATACAGCGCCGGCTGGGAGCGGCTGGGGTGAAAGTTGAACAGGAAAAGATAGTCCCTGCGGGCAAACAGCAAAAGCTGATCCGCCTCGTGGAGCCGCAGGCACCGCGCCGGTGCGCCGGCAAGCAGCATCTCGTCCCGAAACAGGCATACCATCGCCCGGTCAAAGGCGCCCAGCTGGCCATAGCGCAGCTCCTCCCGCTCCGCCAGGGACCACTGCCGCCGGGCATAGGCATAGCTCCAGCCGTTGCCCTCCCGGGGAAAGTCGATCCACTCCGGGTGGCCGAACTCGTTGCCCATGAAATTCAAATAGCCTTCCCCACCGGCGGAAATGGTCACCAACCGGATCATCTTGTGCAGCGCCATGGCGCGCTCAATAACCAGATTTTCCCGGTTCCGGCACATCCCCGTGTACATCTCCGCTCCGGCCAGCCGAAACATCAGGGTCTGATCTCCCACCAAGGCCTGATCGTGGCTTTCGGCATAGGCAATGCGCTTTTCGCCGTTCCGCTTTGCCGTCAGCTCCCAACAGAGCCGGGACATATCCCAGCAGCCGTCCCTGCGTTCCCGGATCGTGCGGATATAATAATCCGGCAGCCCCATGCTCAGGCGGTAATCAAAGCCGATGCCGCCAGCGGAAACCGGCAGGCACATTCCCGGCATGGCGCTCATGTCCTCCGCCACCAGCAGCGCCCGGGGCGAAAGCTCGTGGATCAGCTCTGTTGCCAGCTGGAGATAGGTCACCGCGTCCGCATCTGTGTTGGGAGAAAAATAGCAGGCCGGCTCGGTAAAGGCGACGCCCAGCCCGTGGTCATGGTAGAGCATACTGGTCACGCCGTCAAAGCGGAAGCCATCCAGACGGTACTCCTCCAGCCAGAACTTGAGGTTGGACAGCAGAAAATGCAGCACGCCGCTTTTGCCATAGTCAAACAGCTTGCTGCCCCAGGCCGGGTGATCCCCGGCCGCGCCGGGCTTGAAAAACTGCTCCGGCGTGCCGTCAAAGCAATGGATGCCCTCCAGCGTGTTTTTGACCGCATGGGAGTGTACCAGATCCAGCAGCACCCGCAGCCCCAGCCCGTGGGCGCGATCGACCAGATATTTCAAGTCGTCCGGCGTGCCAAAGCGGGAGGACGCCGCGAAAAAATTGCTCACATGATAGCCAAAGGAGCCATAATAGGGGTGCTCCATCACCGCCATCAGCTGCACGGTGTTGTAGCCTCCCGCCTGGATGCGGGGCAGGACGGAGTCGGCAAATTCCCGGTAGGACGCCACCCGCCCCTCCTCCGCGCTCATGCCCACATGGGCCTCGTAGATCAACGGCGGCAGCTCCCGCGCCGGGGCAAAGGCGGTGTTCTGCCATCGGTAGGGGCTTTCCGGCGCCCAGACCACGGCGGAAAAGCCGCCGGTTTCCGGGTCCTGCCGGGTGCAGCGGCAGTACAGGGGCATTTTGTCCTCCTGCCGTCCCCCGGCGGTCACACAGACCTTGTACCGGGAGAGGTGGCGCAGGCTGTCCCGCCCCGGCAGATGAATTTCCCAGCTTCCGTTTTCCAGACGGCGCAGCGGGTGCCGCGACCGATCCCAACCGTTAAAATCCCCGATCAGGTGCAGCGCCTGCGCCCCCGGCGCCCACTCCCGATACACCCAGCCGTCCTGCATCCGGTGCAGGCCATAGTACAGGTGGCCGTTGGCAAAATCCACCAGCTTCTGCCCCGGCGCCAGCAGCCGCTGCTTCGTCTGCGCCAGATGCGCCATGCGGGCTTCGATCGCCCCGGCAAAGGGGCGCAGCTCCGGCTGCAATTGCAGAATTTTCCAGTCCATGACTCCTCCTTTCCCCCTGCCCGGCAGCAGGATTTTTCTTCTGCTTTCAGTATAACCAAGCCGCGCCGCCCTGTCAATTTTGAAAAAAGGGGAAAAGCATCGGAATCTCTCCAAACATAAAAAACACCCATCATAAGATGGATGTTCTTTACAACTGCATATGATACTTCGCTAGAACTTATGTCCACAGTTATTGCACTTATAGCTGCTTCTGACCTTATTTGCGGCAAAAATGCCAAACATTGCCACAGACGCCACCTTAGAAGCCCCACTAATTATGGAACAATCACTGCTTCCGCATTTAGGGCAATAAATGTTTGTATCTATAGGGGTACCGCAGTTTGGACAAGCTTTTGCTTTATCGGAAACATCTTTACCGCATTCGGGACATTTTATCATTGCCATATCAATTACATATAATGAAAACCTTTTCCAGGGATGGTTTACATTATTTCTCCTTTCTGCAAAATATTGCATTTTTCCTTTTCAATATACCATCATATCGTTATAAAGTCAACATTTTATAACGAAACTATTCATCTAACGATATTGTGGCTTACCGTGTAGAATATACTCAATTTTATTGGATGGGAGCGGATGGTTTTGCCCGGTATGGATGTTGTTCAGCGAATCAAGGATTTATGCGCCGCCTATTCCTGGACCTATTATCGTTTGGCAAAGGAAAGCGGCGTTACCTACTCCACCTTAAATGCCATGATGCACAAAGGCACCATCCCCTCTGTCCCCACTCTGGAAAAGCTGTGCGGCGGCTTTGGCATTTCGTTGTCGCAGTTCTTTGCGGAGGATACTGCCGCCGCAACGCTGACGGAGGCGCAAAAGCAGCACTTGCAGCACTGGAACACGCTCAACGCGGAAAACAAGCGCTGCGCCGAGCAGTTTATTCTCTTTCTGAAAACCCAACAGGACACATAAGCGCACCAAGCCGTATATTACAAAAGCCCGAAGCAAATCACCGGATTTTGCTTCGGGCTTTCAGCTTACCTCTTTGCCAGCCTCGCCTCTCCCTTTGGGAGAGGTGGCTGAGCGCAGCGAAGACGGAGATGGGAAACATGACCAGCCCACAGAACCCGGGGGCTTGATTGTCTGCAACCCCCTCTCAGTCTCCTGCGGTGACAGCTCTCCCAAAGGGAGAGCCAAGAGGGACTTTCCACGGCGGTCTATCTGATTGAGGCGGGTCTTGCCCCCCCTCAAACTCCACCGCTGCTGCGAAGTTTTCTACTGACTGCCTGTTTTTCGACAGCTTCAGCTTTCCCAAGAGGAGAGTCCAGGGCAGGCACCCCGTTACATCGCATATTGGCAAGACGACCTGCGCCCCTGGAGGAAACTTCCCCCAGGGGCGCAGCAGTGTATTATTTCGCTTGCTTTTTCCGACTGCCGGCTTACATTTTTTCCGGCGCGGTCACGCCCAAAATGCCAAGAGTGATGGCGATGACCCGGCGGGTGCTGTCCACCAGCAGCAGGCGGGCGCGGAGCAGCTCCGGCGCTTCGCCCTTCAGGCGGCAGACATTATAAAACCGGTGGAAGCGACCGGCCAGATCGGTCACATAGCGGTTCAGGCGGCTGGGATCATACTGCGCGGCGGCCACGCGGATCTCCTCCGTCAGGGCGGCCAGCGCCTTGATCAGCTCCTGCTCCTGCTCCGTTTGCAGCAGGCCTGCATCCACCTCCGCCGCGCGGGGGACAGCAAAGCCCTCCTCCGCCAGCATGGACAGCAGTGAGCAGATCCGGGCGTGGGCGTACTGGACATAGTACACCGGGTTCTCGCTGTCCTGACGGATGGCCAGATCCAGGTCAAAGTCCATTTGGGTATCCGGCTTGGAGTTGAAGAAGTACCGCGCCGCATCCACGGGGATCTCATCCAGCAGGTCGGAAAGGGAGATGGCCTTTCCGGTGCGCTTGGACATTCTCACCTGCTGGCCGTTGCGCACCAGGCGCACCAGCTGCATCAGCACCACATCCAGATGCTCGCTGCCGTTGAGCCCCAGCGCATCCAGCGCCGCTTTCATCCGCGCCACATGGCCGTGGTGATCCGCGCCCCAGATGTCGATGACCTGGTCAAAACCACGCTGGGCGAACTTGTTCCGGTGATAGGCGATATCCGCGGCAAAATAGGTATAAAAGCCGTTGGCGCGGCGCAACACATCGTCCTTCAGATCCAGCTTTTCGATGTCCTTTTCCTTTTTGCCGGCCTTGCGGTAATGCTCCGCCAGCAGCTGGGCGGTCTTGAGCCACAGCGCACCCTCTTTTTCATAGGTCCAGCCTCGGGCAGTCAGCTCCCCGACGGTGTCCTCCACATAATTGGCAGCATACAGCTCGGATTCAAAAAACCACTTGTCATAGTGGATGCCGTAGCGCTCCAGATCCCGCTGCATCCGGGGGATGTTCTGTTCCAGGCCGAATTTGGCCAAAGCGTCCCGACGCGCCTGCTCCGGCTCCGCCTGCCAGCGGTCGCCCTCCTGCTCGTAAAAGGCCTTTGCCAGCAGCTTGATGTCCTCGCCCTGGTAGCCGTCCTCCGGGAACGGCACGGCGTCCTCCCCCAGAATAATCTGGAGATAACGCGCCTCCAGACTGGCGGCAAACTTGGCGATCTGGTTGCCGGCGTCGTTGACATAGAACTCCCGCCAGACCTTTGCCCCAGCATAGTCTAGCACGGCCGCCAGAGTATCGCCCAGCACGCCGCCCCGGGCGTTGCCCATGTGCATGGGACCGGTGGGGTTGGCGGAAACGAATTCCACCATGTACTTTTTCCCGCCAAGGCTGTCGCTGCGGCCATAGCTTTCCCCGGCGGCCTCGATCCCGGCGAGGACATTACCATACCAGCGGCTGTCCAGCCGGAAGTTCATAAAGCCCGGACCGGCGACCTCCGCAGCAGAAAAGCTGCTGCCCTCCAGCTCCAGATGGGCGACCAGCGTTTCCGCGATCTTCCGGGGGGCGCAGCGCAGCGCCTTTGCCCCCACCATGGCGTGGTTGGCGGCATAGTCTCCGTTTTGGGTGTCCTTGGGGATCTCCACCGTGCCGGTAAGCACCGCGCCGGCGGGCAGCTGTCCCGCTGCCGCCGCTTTTTCATAGGCCTTTTGCAGCAGATCGGTGATCTCCTGCTTTGTATTTTCAATCAGATTCAGCATCTCACATCGTCCTTTTTTACTTCTTTTACCTGGATTTTGAAGGTATTGCGTCCCACAACGGCGTGGTCATAATCCACCACATAGTTGATCTCCAGCTCGCCGCCATGCTCGTCCATACGCTGCCGGACACGGTTGGTGTTCACGCCCATGGTCGCCGCGCCATAGGGTGTCTCGTAAATAAAGCTGTGCTTTTTGCCCTCCTCAAATACCATGCGGGTGTTCACATTTCCCTCCCGGGACATGATGACCTTTTTGGGGTTGATGGTAAAGCAGGTGCTGGTGCCCTCCAGCCCGGTCAACTCGCTTTCCTGATAGATAAAGTAGGACTGCTCCGGGTCGTAGGCATATTTCCCCTCGGTCTCCAGCTCGATCCTGTCCTCCTGAACGCTGTCCTCCCCGCTTTGGATCCCGGTCACGGAAATGAGCACATCCTTCATCTTTCTATTCATGGTCTGTTCTCCTTTTCTCTTACAGCGGCATGGGGGGCAGGCCGGTCACATCCGCCCGGATATCCTCCCCCAGAAAATTTCTGGCCGAGGCGGCAAAGGCCTCCGGATCCCCGCTGACAAGAAACTGGGTACTGCCCTTTTCGCGCTCCGCCAGCAAATTGTTTTCCCGCAGCTCCCGCGCCATAGCCAAAGCGGCCTCCGCGCCGCTGTCGATCAAAACGGTGCTTTCGCCTAAATACGCGGAGATCTGCGGCGCCAGCAGGGGAAAATGGGTGCAGCCCAGCAGCAGCGTGTCCACCGCCGCGCGGCGGATCTCCTCCAGCTCCCGCTCCACGACCTGCTTTGCCTCCGGCGCATCGGGGCCGAATCTGCCCGCCTCGATCAGCGGCACAAAGCCGGGACAGGCGACCGCCGTGATGTGGCTCTCCGGCCGGCAGCGGCGAATGGCGGCGGCAAACGCGCCGCTTTGGATGCTGGCGCGAGTGGCGATCACCCCCACCCGCCCGCTGGCGGAGCGCTGCGCCGTTTCCCGGGCGGCATCCTCGACCACGCCGCGAATGGCGATTTCCGGCCACAACTGCCGCAGCTGTGCAAGCGCCGTGCTGCTGATCGTGCCGCAGGCGATCACCACGGCCTTTACGCCCCGGTCCGCCAGCAGCTGCATATTCTGCTTTCCCATATGTATCAGCTGTTCCCGCTCCCGTCCGCCATAGGGCGCACGGCCGGAATCGCCGAAAAATATCATGTTTTCTCCGGGCAGCTCCCGGCGCAGGACGGTATAAGCCGTTAAACCGCCGAGTCCGGAGTCAAAAATACCAATAGGTCTGTTATCCAAGGGATGCACTCCCTCCCGAATTTTTTTGCACAAACGCATAAACTATCACTCTATATAATATTCCAAATTCGTCCTGATTACAAGGTAAAATTTTATCTGTCCTATATGTGGCAATTTCCTGCCGGTCTTGGTATAATATTGGTACAACAGTTCATCCAAAAACGCATCCGAAGGAGGGAACCCTTATGCAGATCGAACTGAGCCAAACCGAATACCGGCTGCTGCTGGATCTGGTCTACACTGGAAACTGGATCATGAACTCCACCAGAGGAACCGACCGCATTGTAGATTACGACAAGCTGCAGGAAAAAATCTTTTCTTACTGCGGCCAGGCCGCTATGCCTACGCTGGCGCAGGTCTGGCGGGGGCATTGCTATCCCTCCCGCGCATATGAGGACGGCGGCATCCACGAGGCCATCGCCGACTATGAGGACGGCGTTTTCTTTGACATTCTGGCCGAGGAGCTCTCCCGCCGGGATATGGATGCGGAGCATCTGGATCCCAACGACCTCAAGGAGCTGCGCTCCCGCATGGAGGAATATCTCTGCGAATTTGAAAAAAACGGCGTGGACAACATCTCCGTGGAGATGTAAACCGCTTCCCCGCGCCGCGCCAAATAAACCCGGCCTCCCCTGTCCATACTATGGACATCGGGAGGTTTTTTTATGAAGATGACAAACAAGGAATATCTGGACTATGTCCGGCGCAAAAGCCCACCCTCCCCGCTGTGGAAGGATGTGGGCAAGGCCTTTGTGGCCGGCGGTCTGCTGTGCTGCATCGGCCAGCTGGTGCTGCACTTCTGGGGGCTGTATCTGGACACGGCGGACGCCGCCGCTTCCACCTCCGTGACCATGATCCTGCTGGGCGCTGTGCTGACCGGGCTTGGCGTGTACGACAAGATCGCCGGCTTCGGCGGCGCCGGTACGCTGGTGCCCATCACCGGCTTTGCCAACGCCATGGTCGCGCCGGCGCTGGAGTTCAAAAGTGAGGGCTACATCACCGGCACCGCCGTCAAGATGTTCACCATCGCCGGACCTGTGATCGTCTATGGCCATGTGGCCGGCGCGATCTATGGCCTGATCTACTGGATCTGTCTTCACGCCTGAGGCTGTGACCCAGAGAAGAATCTACCCGACCTGTCTGACACAGATCGGGTAGATTTTTTGTTTCTATTGATATCGTTATACCGCCAGGATCTCCAGCTTGCCGTCCTTTACCGTTACGCCAACGGAAGAGGCCTTGCCCTGCAGGTGATCCACCAGCTCTGCGGCAATGGGGTCCTCCAGCTCCTTCTGGATCTGCCGGCGGAGATTTCTCGCGCCGTAGGTCAGGCTGTAGCTCTTTTCCGCCAGATAGCTGACGACCGCGTCGTCATAGCGCAGCTCCATGCCCTTTTCCGCCATGACAGCTTTCAGCTCCTCCAGCATCAGTACGGTGATGCGGCGGATATCCTCCTCCGTCAGCCGGTTGAAGCAGATGATCTCATCCACGCGGTTGATGAACTCCGGACGCAGGAACTCCTGCAGCGCTTTCATGGAGCGCTCCCGGGTCTGCTCGTTAAAGCTCTGTCCAAAGCCCATGCTGCCGTTTTTCTTGTCGCTGCCGGCATTGGTGGTCATGATGATAACGGTGTTTTCAAAGTTCACCGTGCGCCCCTGGGCGTCGGTGATCCGGCCGTCATCGAGAATTTGCAGCAGCACATTCAGCACATCGGGGTGCGCCTTTTCAATCTCATCGAACAGCACGACGCTGTAGGGTCTGCGGCGGATTTTTTCCGTGAGCTGTCCCGCCTCGTCATAGCCCACATAGCCCGGGGGCGAGCCGATGATCCGGGACACGGCGTGCTTTTCCATGTACTCGGACATATCCAGCCGCACCAGGCTTTCCGGACTGTCGAACAGATCCTGCGCCAGCTGCTTGACCAGCTCGGTCTTGCCCACGCCGGTACTGCCCACGAAGATAAAGCTGCTGGGCTTTCTCTTGGGGGAAAGTCCCACCCGGTTGCGCTTGATGGCGGCGCAAACAGCGTCCACCGCCGCGTCCTGCCCGATGATGCGGGTCTTGAGCCGGGCGTTGAGTCCGGCCAGCCGGTGGAACTCATCCTCCCGGATGCTGCTTGCGGGGATCTTTGTCCAAAGCTCGATGATCCGCGCCAGGTTTTCGGTACCCAGCACAGGCTTACCTTTCGCCTTGCAGACATTGCTCTCGTTGGTCAGCTGCAGGCTGCGGCTGCGGATTTCGGCCAGACGCTCATAGTGGGGATCCTCCGCATCGGCCATGAGCAGTTCCCGTTCCTTGTCCAGGTCTGCCAGCTCCCGGTCGATGGCGGCGATCCGCGCCAGTTCCTTGTTTTTCAGGTTCACATCGGAGCAAGCCTCGTCGATCAGGTCGATGGCCTTATCCGGCAGGAAGCGGTCTGTGATGTACCGCTCGGAAAGCAGCACCGCCTGACGGCACATTTCCTTGGGAATGGTGACCTGATGATAATTCTCGTAATAGGGCGCTGCCCCCTCCAGAATGGCGATGCTGTCGGCAATGGACGGTTCCGCCACCGTGACCGGCTGGAAGCGGCGCTCCAGCGCGGAGTCCTTTTCAATGTGCTTGCGGTACTCGGCAAAGGTAGTAGCGCCGATCACCTGGATCTCGCCGCGGCTCAGGGCGGGCTTAAGGATATTGGCCGCATTCATGCTGCCCTCCGCATCGCCCGCGCCGACCAGATTGTGTACCTCGTCAATGACCAGGATGATGTTTCCGTTTTTCCGGATCTCCTCCAAAAGGCCTTTCATGCGGCTTTCAAACTGGCCGCGGAACTGGGTTCCGGCCACCAGAGCGGTCAGATCCAGCATATACACTTCCTTGTCCAGCAGCTTGTAGGGCACATTGCCCTCCACGATACGCTGGGCAAGCCCCTCCACAATGGCGGTCTTACCCACGCCCGGCTCACCGATCAGGCAGGGATTGTTCTTCTGCCGGCGGTTCAGGATCTGGATCACCCGCTCCAGCTCATCCTGCCGACCGATCATCCGATCCAGCTTGCCCTCTCTTGCCCGGGCGGTCAGGTGGATGCAGTAGTTTTCCAAAAACTTCCGCTTGCTGCCCTTGGCGTGCTCCTTTTTCTCCTTGCCGGGGGTCTTGGGCGCGCCATTTTCGGCAGTGGGGACATCGGCAGAGGCGTCCTCCGGCTGGTTCTGGTTGCCAAACAGCCGGTTCAGGAACGGAAATGTGGCGGTTTTTCCCACATCGTCCTCGCCGTCCTCCTCGTCGCTGTTGGCCATTTCCATCAGACCCTCCATACCGCCGCTGAACATACTGCCCATGGTATCCATGATCTCGGAACTCAGGCCCTCCAGCTCCTCGTCAGACAGACCCATTTTACTGATGATATCGTCCACGGGCTTGATGTGCAGCTCCCGGGCGCACTTCAGGCACAGCCCCTCGTTTTTGGCCACGCCGTTTTCTACTTTGGTAATAAAGACCACTGCCGGATTCTTCTTGCAGCGGGAACAAATGGTACTCTGCATGGGGTATCAACTCCTTTCTCGGAACAGGGGGCAGAGCTTTCCTCATGCCCCAAGGAAAATGCTCACGATGCTCAGCCGACTGAACAGCCGGGTCAGCACCGTTTTGGAGATGGTCTCCTGGGGGATCACCGCACCGGTATAGTGCAGGAACCAGCCGATCACGCTGCACAGCAGCACGCCGGTCACAAGCCCCAGGATCAGACCCACAACGCGGTCTGTTCTCTCCCGATTGGGCAGCTTATAGCTGAAATTGGTAATATTTACGATCACCGTCAGGGCGATATACAGCAACAGGAAAAACAACAGCAGCGCCGCCACATAGGCAGTTCTGGCGCAGAACACCTCTACCACCGCGTCCCGAATGGACACCTCGTTGTTATCAGCATATTCCAGAGCATCGGCGGAAAGCTCCTTTGCCACGCCGTCGGACAGTCCCACATGGGTAAACACGCTCTGGGCAAAGGTCTCCTTCTGGTCGGGGTTTTCTTTCAAAAGATCCTCCACAGACAGGTCGGAGTCATCCCAGCCCAGATCGGCCAGCACACCGTTTTCCTCCCGGTTGATGACCGTTTCCGTATAGCCGCTGAGGAAGGGGCGCAGCGCCGGCACGACATCGTGGGAAAATGTATTGCTCAGCAAGCTGCCGCCATACAGGGATACTATGATCAGGACTATGCCGCCGATCCCCATAATCATGCCCTTTTTCCGCCCGGACCATGCACAAAAGGCGATGATCGCCACCATCACAAGTTCTAAGATCACTCTCATGGAAACACCTAATCTCTCTTTCTTGGTCTATCGTAATATTCCAAAACGCCGCCGCGTTTTTTACGCTGTTTTTCTTGCGGGAAACTGCGCGGGAAAAGTGCTGTTACTGGTAAAGCTCCGCGGAATAGGCCGACAGGAGGAACACATCTCCCCGGGGGCGAAGCAGCGCCCGCTTGACGCCCAGCACAGACACCTCCTGCTCCCGCAGCTCCAGACCGCGATCCGCCAGCGCAAGGCCATCGGAAAATTGCAGCAAGATCTGTTTGCCGGAGCAGTCCATTCCCACCAGATCCCGCTGGGTCTCCAGGGTGGCAAGCTCGCCGCCCTGATCCAGGGTGACCAGCCGTGTCTCGCCGCCGGCACGGTACTTGCTCAGGCAAAGAGCCACAAAGCCGCTGCCGTTCATATTGTAGTCCACCAGCGTGCTGCCCTGGAAGTCATATTGGGAGATTTCCTCCCCATCGTCCGCGATAAAATACGCGCCGTCCTCCGACAGGGCGCAAAGCCTGCTGCCGCTGCACCAGTGCAGGTCAAACAGCAGCGTTCCCGCCGCCTCGTATGCGCCGACCGGCTCGTCTTCCTGAAGGGAAAACAGCTGCACCTTTCCGCCATCGGCTGTCAGAGACAGCACCGCAAAACCGCGGCTGTCCGGGCGGATCTCCGCCTTGAGCAGATAGCCCTCGCCGGAGTGCCAGCGGTACACCGGCTCCCAATCGCTGTTATAGATCGTGACCTGGCCTTTATAACCGGCCTCCTCCGTGCAGACCGCCAGCCAGCCGTTTTCGTTGGCGGTAACGGAGATGATGCTTTCCTCCGTATCCAGAACGGTGTAGTTCCCCTCCAGATCCGCCACGCGCAGGCTGGTGCCGCCCACATCAAAAAACGCCGCCCGTCCGCCGGCCGAAGCAATGGCCGGCTGGGACATGGAATAGATCTTCTGCACCACGCTGGTGCCGTTGCCGTCAAACAGCGCGATCCCCGTGGAGGACGCCACCGCAAGGCCGTCGCCCACCACAGCAAAGGTCTGGTCGCTTCCCGCCTCATAGCGGAATGCGCCATCCACCGTTTCCTCCTCGCCGGAAACGCTGCCGGAGTGGACATAGCCAAAAATCAGGCCAACGCAGACCGCCAGCAGGATCACCAGCGCAATCACACGCTTTCCGCTAAGATGCGGCAAAGTATTCCGTTTTCTTTTTTGATCTTCCATGAAACCCTGCTTCTCCGTACCGTTTTTGACAGGTGAATTACATCATTGTAGCATGGTTTTTTGCTTTTGCATAGACAAAACCATCAAATTTCTTTGGGAAATTCCCCGGGAGCCGGCGCCTGCCGCTGCGCCGCCGGGAGCATCATCTCCCCCGCCGGGCCATCGTACCACAGTCGGTTCATATACAGCCCCTGGGGCGGCATGGTCGGCCCGGTCAGCCGGCGGTTCCGGGTCTCCAGCAGCGCCGGAATGTCCTCCGGCCGCAGCTTGCCGTGGGAGGCGTATACCATTGTCCCCACGATTGCCCGTACCATATTATATAGAAAGCCGTCCGCGCACACCGCAATGGTGATTTGGTCGCCCTCCCGTTTGGCGCGGCACCAGTGTACCGTGCGCACGGTGGTGCGGGTCTCGGTCCCCACGCTGCGCACGGCGGCGAAGTCGTGGGTGCCCTCAAAGGCAAGACCGGCGCGGATCATCGCCTCCACATCCAGCGGCGCGGGGTAAAAGCACACCCGCTTTTCCCAAAAGGGATCCCGGATCCTGGCATTGTGGATGCGATAAATATACTCTTTCTGGATACAGGAGCCGATGGCGTTGAAGTCATCCTCCACCCGGCAGGCGGCGGAAACCGCAATGTCATCGGGCAGGTGACAATTCACCGCCAGTGGCAGCTTGTCCAGGGGGATCCGGCTGTCCGTGCGGAAATTGGCGCAGTACCGCAGAGCGTGTACCCCCGCGTCTGTCCGGCCGCAGCCCGTCAGCTTTACGGGATGCCCGCAGACCCGGGAAAGCGCCTGCTCCACCGTTTCGCCCACGGTGGCAATGGTTTTCTGCACCTGCCAGCCGTGGTAGGCGGAGCCGTCATATCGAAGCTTGATCGCAATATTCTGCATAAATCCTCCCGGCGTTTTCAAAGTCCCTTGACCCGAAGCAGGATCATGACCACGGCGATCGCCGCGCCGATGATCGCGCCCAGCACATCCCGGCGGGCGAAAACCAGCCGCTTCATGCGGGTGCGCCCCTCGCCGCCGTGATAGCAGCGGCATTCCATGGCGATGGCCAGCTCATCCGCCCGGCGGAACGCGCTGACAAACAGCGGCACCAGCAGGGGAATCAGGGCTTTGGCGCGCTCGGTGAGCTTTCCGGTCTCGAAGTTTGCACCGCGCGCCTTCTGGGCGGACATGATCTTGTCCGTCTCCTCGATCAGGGTGGGGATAAAGCGTAGGGCGATACTCATCATCATGGACAGATCATGCACCGGAAAATGCAGTTTATTCAGGGGAGAAAGCAGACTTTCCATGCCGTCCGTCAGAGCGATGGGGCTGGTGGTATAGGTCAGCAAAAAGGTGCCGCAGACCAGCAGCACGATCCGCACCAGCATGAAGATCGCATGGCGCAGGCCCTCCCAGGTGGGATGCAGCACGCCCAAACTGAAAATCGGCGTACCGGGGGTGAAGAACATATTCAAAATTGCGGTAAGCAGCACCACCAGCACCAGTGGCCGCAAGCCGCGAAAAATCGTCTTGGGGTGCAGGCGGGAAACCGCCACCGCCGCCACCAGACACAGCGCCAGCAGCACATAGGGCAGCGCGGACTCCCTTGCCACAAACAGCAGCACGATGTACAGCAGCGTCAGCAGCAGCTTGGTGCGGGGGTCGAGCTTATGTACCACACTGTCGCCGGGAAAATACTGTCCCAGAGTGATGTCTTTCAGCATGAAGCGCCCCCCTTTCCGCAGGCCAGAACCGCCTGCTCCAGCTGATCCATGGTATAGATTCCCTCCGGGAGCGCCAGCCCCGCTCGCCGCAGGCTGGCCGCCAGCGCCGTGGCGTGGGGCACATCCAGGTGCAGCGCCGTCAGCTCGGCATCCCGGGAAAAGACCTCCGCCGGGCTGCCGTCCATGACCAGCTTACCGCCGGAAAACACCAGCAGCCGATCCGCCAGCGCGGCGATCTCGTCCATATCGTGGGTGACCAGCAGAATGGTCGCCCCGGTGGCCTTGTGGTAATCCCGGATGTTTTCCAGCACGCTGCGCCGGCTGGCGGGATCCAGCCCCGCCGTAGGCTCGTCCAGGATCAGCACCTCCGGGCGCATGGCGATCACGCCGGCAATGGCCACCCGGCGCTTTTGGCCGCCGGAAAGCTCCAGCGGCGACTGCTGCATCAGTTCCTCCGGCACGCCGGCAAAGCGCGCGGCCTCCGCAACGGATTTTTCCACATCCTTTGCGCCAAGCCCCATGTTCCGGGGGCCAAAGGCAATGTCCCGCTCCACGGTTTCCTCAAACAGCTGGTATTCCGGGTACTGAAACACCAGCCCGACCTTGAACCGCGCCGCCAGCGTGGCGCGCTTGGTCTCGTGAATATCCCGTCCGTCCAGAAGCACCTGGCCGGAGGTGGGCTGCAGCAGCCCGTTCAAATGCTGAATAAAGGTGGATTTTCCGCTTCCGGTGTGTCCGATCACGCCGACCAGCTGTCCCGCCGGGATGGTCAGATCCACATGATCCACCGCTGTTTTTTCAAATGGGGTTCCCTGGCCATAGGTATGGCACAGGGCGGAGACTTGAATTTCTGCCATTGCGTTCCCGCTCCTTTTTTAATGTATTGCCTTACGGATCGCTTCGGCACAGGCCTCCGGAGACAGCGCATCCAGCGGCAGGGAAAATCCCTTTTGATTCAGCCGCCACAGCAGCTCCGTGGTCGCCGGTACGGCAAGCCCATGCTCACGCAGCCGTTCCACCTGGCAGAACACCGCGGCCGGCGTGCCGTCCGCCACAACATTGCCCTCGGACATGACGATCAGGCGATCCGCGCCGATGACCTCATCCATGTGATGGGTGATCAGCACGATGGTAATGCCCGTTTTGCGCAGCTGCTCCATGGCCTCCAGTACCTCCCGCCGGCCGGCGGGATCCAGCATGGCGGTTGGTTCGTCCAGCACGATGCACTCCGGGTGCATGGCGATCACGCCGGCAATGGCCACCCGCTGCTTCTGACCGCCAGAGAGCATATGGGGGGCATGAAGCCGAAACTCATACATCCCCACCTGGCGCAGGGCGTCATCTACCCGGCGGCGGATCTCCTCCGGCTCTACCCCAAGGTTTTCCGGGGCAAAGGCCACATCGTCCTCCACCACATTGGCCACCATCTGGTTATCCGGGTTCTGGAACACCATGCCCACCGTGCGGCGCAGCTCCAGCAAGCCCGCCTCGTCCCGGGTGTCCCGGCCGTTGACCAGCACCCGGCCGTCCGTGGGCAGCAAAATGGCGTTCAAATGCTTGGCAAGGGTGGATTTTCCCGAGCCGTTATGTCCCAGCACCGCCACAAAGCTGCCCTTTTGGATCTCCAGGTTCACGCCGCAAAGGGCGTCCTGCCGGGCTTCCGGGTAGCGAAAACGGACATTTTCCAGTTTGATAAAGGCTTCCATCGGTTTTTCCTTTCCTTGCGCTTCAGCGCTCCCAGCGGCAGCTGACGCCGCAGGGCAGTGCCAGGCCATTGCATTCCACCGGCAGTCCCAGCTCCTGACTTTCCGCATGACCGCCAAAGCGCTTGGTAAAGACGCTTTCGGCAATATAGGTCAGGCTTGCCGGGGCAAGGCCGGTGGTGTAGGCATTGATGAGCACAAACAGCGGGGCGTCGCTGAGCACCTGGGTACACAGGCTGACAAAGGGCCAGAGCTTTTCCTCCAGCTTCCAGACCTCGCCGGAGGGGCCGCGCCCATAGCTGGGAGGATCCATGATGATCGCATCGTACTGTCTGCCCCGGCGGATCTCCCGCTCCACGAACTTCACGCAGTCATCCACGATCCAGCGGATGGGTCTGTCCGCCACGCCGGAGGAAACGGCGTTGTCCTTTGCCCAGGCGACCATGCCCTTGGCCGCGTCCACATGGCAGACACTCGCTCCCGCCTTGGCCGCAGCCACCGTGGCCGCGCCGGTATAGGCAAACAGATTCAGCACCCGAATAGGGCGCCCCGCATTGCGGATCTTGGCCATGGCCCAATCCCAGTTTGCCGCCTGCTCCGGAAACACGCCTGTGTGCTTGAAGTTCATCGGGCGCACATTAAAGCACAGCTCCTTATAACGCAGCTGCCATGCCTCCGGCAGACGGCGTTTTTCCCAGCCGCCGCCGCCCTTGTCGCTGCGGTGATATCGGGCGTCAAAGCGCTTCCAGCGGGGATCGCTGCGGGGCGTGTCCCAAATCGCCTGGGGATCCGGGCGCACCAGAATGTGCTCTCCCCAACGCTCCAGCTTTTCGCCCCGGGAGCAATCCAGCAGGGCATAATCCTTCCAATCACTTGCCAGCCACATATGTCCAAAACCGCCTTTTGTCAAAATCCGGAACCCGTCCGGTATCTGTGTTTTTCAGCAAAATCTTCTTTAACTGATTTAGTATATCATTCTCTATTCCGCTTGTCAAAAAAGTCCTTGACTTTTTTGACTTTGCGCATTCCGCCGAGTACTTTGGCGCTGCCAAAATACTATGGGAAAGCCCAGAGAGGGCTTTCCACCGGCCGCCTGTTTTTCGACAGTCTTGCCTCTCCCGCTGGGAGAGGTGGCTGCGCGCAGCGAAGACGGAGAGGGTAAACATTGAAGCCCCCGTGGGATTGATTGCCTGCAAAACCCTCTCAGTCGCCTGCGGCGGCGACAGTTCTCCCACGGGGAGAGCCAAGTTCGCATGGAGAAGTCAGTCAAGTTTTTCTTGTATCCTACAGCCCCATGGCGTATACTGGCAGCAGCATATTGCATATATCTATTGTATATCAGTACAAAAACGAGGTGTTTTTCATGAGACGATCCCGAACCGCCGCCGCAGCCTGCGCCATCGTCGCGGCCGGCCTGCTGCTGGCCGGATGCAGCACCAAGTCCGGCATTCCCGCAGCCACAACGCCCTCTGTCACGCCCCAGGTCACCCCTGCCGCGCCCACGCTGGAAGCGGAGCCGACTCCAACTCCCACGCCGACCCCCACGCCCACACCGGAGCCGCTGGCAAGCGCCCTGAGTGAAACGCCTATCTGCGGTCTGGTCCCCGCCCAAAGCACCCCCGCCGGGGATGACTTTTTCGCCGACGCGGCATTTCTGGGCAACTCTCTGGTGGACGGCCTGCACGCCTACGGCAATCTGCCCGGCGACTTTTTCGCCTCCACCAGCATGACAGTGCTGGGCGCTGGTTCTCTGGTGGATCAAATGCCCGCCGGCAAATACGGCAAGGTCTATATCCTGCTGGGTATCAATGAGATCGGCTTTGACGCGGCGTATTTCTGCCAGCAATACGCCCTGCTGCTGGATCGGATCCAGGCCTCCCAGCCCACGGCGGATATTTACATCATGTCCCTGACGCCGGTCACGGCGGCCAAATCCGCCGGCGGCACCTTTACGATGGAGCGCATTTCCGCCTATAATCAGGCGCTGCTCCAGTTGGCGGAAAGCCGCGGCATCTGGTACATCGACCTGGTCACGCCAATGGTGGACAGCACGGGATTTTTGCCGGACGCCGCCTCCACAGACGGTGTGCATTTCACTGTGGATGAATACGCCGTTTGGGCAAATGCCCTGCGCAGCTGCTATATCCCCAGCACCTCTGTTAACTAAGTTTGTATGAAAAAAGCACCCCTCACGGGGTGCTTTTTTCAGCTTGTTTTGGCTTGGAATGCCACACTGTCTACCACGATGCCCGCGCATTTGCCCGCATCCAGCGCCGCAAAGCACTCCTGGGTTCCCGGCAGAAGCAGCAGCTTCTGCACCGTACCCATCAGCTTCTCGTCGGCCTTGACCACGGCCTTTGCCGCGCCGTTTTCCGGCACGCCAAGAGGCTGCCCTTTCAGCGCCCGGCGGCCATCGCCCTTCTTCACCACAAGGAGCACACTGTTGCTGAGGTAGCTTGGCCCCACATCCAGCGTTTTTCCGGTGCTTTCCGCATCAAAACTCATGCCACCCCAGGCCACATCCACATTGCCGGCGTTCAACTCTGTAACGGCCTCCGCCTCGTCGATGGGCTGGAATTGCAGCGCCCAGTCCAGCTCCTCGCAGACCCGCTGCGCCAGCTCCACATCAAAGCCGGCATAGCTTTTGCCGTCCTGATAGCTCATGGGATACGCTCCGGCGTCCAGCCCCATGATCAGCGTCCGGGTGGGGATGTCCTTGAATTCGTCCAGCGCCTTTTCATCCGCTGTGAATTGCGTTTCGTCCGCTCCGAAATATTTCAGCGCCAGCTCATGGGTCACGCCCCGCGCCGCCAGCACAGAGATCGCCGCTTGGATATACTGTCCCGCCACATCGCCTTTTCGGCAGGCGATGGCATATTCCTCCTCCCGGAGGGTCTCCAGGATTTTATAGCCCCCCTGGCTTTTTCCGCAGCCGGACAGCACGCCCAGCAGCAGCGCCGCCAGCAGCAAGAGCGCCGCCGGCTTTTTGCAAACGCTTTTTTTCATATGGCAACTCCATTAACAACAAATTACACCAAAAATCACCACCCTTACAGACGGGTGGTGATTTTAGAATAATATATTCCGACAAAAAAATCAATTACCAAAGCGTGAATTTTTAATCCGCGCTGCGGGAAAGGAACTGTCGGGTGCGCTCCTCCTTCGGGTTGCCGAAAACCTCCTCCGGCGTACCGCGCTCCAGGATCACGCCCCGATCCATAAACAGAACCTGATTGGACACATCCCGGGCAAACTGCATTTCGTGGGTGACGATGATCATGGTGGTGTGCTGGTCGGCCAGTCCCCGGATCACCCGCAGCACCTCGCCGGTCAGCTCCGGGTCCAGCGCAGAGGTCGGCTCGTCAAAGCAGAGGATATCCGGCGCCAGCGCCAACGCCCGGGCGATGGCCACACGCTGCTGCTGTCCGCCGGAAAGCTGGTGGGGGTGATAGTCCAACCGGGTGGAAAGACCCATGCGTCCCAGCAGCTCCCGGGCGTTCTGGTCGATCTCCTCCAGGATCTGCTTGCGGTTCTGGCGGAAATCCGGCCGCTCCTGCGCCAGCAGCTCCGGCGCAAGCTTGACATTGCCCAGGGCGCTGTACTGGGGGAACAGGTTGAAGTTCTGGAACACCATGCCGAAATGCAGGCGCTTTCTGCGCAGCTCCTTGTCACTGACCGTGTGGGGGTCGGCCGCATCAAACACCGTTTCTCCATTGACGGAGATGGTGCCGCCGTTGGGGCGCTCCAGAAAGTTCAGACAGCGCAGCAGGGTCGTCTTGCCGCTGCCGGAGGAGCCAATGACGGAAATGACCTGCCCCTGATCCAGAGAGAAGTTGATGTCCTTGAGCACTTCCAGCTTATCAAAGCTCTTTTGTAAATTGCAAACTTCCAAAACAGACATATCTGCCACCTCCTTACGCGCGGAAATAGTCCAGCTTTTTCTCGATCCGTCCCAGCAGGATGGTGAGAATGCCGGTGAACACCAAATAGTAGATGCCGGTAAAGAACAGCGGCCAGATCTCGCCGGAGATTCCCTGAGAGCCTTTCATAAAGGCCTGTCCCGCCCAGATCAGCTCCTGCAGCGCAATGATCCGCGCTAGAGAGGTGTCCTTGACCAGGGTGATGCACTCGTTGCCCATGGGCGGCACGATACGCTTGATCATCTGCAGCAGGGTGATCTTGAAAAAGATCTGCCGCTTGGTCATGCCCAGCACCTGGCCGGCCTCCTGCTGTCCCTTGGGGATGCCCTGGATGCCGCCGCGGTAAATTTCCGAAAAATAGCAGGCATAATTGATGATAAAGGCCACCACATTGGCAAGGAAGCGGCCGCTTTCTCCACCGCCCCAGATGGGATTTTTCCACACCAGCCCGGGGAAAAAGTAGATGATCAAAATCTGAAGCATCAGAGGCGTGCCCCGGAAGATCCAGACGATTACCTTTACGATCAGGGAAATGGGACGAAAGCCCAGCATAAACCGGGTCAGGCGATCCTGCGCCCCTACCTGCTGCGCCCGGCGCATACCCATGCGCTGCAGGGGCGCCCACTGGCTCATGGAACCGAATGAGATCAGCAGACCCAGCGGCAGCGCCCCCACCAGCGTCAGGGCAAACAGCTTCAGCGTCTGCAAAAAGCCAATATTCAGAGAGTGAATTACGGTCGGAGCCTGCTGGAGGAAATGTTCCATACGGTCAAGCCGCCTCCTTTATTCTACCTATTTATAATACATAACATTGAAAATTCAAAATCCCGCAAAAACAATTTGCGCAGCGGCGGGGAACCGGCAAAGCCGAACGCCCCGCGTCTTTCTCCGTTTTTTTACACCGCCCAGCTACCTGGACAGTGTAAAAAAACGGAGGGCGCGCTTGCCCTCCGTTTCGGAAATCCTGTTCGGCAAACAGAGGTTTACTGGGCGATCAGTGCAGCCTGCACATGATAGGTGTCGGCCAGCTCCTCCATGGTGCCATCGGCATAGGCGTTGGCGAAGAACTCGTTGATCTTCTCCACCAGGTCGCTGCCCTTGCGGAAGCCGACGCCATACTCCTCGCTGTTGAGGCTGACGGTGTAGGTCAGCTGGCTGTAGCCGGTACCCTCGCCCACCATGGCGGCGGCCATCAGAGCGTCGATCACAGCGGCATCAGAGGTGCCGGCGGCAACCTCCATCAGGGCATCGGACTGAGCCTTCACCGGGGTGCAGGAGTAGCCCAGGGCGTTGACCTCGGCCTCACCGGCGGAGCCGGACTCCACGGCAAAATTCAACTCGGCGCAATCCTCCACGCTCTGGTACTGATCCGCCTTATCCGCGGGAACCACGACCACTTGGGCGTTGTTGCAGTAGGCATTGGAGCAGTCCATGGAGCTGGTGACCTCACTGGTGAGGGTCATACCGTTCCAGACGCAGTCGATGGTCTTGCCATCCAGCTCCAGGATCTTGTTGTCCCAGTCGATCTCCACGATCTCCAGTTCCACGCCCAGGCTCTCGGCAAAGGCGCGTGCCAGGTCGGCGTCAAAGCCGATCCAGTCGCCGTTGTCGTCTCTGTAGTCCATGGGCTCGAAGTCGGTAACGCCGACGACCAGGGTGCCCTTGTTCTGGACATAGGCCAGGTCGGACTCGGTCATGGCGGGGCTGGGAGTGGCGGTGGTGTCGCCGGAGTTGGCCGGCGCGGGGGCAGCGGTCTGCGTGGTGGTCTTGCTGCCGCAGGCCGCCAGGCTCAGCACCATGCACAGTGCCAGAGCCAGAGCGATGATCTTTTTCATGTTTGTCTTCTCCTTTGTTCTCATTTTTGACTGCTGTTTCCTTTCTGTCCACAGGGGCGCAGAAAAGGTCACTACACTATAATAACACATTAGCGGAATAAAGCAATTAGTATATTCACCGAATTCCATCCACTTTCCTCTGTGAAATATATACAGTCCGGTGCATTGCAGCGCGCCAAAACGCAAAAGTCCGCCACCTGTGTCCCGCCAACAAGTCGGGATACCATATTAAATATAGTACGCTCTTTCTGCACGCACTTCGGCAAAAACGCCAAATCTTCCTCGCCTGCTCCGTGGATTTTGCCGATTCTGAAAAATCGGTCGCAGCCGGTAAATTGCGCTTGACTTTTGCCCTTTTATGGTGCAAACTATAATTTAGGAAATTTTATGTGCAATGAATAAAAATACGGAAATGTAGGTGATTTATTCAGATGAAACCCGGATATCTCGTATTAGAAAATGGAATTGTATTCAAGGGCTTCCGCTTCGGCGCGGACATTCCCTCCATTGGCGAGCTGGTTTTTACCACCGGTATGTGCGGATACATCGAAACGCTGACCGATCCCAGCTATGCCGGCCAGATCGTCACGCAGACCTTTCCTCTGATTGGAAACTACGGCATGATCCCCTCGGATTACGAGGGCGTTTGCGCCGTGCGCGGCTATGTGGTGCGCGAATGGTGCGACACGCCCTCCAACTTCCGCTGCGCCGGCGACCTGGACGCCTATCTCAAGGCGCAGAATGTCCCCGGCCTGTACGGCATCGATACCCGTCAGCTGACCCGCATCCTGCGGGAGTCCGGCGTGATGAACGCCACGATCTGTGACGAGATTCCCGCCGACCTGACCCCGGTGAAAACCTACACCGTTTCCGGTGTTGTCGCCCAGGTCAGCTGCAAGGCGCCGGAAAAGTTCCCCGCCGAGGGCGAGGAGAAGTTCCATGTTGCCCTGATGGATTATGGCTACAAAAAGAACATCGCCCGCGAGCTGCAAAAGCGCGGCTGCCGCGTTACCGTCCTGCCCCAGAACACCCCCGC
The DNA here is from genome assembly GCA_963595735.1 of bacterium. GTDB lineage: Bacteria > Bacillota > Clostridia > Oscillospirales > Oscillospiraceae > CALWOS01. Next base: position 57,730 of record CAVBJJ010000002.1, read on the forward strand.
GGAGGAGGTGCTGGCGCTGAACCCCGACGGCATCATGCTCTCCAACGGCCCCGGCGACCCTGCGGAAAACACCTTCTGCATCGCGCAGCTGCAAAAGCTGCTGGGTAAAAAGCCCATGTTCGGCATCTGTCTGGGTCACCAGCTGCTGGCGCTGGCCGCCGGCGCAAAAACCAGCAAGCTGAAATACGGCCACCGCGGCGTGAACCAGCCGGTGAAGCAGCCGGACAGCCACCGCACCTACATCACCAGCCAGAACCACGGCTACGCCGTTGTGGCAGAAAGCCTGCCCGCCAACGCCAAGCTCTGGTTCATTAACGCAAACGACGGCACCTGCGAGGGCGTGCAGTACCCCGAGCAGAACGCCTTTACCGTACAGTTCCATCCGGAGGCCTGCTCCGGCCCCCGGGACACCGGATTCCTGTTTGACCGCTTTATTGCCAGCATGGGAGGTGACGAATAATGCCTTTGGATACTTCGATCAAAAAAGTTCTTGTTATCGGTTCCGGCCCCATCGTCATCGGCCAGGCCGCCGAGTTTGACTACGCCGGCGCCCAAGCCTGCCGCGTGCTGAAGGACGCGGGGCTGAACGTGGTTCTGGTCAACTCCAATCCCGCCACCATCATGACCGACCAGGCCATGGCGGACGAGATCTATCTGGAACCGCTGACAGTGGAGACCATCAAGCGCATCGTGCTGAAGGAAAAGCCCGACAGCATCCTTGCCGGCCTGGGCGGACAGACCGGTCTGACCCTGGCCATGCAGCTTTCCAAGGACGGCTGGCTCCAGGAGCACGGCGTGCGCCTGCTGGGTACCGACGCCCACGCCATCGACCGGGCGGAGGATCGCCAACTGTTCAAGGACACGATGGAAAAGCTCAACCAGCCCACCATTCCCTCCGAGATCGCCAACGACATGGACACCGCCCTGGCCATTGCCGACCGCATCGGCTATCCGGTCATCATCCGTCCCGCGTTCACCCTGGGCGGCGGCGGCGGCGGTGTGGCGCACAATGTGGACGAGATGCACATTATCGCCCGCACCGGACTGGACGCCTCCCCAATCTCCCAGATCCTGGTGGAAAAATACATCGCCGGCTGGAAAGAAATCGAGTTTGAGACCATGCGGGATGCCGCCGGCAATGTGATTGCCATCTGCTCCATGGAAAACTTTGACCCCGTGGGCATCCACACCGGCGACAGCATCGTTGTCGCCCCGGCGCTGACCCTTTCCGATAAAGAATACCAGATGCTCCGCTCCGCCTCGCTGGATATTATTTCCGAACTGGGCATTGTGGGCGGCTGCAACTGCCAGTTTGCTCTTGATCCGGACAGCTTTGATTACGCCGTCATCGAGGTCAACCCCCGTGTTTCCCGTTCCTCCGCCCTGGCCTCCAAGGCCACCGGCTACCCCATCGCCAAGGTCACGGCCAAAATCGCCCTGGGCTACACCCTGGACGAGATCCGCAACGATGTGACCGGCAAGACCTGCGCCTGCTTCGAGCCCACGCTGGACTATGTTGTCGCCAAGCTGCCCAAGTGGCCCTTCGACAAGTTCCCCACCGCCAGCCGCAAGCTGGGCACCCAGATGAAGGCCACCGGCGAGGTCATGGCCATCGCCCCCAGCTTTGAAATGGCCATTCTCAAGGCTGTGCGCGGCGCGGAGATCGGGCTGGACACTCTCAACTGCAAGCCCCTGGATGACCGCCCCCTGCGGGAGCGTCTGGGCGCAATGGATGACCGCCGCCTGTTCACCGTGTTTGAAGCGCTGAAATCCGGCGTGAGCATCGACGAAATTTTCCAGATCACCCGCATCGACCGCTGGTTCCTCTCCAAGCTGAAAAAGCTGGCGGACTTTGAGCGCAAGATCGGAACAAACGGCCTGTCCGAGGAGGATTACGCCCAGGGCAAGCTGTTTGGCTACACCGACGCCGCCCTCCAGCGTCTTTCCGGCACGGAGACCCTGCCGGAGCATATCAACGCCGTTTATAAAATGGTGGATACCTGCGGCGCGGAATTTGCCGCGGAGACCCCCTACTTCTATTCTACCTACGACACCGACTGCGAATCCCGCGCCTTCCCCCGGAGCGGCAAGCCCCGGATCATCGTGCTGGGCAGCGGCCCCATCCGCATCGGACAGGGCATCGAATTCGACTACAGCTCCGTTCACTGCGTCTGGACGCTGAAAGAGCAGGGCTATGAGGTCATCATCATCAACAACAACCCCGAAACCGTCTCCACAGACTACGACACCGCCGACCGTCTGTACTTCGAGCCGCTGTGCGAGGAGGATGTGATGCATGTCATTGCCGCGGAAGACCCCGTTGGCGTTGTGGTGGCCTTTGGCGGACAGACCGCCATCAAGCTGACCCAGTTCCTGGACAAAAACGGCATTCCCATTTTCGGCACCTCTGCCGAGGGCATCGACACCGCCGAGGACAGAGAGCGCTTTGACGCGCTGCTGGAGACCATGCACTTCCGCCGTCCCAAGGGTCTGACCGCCCTGACCATGGAGGATGCGCTCCACGCCGCCCGAAGCCTGGGCTATCCGGTCCTGCTGCGCCCCAGCTATGTGATCGGCGGCCAGAACATGACCATCGCCCACAACACCTACGATGTGGAAATGTATATGACCCGTATCCTGCATCAGGGCATCGAAAACCCCGTGCTGGTGGACAAATACATGATGGGTACCGAGCTGGAGGTAGATGTCATCTCCGATGGCGAGGATGTGCTGATCCCCGGCATCATGGAGCATGTGGAGCGAGCCGGCGTACACTCCGGCGACTCCATTGCCGTGTATCCCCCCTATAACCTCAACGACAAAATGCTCCGCACCATTGTGGAGACTTCTGAAAAGCTGGCGTTGTCCCTGGGCACCAAGGGTCTGGTGAATATCCAGTACCTGATCTACGAGGGACAGCTGAACATCATCGAGGTCAACCCCCGCGCCAGCCGCACCGTGCCGTATATCAGCAAGGTCTCCGGCGTGCCCATGGTTGATCTGGCCTCCCGGGTCATGATCGGGCAGAAACTGAAGGATCTGGGCTACGGCACCGGCCTGTACAAGAACCCCGCTTATTACGCGGTCAAGGTTCCCGTGTTCTCCTTTGAAAAGCTGACCGATGTCAACTCCTCCCTCAGCCCGGAGATGAAATCCACCGGCGAGGTGCTGGGTCTTGGCAAAACCCTGGACGAGGCACTGTTCAAGGGTCTGAGCGCCGCCGGATTCCGGATGCGCCACCCCGCCCCCAACGAGGAAGTGGGTATCATGATCAGCGTCAACCGCCGGGAAAAGAACGAGATCGTCCCCCTGGCCAAGAAGTTCCACGACCTGGGCTTCAAGCTGTACGCAACGGACGGTACGGCGGAGGCCATCCGCAAGCTGGGAACGCCCGTGGAGATCGTGGACAAGCTCAGCCACGACGATCACATGCTGGAGCTGATGGAAAACGGCAGCATCGGCTATATCATCCTCACCGGCAGCACGGAGCCGGAGTATATCCGCGACTTTATCCGTCTCAACCAGCGCGCCCTGCAGCTGTCCATCCCCTGCCTGACCAGTCTGGACACGGCAAATGTGCTGGCGGATGCGCTGGCCAGCCGCTACACCCTGCTCAACACCGAGCTGGTGGACATCAACCATCTGCGCACCCAGCGCCAGGTGCTCACCTTTGCCAAAATGCAGGGCACCCAGGACGACTACATCTTCTTCAACAATCAGGACAACTCCATCCTCTGCCCGGAAAGCCTTTGCGTCAGCCTGCTGGATCGCCGCAAGAGCGTGGGCGGCGACGGCATCGTGCTGATCGAGAACTCCGATGTGGCGGACGCCAAAATGCGTACCTTTAACCGGGACGGCACCGAAAGCCAGATCGCCGGAAACAGCCTGCGCTGCGTTGCCAAATACCTGTTTGACAAGGGCATCGTCAAGACCGAGAACATGGTCATCGAAAGCAACAGCGGCCTGCACCATGTGGAGGTCTTTACCCGGGACGGCGTTGTCACCTCCGCCAGCGTGGAGCTGGACAAGGTGCTGCTGGACGCCCCGCAGATCCCCACCACCCTGGAGGGCGGCAAGGTCATCGACCGTCCGGTCACCATCGGCGGCGAGGAATACCGCATCACCTGCTGCAATGTGGGCAACCCCCACTGCGTGGTGTTCACCGACAAGGTGGATTCTCTGGATTTGGAAAGCCTTGGCCCCAAGTTTGAAAACGCCGACATTTTCCCGGAGCGGATCAACACCGAGTTTGTCCATGTGGTCAACAGCGGTACGCTGAAAATGCGCGTGTTCGAGCGCGGCAACGGCGAGACCAACGCCTGCGGCACCGGTGCCTGCGCCGCGGTCATCGCCGCAACGGAAAACGGCCTGCTGGAAAAGGGTCGTGACATCACCGTCAAGGTCGCCGGCGGCGATCTGACCGTGAACTACACGGACGAGGGCGTGACCCTCACCGGCGACGCCGTCATGGTCTTTGAGGGCTGGCTGGAGCTGTAAGCAACTGTAAAAAACCATACAACAAGCCTGATTTTCAACACCTGAAAATTGGGCTTGTCTTTTTCCTCAATTTAAGAGTATAATATGGAAAGCCCAAGCACAATTCTTATCCGAACGGAGTGAATTAGAAATGAGTGAAAGTTGTTCTCATAACTGTTCCAGCTGCGGCAGCGACTGTAAGGACAGAGAATCCCAGTCCCTGCTGGCAGCGCCGCTGCCCAGCACCCATGTGAAAAAGGTGATCGGCGTGGTCAGCGGCAAGGGCGGCGTTGGCAAAAGCCTGGTCACCAGCCTGCTCAGCTGCGGGATGCGCCGCCGGGGCGCCACCACCGCCGTGCTGGACGCGGACATCACCGGCCCCTCCATCCCCAAGGCCTTCGGCATCACGGAAAAGGCAGAATCCAATGACGAGGGTCTGCTGCCCGCTGTTTCCGCCATGGGTACCAAGATCATGTCCATCAACCTGCTTCTGCCGGATGACAGCGACCCGGTCGTCTGGCGCGGCCCGGTGATTGCCGGCGCGGTCAAGCAGTTTTGGACGGATGTGGTCTGGGGCGATGTGGATTATATGTTCGTGGATATGCCCCCCGGCACCGGCGATGTGCCCCTGACCGTGTTCCAGTCCCTGCCCATCAGCGGCATCGTCGTGGTCGCTTCTCCCCAGGAGCTGGTGAGCATGATCGCGGAAAAGGCCGTGAAAATGGCAGACCTGATGGGCGTTCCCGTTCTGGGACTGGTGGAGAACATGAGTTATTTCCGCTGTCCCGACTGCGGCAAAAAATACGAGATCTTCGGCAAAAGCCACATCGACGAGGTTGCCGTCAAGCACGGCATCGACACCGTTGCCCGGATCCCCATTGACCCGGAGCTGGCCGCTGCCGTGGACGCCGGCTGCATTGAGCAATTCCCCAAGAGCTATCTGGACGAGATTCTGGCAAAGCTCTAAACTTCCAAAACGCAAAATCCCTCTGACCGCAGGAAGCTCCTGTGTCAGAGGGATTTTTCATGATTTTATTTCGTTTCCGCCGGGGTGACCGGGATGGTGCAGTGCAGGTGATCCTTTCCTTTTTCAAACTCCTGGAGCATGGTCTGGAGATAGCTGGCGTACATACTGCCCCGCTGGCTTTCCCAAAGCTGCAAGGCGCGGCTGTACTCCGCCGTCTCCACACTGCGCCCGGAAAAATAGGCAAAGTTCATCTGGGCAAAGCACTCCGCCATCTGCGCCGCGTCCGCATCTGCAACATTCTGCTGCCGGCAGAAGTCCAAAATCTGCTCCCGCGCCGATTCCAGCGCAAATTCTTTTCCATAGTCCCGGAAATGCAGCAGATTTTCGTCCTGTGCGCCGGTTTTCTGCGCCCAGCTTTCCACATCCACCGCCGCTGCGTGATAGTCCAGCGCCGCGCCGTCATATTCCACCACGCCGTACTGATCCGGTGCAAGAGAGAGGGCAGAGGTCAAAATCTCCGTGACCCCATCCTGCTCCGTAATGTGCTGCAAATGCATGTGGCCGCTGAGATTGCAGAGCACCGCGTACTGCTGATACAGCGCCAGCAGCTCCTTTGCATTTTCCAGCCGATAGTCCACCGTGAACATGGCATTGTGGGTCAGAACATTCTGGTGACTGACGGTGATGACCCTTGCCCCGGCCTTTTGCGCCTTTTTCAGCTGCTTTCTGACCCAGGACAGCGTCGCCTTTGGCACGGCGTTGCTCTCCCGGGAATTGGTATCCAGCACCAACACCCGCAGATCCTGCCGCAGGGAAAACACATAGCTGCAGGAATTTCTGTCCTTGGCCAGGGCGTTTTCCCGGCCGAATGCCTCATATAATTCCCGGAAGTCCTTCCACTCGATGCTCTTGGCGCTTTTGCTGTGTTCGCCGGAAAAGCGGGCTGCCTGGGAGTTGTTCAGATCATGATTGCCGGGCAGCGCCAGCACGGCAATGCCCGCCTCCTGCACCCGGCGGAGCTTTTTGACCAGCACCTTGTGGCTTTCGTATTCGCCGTTGAAGGTCAAGTCCCCGCTGAGCACCAGCGCATCAGGCTGCAGGGCGATGACCTCGTCAAAAAACGCATCGGTCAGCTCCTCGATATACAGCATCAGCTTGCCGTCGCTGTGCTCCACCACATCCCGAAACGCCTCGCCACCGTCCGTCAGCTTGGGGGACAGATAGTGCAGATCGCTCGCCACCACGATGGTCGCCGGGCTTTCCTTTGCCGTCATGCTTTGCGCCGGAGCCGGCTCCGTGTCCTTGTCGCCGCAGCCCCACAGGGGCAGCAAACCCAGACACAGCAGCAAGCAGACCAGACGCCGAAGTCGTTTTTTCTGCTTCACAGGGAAACCTCAGCCCTTTCTCCGCCGGTCGCTGCCGTAAAAATGCAGCTCGGTAAATTCCCCCCGCAGGCGGGACAGCAGCTGCGGCGGGTATTGCGCCGCCAGCTTGTCATCCTCCAGCGCGGTGATCAGAATGGTCTTTTTTCCGGCGCTTTGCCGCTCGTCCAGCAGTCCGAACAGGGCGCTGTTGGAAAAGCTGGTTGCCATCTCCGTTCCCAGATCGTCCAGCACCAGCAGCTGACAGCCCTCCAGCCGGCGCAGCTCCGATGCGACCTGATTGTTTTCTTCCTGATCCTGACTGCGGGAGAATTTCTGTACCTCGTACAATTTGATGACATTGCCCATGGTCTCCAGCATGACCGGCTGCTCCTTTTCGTACAGATACCGCACGATGCAGGCCGCCAGCGCCGATTTTCCCACGCCCGGGCCGCCCCGGAACAGCAAATTCTGGCTGTCCGAGCCAAAATTCTCCGCCCAGCTGCGGGCAAAGGCCAAAATCTGTTCCATATACTCCCGGATCTCCGGCGGGTAGATATCCAGACGAAAATCCGCAAAGTCCCCGCTGTGTCCCCGGAGCATCCGGCGCAGCTCCTGCTCCCGCAGGGTCTTGTAGCGCGCCAGCAGGCAATCACAGGCCTGCCCCAGAACATAGCCGGTATCCCGGCAGCGGGGACAGGTGAAAATATCCTCCAGCCAATCCGGCGGAAAACCCGCCTGGGTCAGGAGCTGCCGCTGCTTTTCCTGCAGCGCCTGGCTGCGCTGCTCCACCCGGGCAACGGCCTGCACCGGGTCGCCGCCCTGCCGGAGCGCCGCGCCCACTACCTGGCTCATTAGCAGTGTTAGCTCCCGCTCCGTTTCCAGCGCAGCCGGCGCGCGGCGCGCCGCCTGCTCCCGGCGGTCATCCTGCTCCCGGCGGTTTTCCTGCCGCTGTTTGGCGATCTGGTCTCTGGCCTGCGCCAGAAGTCTGGTATCCATCGGCATGGCTCACGCCCTCCTAACCGTTGATGTTTTCCAAAAGCTTTTTCATGCGCTCCTGCTCCTGCGCGCTGGGCGCGGTAACGACCGGCGCCCGTCCGGCGGCAGAGCCGCGGGGGGCTTGTCCCGGCCGCCGATCCCCCTGCTGAATTTCCGGCAGGCTGTGCAGCCCCGCCTCGTGCCAGCGCTTGAGGATGGAGTTCATATACGGCCACTTCAGTCCGCCGGTCTGCAAAACCGTTCTGTCGTAGGCCAGGGCGACGGCATCCACCCCAAAGCCCCAGTCCGCCCAGCTTTCCAGATAACGACGCTCGCCATCGCTCATGGCTCTGCCCCGAAGCTGCAGTTCCTCCCGGAACTGCTCTACCCGATCCGTCCGCTCCTGGCGGCGGCGGATATAGGCCTCCACCTGCTCCAGCGTGACCAGCTCCATATCCGCCCAAGCATAGGCCTCTTTTTCAATTTGCCGCAATCCCGGCATCCGGTTGCCCTTGCGGAAGTCGATACAATACTGCACCAGCTGCAATATCACCTCCGCCGGCAGGGCAATATAATCATAGATCCCAAACAGGGTTTTCAAATCGCCGCCGGAGAGCATTCTGCCCAGCATACGCTGTACCTCCTGCACCAGCCCGGCAAAAACCGCATCCCCCTGCACGCGGGTCTCGATGTCCTGCGCCGTGTATTCCGGCAGCTCCTGCGCCGGCGCCAGAGGCTGCCGGGGCTGCGTTTTGGGGGGTGAAACGGGAACCGACGCTTTCCCGGCGGAAGCCGGCGCGGCAGCATGACTTTGCACCAGGCCGCGCTCCACCAGACGGCGCAGCGCCTGCTCCGCCTCCCGGGGGTTTTGTTTTGTGGCGGCGGCATAGGCGATCGCATCCCAACGGCCGTCGTTGCGTAAAAGCCAGAGATACACCAGCGCCGCCGCGCCGTCTCCGGTATGTAACAGCTGATCTGCACAGGTGACCGGCACGGCCAGCAGGCCGCCGGTAATGGGGCTGTAAAGGGTCTTTTCCATGGTCATTCGCTTTCCGACCGGCTGCTGTGTCCGGTCTTGTTTCTTTCCCTTGAGTATAACAGTTTTCCCCAAATTTCGCAAGAATCGCTTTCCGCCTCCCGCCCGGTAGATTTTTCCGGCGCTTTCGCCGTCTTAGGGCAAAAAAAGGGCTTGTCCTGCACTGTAATTTCGTGGTATGATAGACTATCAAAGTATGGATATCGCCCTGCCGGATGCAGTGCTTTTTCGGCAGCGGCCTTGCTTTCTGCAGAAATGACAGAGAGATACGGAGGAAAACAACATGGCCAACAAGACCAATTCGCTGGTAACGGTAAGCGTTGCCGGCAAGGAGTATACCCTCAGCACCCCGGATGACCCCAACAAGCTGCTGGAGCTGGCCGACGAGGTAACCGTGCGGATCCTGCGCATCAAGCGGGAAACCGGCATATCCCCTCTGGACTGCGCCACCATTGCCGCCATGGAGCTGGCGGAGGAGCTGGACATTCTGCGCGCCCACTGCCAGAAGCTGGAAGCCCAGGCGCCCAAGCGCCGCAATTCCCGCAGCGGTTCTGCTGGAAAATCCGGGAAATAACCCGAAAAACCGCCGCAAAAAGCCAGTATTTTGGCCAAGCCAAAATACGCGGCTGACAAGTCGAAATATTCGTTTCGATTTTTGAATTGGGAAAGGAAGGATGGTGTCTGTTATGAAAATGGAAATGGAGCTGCTTGCGCCTGCCGGCAGCGGGGAAGCCGTTGTCGCCGCGGTGCAGTCCGGCGCCGACGCCATCTATCTCCCGGTCGGCCCCGGCTGGACGCCGGCGGCGGATGTGGTCAAATCCGTGCGCTATTGCCGGGTACGCGGCTGCCGGGTCTATCTGTACTTCCCGGATCTCTATGTGGAACAGCAGCTGGGCGAGCTGACCCTGCTGGTGGAAAAGGCGCTGCGCCACGGGGCAAGCGCCTGCATCGTCCGGGATCTGGGACTGGCGCGCGTTCTGCGGCAGATCCTGCCGGATCTTGCCCTGTTTGCCGCGCCCCAGCTGAATGTCTATGACAAGGCCGGTATCCTCACGCTGCAGGCGTTGGGCTTTTCCCGCGCGTTTCTGGCGCCGGAGCTGGACCTGATGACCCTTTCCAAGCTGATCCACGAGTCCCCCATCCCCATGGGTATGCTGCTGCAGGGGGAGCGCTGTCTGGCACGCGGCGGCAGCTGCCGCTTTGCCGACGCGCTGGAGGAGAAAAACCATGTCGGCCCCTGCTCCCACCCCTGCCGGCAGGAGCTGAGCATGGGCGGGCGCATGGACAGCTATCCGCTGACCGTAAAGGATTTCTGCCTGCTGCGCTATCTGGACGGCTTGCAGCAGGCCGGTGTGGCCATGGGCGTTCTGGGGCGGGTGGATACGCGCCCGGAGCAGATCGCCGTCAGCTGCCGCATGGCCGTCCAGTTCCTGCGGCAGGGCAAGCGCCCAACTGACCGGGACATGGAGCTGATGGAAAACGCCTTTTCCCGCTTCGGCTATGCCGATGGGGATTTCTTCAACTGGGAGCCGCCCCAGAAAATCCTCTCCGTCCCCCCCATCCTTCGGGCGGAGCGAGAGGGCAAAAAATACATTGCCGATATCCGGAAAAGCTATGCCGACGGCGAGTTGCGCCGGGTGCCGGTGCGCTTTGCCGTGCGACTGCACCCCGGCCGGCACGGGGAATTTGCCGTGATCGATTGCGAGGGCAACCGCGCCATGCGGGAGGGGCCTGTGCCCCGTCCCGCCCAGAGCACCCGGGCGTTAACGCCCCGGGCGGTGCAGGATCTGTTCCGCCGCACGGCCGGCACGCCCTATCTGGCGGACGAGGTCATCTGCGATATGTCGCCGGGGCTGTATCTTTCAGAAGATCGCCTGGCGCAGATCCAGCGGGAGCTTTTGCAGGCGCTTTCCGAAGCCCGGCACAACATCCCCGCGCCCCGGGTCTGTCCCTCGCCGGAGTCCCCGCCCCATGAGGAAATCGACGCCGCCCCCGCGCTGGCGGTCTCCCTGACCCGCGCCGACCAGCTTTCCGACGAGCTGGCCGCCCTGCGGCCGGAGCTGCTGTATCTGCCGCTGGATCTGCTGGCAAGCGATCCCGCCGCACTGGCGTCCTTCCGGGAGGCCGGAAGCCTTTTTGCTGCCGTGCTGCCCGGCGCGGTAGACCCCGCCCATCAGGAGGATTTTCTGAAGCTGCTGCGGGATGTCCGGGATATGGGTGTGGACACGGTGGTGGCAGAAAACATCGGCCAGGTTCTGCTGTGCCGCTCCTTGGGCTTTGCCGTGCGCGGCGGTCTGGGGCTGCAGGTCACCAACGCCAACGCTCTGCAGCTGCTGCGAGACACCCGCCTGCAAAGCGCCCTGCTCTCGCCGCGGATGAATCTGCACCAGGTGCGCACCCTGCGCAAGCCCCTGCCGACGGAGCTAATCGTCTATGGCCGTCTGCCGGTCATGTTGGCGGATCGCTGCATCATCAAAAAAAGCGCCGGACGCTGCGCCTGTCAAAACACAAGCCGTTTGACCAGCAAAGAGGGCGCATCTTTTCCGGTCAGGCGTCAATTTGGATGCAAAAACATGATATATGATAACAAGAAGATCTTTCTGGCAGATCGCCGCCGGGATTATGAGCAGGCCGGCCTGCAGGCCGTGCAGCTGCTGATGACGGAGGAAAGCACCCGGGAATGCGTGGAGATCGTCCGCGCCTACCGCGGGCTGAGCGAGCGCCGCCCCAACGGCAGCTGCCGGGGTCGATACTACGACGAATACCGAATGCATTAAGCAAAAAAGGAAGTACTGTTTCATGAACGCCTGTTTCATTCTGGCCTCCGCCTCTCCCCGGCGGAAAAGCCTTTTGGAAGCCCTTGACTGCACGGAACTGGTCATCCGCCCCGCCCGGTGCGAGGAGATCGTCCCGCCCGGCCTTTCCCCGGCGGACACGGTCATGGCGCTGGCGCTGCAAAAGGCGGAGGATACCGCCGCCAGAAGCCCGGAGCCGGACGCTGTGATCCTGGCGGCGGACACCATTGTGGTGCGGGACGGGGAAATTCTCGGCAAGCCCCGGGACGCTGTCCAGGCAAAGGCCATGCTCCGCTCCCTTTCCGGGCGCAGCCACGAGGTCTTTACCGGGGTCGCCATTCTCCGGGGAGACAAGCGCCGAGTGCGCTATGCCCGGACGGAGGTCTTTTTCCGGGATCTCTTGCCCCAGGAGATCGAGGCCTATGTGGCCACCGGCGAACCGCTGGACAAGGCGGGTGCCTACGGCATTCAGGGGCGCGCCGCGCTCTTTGCCGAAAGGCTCCACGGCGATTTTTATAATGTAGTTGGCCTGCCGCTGTACCTGACAGGCCAAATGCTCCAGGAATTGGAGGTAAACCTGCTGTGAAAAAATTTACCAAGTCCAAAGGACTGCGTCTGCTGGCCGTTGTGCTGGTGGTGATCATTGTTGCCGCCGGTGCGCTGCACTTTACCCAGGGCAGCGCCGGCCCCCTGCGCAGCACCGCCGAGCTTTTGACCCGCCCCTTCCGAAGCGCAATTACGACCAGCGCCGCGTTTTTGGAAAGCGTTTACGGCGCGCTGTATTCCTACGACGCGCTGGAGGAGAAAAACACCCTGTTGAAAAACCAGGTGGCAGAGCTGCAAACCCAGCTGCGGGATGCCAAGGATGTGCAGGAGGAAAACGACCGGCTCCATGAGCTGCTGGGCTTCCAGAAAAAGCACACGGACTTCACCCTGCTGGACGCCCGCGTTGTGGAGCGGGGTGCTTCCAACTGGACAAGCAGCTTTACGCTGAACCGCGGCAGCAAGGACGGCCTTGCCGTCGGCAACTGCGTGGTCACGGAATATGGCGCGCTGGTCGGACAGATCAGCGAGGTGGGCAAGGATTGGGCCAAGCTGCGCTCGATCATTGATGTGGACACCAATGTGGGCGCCACGGTGGGCAACGCCGGCTCCGCCGCCATTCTGGCAGGAGAATACTCCCTGATGCAAAACGGCTGCGCCAAGCTGAGCTATCTTTCCGCCGGCACCCAGCTGCTGGCCGGCGACAGCATCCTCACCTCTGGCAAGGGCGGCATTTTTCCCGCCGGACTGCTGATCGGCACGGTTTCCGAGGTGCATGTAGAGGCCGGTGGCCAGCTGCCCTATGGCGTTGTGCAGCCCGCCTGCGATCTGGACAATCTCGGCCAGGTGTTTGTGATCCTGGACTTTTCGACCGAGGAGTAAGCTGCCATGATCTTTGATTTGATTTCCTGGGGCAAGCTGCGGAAAGCGGTGCTGTATGCGCTGATCCTGCTGCTGGCGCTGCTGGTGCAGTATCTGGTCTGCGGTCGGCTTGTGATCTTGGGCGTGCGCCCCATGTTCCTGCCGGCGCTGATCGTTGCGCTGGCGCTGTTTGAAGGGCCGGTCTGGGGCTGCCTGTATGGGCTGTTTCTGGGGCTGGCCTGGGATCTGACAGTGGATTCCCAGCTGCTGCATTGCTGCGTTTTTGCCGTGATCGGCTTTGTCTGCGGCCTGCTGGAAATGCTGTTTCTCAACCGGCGGCTGTTTGCCTATCTGTGCATCAGCTTCTGTGCCATTGCCGTTTGCGGCCTGGCGGAGGGAATGCATATCCTGCTGGCCGGAACGGTCTTTTCCGCCGTGCTGCGCACCCTTTTGCTCCAGGCGCTCTGGAGCCTGCCGCTGTGCCTGCTGTTTTATCTGCCCTGCCGCCTGCTGGCCGGAAAACGGCCGGAGGAGCTATAAGCCCGGCAGTTCCCTTTTTGCCTTTATCTTCGCCTGACGATTCCGAAAGGAGCCATCCTTATGGAAAAACATATCCGACCGGGACGATTGCTCGTTCTTATCCTGATACTGATCGCTTTCGTCGTCGCCTATGGGGTCAACCTGTATAAGCTGCAGATCGTGGAGGGCTCCGCCTACTACGAAATGAGTCAGAACAGCGTGGTCTCCACCCAGGCCGTCACTGCGGCGCGGGGTAACATCCTCGACCGCTACGGCCGCACACTGGTCACCAACCGCAGCTGCAACAATCTTTCCATCAACTCCGCGGAGCTGTTCTCCCTGGACGATCCCAACGGCACCATTTTGGAGATCTGCCAGATCCTGGACGACTGCAAGGAGGAGCACAACGACGACCTGCCCATCACCACGACCGCCCCCTTTTCCTATGTGGACGACATGACCGATGAGCAGAAGTCCATGCTGGAGGAATATGTGGCCAATATCCGCAAGGAATACGACAAAAGCTTTCCCGCAGAACCCACCGCGGTGGAGCTGATGGCCTTTTTCCGCACCCGCTATGACATCGACAACAACTACGATTCCACCCAAATGCGCCGGATCGCCGGCGTGCGCTATTCCGTGAATGTCCGCCATGTGGCGACCAGCTATTCCTCCGACTATATTCTGGCGGAAGATGTCTCCATCGACACCATCACCAAGCTGAAGGAACGGGGCATTCGGGGCTTTAATGTGGATGTAGCATTCACCCGCTCCTACGAGACCGACAGCGCCTCCCACCTGCTGGGCTATATCGGCCAGATGGACAGCGAGGAATATGAGACCTATAAAAAGGACGGCTACTCCATGAACGCCCTTGTGGGCAAGGACGGCGCGGAGCTGGCCTTTGAAAAGTACCTGCATGGCACGGACGGCGTTGCCGCCGTGACCTCCAACGCCAACGGCACCATCACCGGCACGACCTATACCACGGAGCCGCAGCCCGGCGACAATGTCTATCTGACCATCGACCTGGGTCTGCAGGAGGCCGCCGAGCAGGCGCTGGGCAACTACATCGCCAGCGCCAACGCCACCCGCAGCGAAAAGGAGGCCATCCCCGGCGGCGCGCTGGTGGCCATTGATGTCAAAACCGGCGAGCCGCTGGCTCTTGCCAGCTATCCCACCTACTCCATGAATGACTTTCTGGACAACTACGAAAAAATTCTGGACACACCCAACGCCCCCCTGCTCAACCGGGCGCTGATCGGTCTGTACGAGCCGGGCTCTACCTACAAGCCCTGTACCGCCATCGCCGCCCTGGATACCGGCGTCATCACCCCCAACACCTATATCACCGATGAGGTCACCTACACCAAGTACGCCAACGCGGGCTATGCCCCCAGCTGCTGGATCAAAAGCTCCGGCGGCTCCCATGGCTCGATCAATGTCAGCCAGGCGCTGACCGTCAGCTGCAACTACTTTTTCTACTATGTCGGCGACCAACTGGGCGAGGAGGTCATGACCAAATACGCCAAGCTCTTTGGCTTTGGCCAGCCCACCGGCATCGAGCTGACGGAATACGACGGCCACATCGCAACGGCGGAGTATATCAAGCAGGCCGCCGACCGTGACTGGTATGTGGGCGACAACCTGCAGGCCGCCATCGGCCAGTCCGTCCACCAGTTCACCCCCATTCAGATCGCCAACTATATCGCTGCCGTGGCCAACAACGGCGTGCGCTACAGCACCTCCATCCTCAAGCAGGTGCGCAGCTATGACTATTCCCAGCTGCTGTATGACCGCCAGCCGGAGGTCACCGGTACGGTGGAGACCGCCCAGTACAACTGGGACGCCATCCACGAGGGAATGCGCGGGGTGGCCAACAACATGGACGGTACCGCCGCTTCCATCTTCGCGGACTTCCTCTACTGCACTGTTGCCGCCAAAACCGGTACGGCCCAGACCGGCGACAACAAGATGAACAACGCCGTATTTGTCGCCTACGCCCCCTATGACGATCCCCAGATCGCCATCTGCGTGGTGGTGGAAAAGGGTTCCGCCGGTTCCTCCATCGGCACCATTGCCCGGGATGTTTTGGAGTATTACTTCAGCTTCCAGGACAGTTCTACCGGATTTGAGTCAGAAAACAGCCTGCTGAAATAAAAAAAGATTCCACAATCTATTGTTTTTTGTCGAAAATTTCTATATAATACTCCTGTATCGCAGTCTGTCATCGTCGTTTTGTGCACAACACATCGTCGATCGTCTGTTGCTTTCCGGCGTTTATCAAAAAATAAAGGATGGGGGATCACCATGAATATCGCATTGATCGCACACGACGGAAAAAAAGAACTGATGGTTCAGTTCTGTATTGCCTATTGCGGCATTCTGGCTGCCCACAGTCTCTGCGCCACCAGTACGACTGGGAAACTGGTCTCCGAGGCCACCGGTCTGCCTATCGAGCGCTACCTGACCGGCAGTCAGGGCGGTGTGCAGCAGATCGGCGCCCGCATCGCTTATAACGAAATTGACCTGGTGCTGTTTTTCAGCGACCCGCTGCCCTCTCAGAACAAAGACGGCGTAAACGAGATCAGCCGTCTCTGCGACCAGCACAGCATTCCCTTTGCCTCCAACATGGCAACGGCGGAGGTGCTGATCCTGGGTCTGAGCCGCGGCGATCTGGGCTGGCGTGACATCGTTAACCCCAAAAACTGAGTTTATCGTAAGCAATCAGCCATCGCCCGCGCCGACTTCCGGCGGGGGCGTGGTTATGTTTTAAGGAGTCATTAACACTATGGAACGAATCAAACCCCGCACCCTGTCCGGCTTTATGGAGCTGCTGCCCGCCCGGCAGGTGCAGTTCGACCGGATGATGGAGCTGCTGCGCAGATCCTATTCCCTGTATGGCTTTACCCCGCTGGACACCCCCGTGATCGAATCCAGCGAGGTGCTGCTGGCCAAGGCCGGCGGAGAAACCGAAAAGCAGATCTATCGCTTCACCAAGGGCGATACCGACCTGAGCCTGCGCTTTGACCTGACGGTACCCCTGGCAAAATATGTCGCGCTCAACTACGGCCAGCTCAGCTTTCCCTTCCGCCGCTTCCAGATCGGCAAGGTCTACCGCGGCGAGCGCGCCCAGCGGGGCCGCTTCCGGGAGTTTTACCAGGCCGATATCGACATCATCGGCGATGGCAAGCTGGACATCATGAACGAGGCGGAGATCCCCTCAATCATCTACAAAACCTTTACCGCCCTGGGGCTGACCCGCTTCCGCATCCGGGTGAACAACCGCAAGATCCTCAACGGCTTTTATGCCCTGCTGGGACAGGAGGAAAACGCTGCGGCGATCATGCGCATTGTGGACAAGCTGGACAAGATCGGCCCGGAAAAGGTGCGGGAGCTGCTCATGGGCGAGGAGACCGCGCTTTCTGCCGAGACGGCGGACGAGATCCTGCGCTTTATCGCCATCACCGGCACCAATGCCCAGGTGCTCTCCGCCCTGGAGGGCTATCGGGGCAAAAACAAGATGTTCGATCTGGGTCTGGACGAGCTGCACGCCGTGACCCGCTATCTGACCGCTTTCGGCGTGCCGGAATCCCACTTTGCCGTGGATCTGACCATCGCCCGCGGCCTGGATTACTATACCGGAACCGTATATGAGACCGTTTTGCTGGACTATCCGGAGATCGGCTCTGTCTGCTCCGGCGGCCGGTACGATAACCTTGCCGCTTATTATACGGACAAGTCCCTGCCCGGCGTTGGCATCTCCATCGGCCTGACCCGCCTGTTCTTTGTTCTGGAGGACAAGGGGCTACTCAATCCGGAACTGCTGACCGCCCCGGCGGAGCTGCTGGTCATCCCCATGACGGAGGACGCCACCGCCGCTATCGCCGCCGCCACCACATTCCGGGAGGCCGGCGTACGCACCCAGCTGTACACCGAGCAGAAAAAGTTCAAGGCCAAGCTCAGCTATGCCGACAAGCTCTCCATTCCCTATGTCCTGCTGCTGGGTGAGGATGAAGTGGCCGCCGGTACCGTAACGCTGAAGGATCTGCAAACCGGCCAGCAGATCACCGTTCCCACGGCGGAGGCCATTGCCGCTGTCCGCGCCGGGCTTGCGGAAAAGCAGGCCGACAAGGTCATCTGCGAAAAATGATCCCTTTTTATAAGAAAAACAAAACTAACGAATATTGGAGCTGATTCCCATGACCCAATCCCGTACACATAACTGCAACGCCCTGCGTCTGTCCGATGCAGGCAAGACCGTCAAGCTGGTCGGCTGGATGGAAAATGTCCGCGAGGTTTCCGGCAATCTGGCCTTTGTGGTGCTGCGTGATTTTTACGGCACCACCCAGATCGTGGTGGAGTCCGAGGCCATTCTGGCGCAGATCCGCGACCTGAACAAGGAGTCCACCATCTCCGTGGAGGGCGTGGTTCGGGAGCGCAGCAGCAAAAATCCCAAGCTGCCCACCGGCGAGATCGAGGTCGTCCCCGAAAAGCTGGAGGTGCTGGGACGCTGCCGCTATAACGAGCTGCCCTTTCCCATCAACCGCAGCCGCGAAGCCGACGAGGCGCAGCGCCTGAAGTATCGCTACCTGGATCTGCGCAATCCGGAGGTAAAAAAGAACATCGTCCTGCGTTCCCAGGTGGTGGCCGCCCTGCGCAAGGCCATGATGGAGCAGGATTTTCTGGAGATCACCACTCCCATCCTGACGGCCTCCTCCCCGGAGGGTGCCCGGGATTATCTGGTTCCCAGCCGCAAGCACCCCGGCAAGTTCTATGCCCTGCCCCAGGCACCCCAGCAGTTCAAGCAGCTGCTGATGACCTCCGGCTTTGACCGCTATTTCCAGATCGCTCCCTGCTTCCGGGACGAGGACGCCCGCGGCGACCGCAGCCCCGGCGAGTTCTATCAGCTGGACATGGAAATGGCCTTTGCCAACCAGGAGGATGTGTTCGCCGTTCTGGAGCAGGTGCTGCCCCCCATTTTTGCCAAATACGGCACCTATAACATCGCCTCGGAGGCGCCCTTCCGCCGGATCCCCTACCTGGAATCCATGGAAAAATACGGCTCCGACAAGCCCGACCTGCGTATTGACCTGATCGTCCAGGACGCCACCGCGCTGCTGGCCGACTGCGGCTTCGGCCCCTTTGCCGACAGCACCGTCAAGGCCATCGTGGTCACGAATTTCGAAGGTACCCGCAAGCAGATCGACAAGCTCTGCGCCGATGTGGAAGTGCAGTCCGGCGAAAAGGCCTACTGGTTCCGATATGACGAGCAGGGCGAGATCGTGGGCGGCATCGCCAAGTTTGTCCAGCCCCTGAAGGAGCAGCTTGTGGCTGCGCTGGGTCTGGAAAAGGGCTGCTTTGTGGGTCTGACCGCCGGCAAAAAGCTCACCGCCCAGAAAACCGCCGGTGTGCTGCGGAACAAGCTTGGCGCGTTCTGCCCCGGACACATGGACAAGGCGCGCTATGAATTCTGCTGGATCGTGGACTTCCCCATGTACGAGATCGGCGAGGAATCCGGCGAGCTGGAATTCTGCCACAATCCCTTTTCCATGCCCAACGGCGGCCTTGCCATGCTCAAGCAGGCGGCAGCCGGTCTGGTGGATCCCCTGACCATTACCGCATTCCAGTACGACCTGGTCTGCAACGGCGTGGAGCTGTCCTCCGGCGCGGTGCGTAACCATGACCCCGAGATCATGGTGGAGGCATTTCAGCTGGTAGGTCTGGGCGAGGATGATGTCAAGGCCAAGTTCCCCGCCATGTACAACGCTTTCTGCTATGGCGCACCTCCCCACGCCGGTATTGCTCCGGGTGTGGACCGTATGGTCATGCTTCTGGCAGGCGAGGACTCCATCCGGGAGATCATTCCCTTCCCCATGAACAAAAACGCCCAGGATGTCATGATGGGCGCACCCAGCACGGTGGAGCAGAAGCAGCTGGATGAGCTGTGCATTGCCAGCACCGCCACGGAAGAAGTATAAACCGAAAATACCGGTATCCCATAAGAATACCGCAGCAAAAAATCCGATAAGGGGGAAAGCACATGGTCTCAAAAATTCGTTCCCAGGGCATCTCCGGCGTGGGCGGCTACACCGTCTCCGTGGAGTGCTTTCTGGCCAACGGGATACCCACCTTTGACATGGTGGGTCTGCCGGACGCCGCCGTCAAGGAGGCAAGAGACCGCGTCCACGCCGCCATGAAAACCTGCGGTATGTCTTTCCCCGTCAGCCGATTGACGGTCAATCTTGCCCCGGCAGACAAGAAAAAGACCGGCACGCTGTATGATCTGCCGGTGCTGCTGAGCATTCTCTCCGTCACGGGCTATCTCAAGCAGCCCGGCTGGGAGCAGAGCTTTTTGGGCGAGCTGAGCCTGACGGGCAGTCTGCGTCCCATTCGCGGCGCGCTGCCCATGGCCATGGCCGCCCGACGGGAGGGGGTGAAGGAGCTGTTTGTCCCGGCGGAAAACGCCGCCGAGGCCGCCTTTGTGGAGGATCTGACCGTCTACCCCGTGCCGGATCTGCCGGCACTGCTGGCACATCTGACCGGGCAGGCGCGTTTGCAGCCCGCCACGCCCCCGGCCTTGCAGCCGCACCGGCACCCGCT
This sequence comes from bacterium, assembly GCA_963595735.1. GTDB lineage: Bacteria > Bacillota > Clostridia > Oscillospirales > Oscillospiraceae > CALWOS01. The sequence goes on from CAVBJJ010000002.1 coordinate 77,869, forward strand.
GCCGGATTTTGCCGATGTAAAAGGGCAGGAAAATGTCAAGCGCGCGCTGGAGATCGCCGCTGCCGGCGGACACAATGTGCTCATGGTCGGCCCGCCCGGCTCCGGCAAAAGTATGCTGGCCAAGCGCCTGCCCTCCATTTTCCCGGATATGTCCCGGGAGGAGATATTGGAGACTACAGAGGTCTGGTCCGTTGCCGGGCAGACCAGCCGAGAGCAGCCCATTGTAGACCAGCGCCCGTTCCGGGCGCCCCATCACACGGTTTCCGCCGTTGCCATTGCCGGCGGCGGCGCAAATCCCCGGCCGGGAGAGATCAGTCTGGCGCATAACGGCGTGCTGTTTCTGGACGAACTGCCGGAATTTCCCCGGGATGTGCTGGAAACACTGCGGCAGCCGCTGGAGGATGGTCTGGTGACCATTTCCCGGGCTTCCGGCTCCGTAAGCTACCCGGCGGGCTTTATGCTGGTGTGTGCCATGAATCCCTGCCCCTGCGGCTGGTACGGCCACCCCAGCGGTCGCTGCCGCTGCTCCCGCGCCCAGCTGCGCCGGTACCAGAACCGCATTTCCGGCCCGCTGCTGGATCGGATCGATATTCTGGTAGAGGTACCCGCTCTGGACTTTGACGAGCTTAAGCGCCGCCCCGACGGCGAAAGCTCCGCCGTGATCCGCCAGCGGGTCAACCGGGCAAGAGCCATCCAGGAGGCCAGAACCGGACGCTGCAACGCCAAGATGATCGGCCAGGCGCTGAGCACCCACTGCGCCCTGGATGCAGACGGCGAAGCGCTCATGCGCAGCGCCTATGAAAGTCTGGCACTCACTGGGCGCAGCTATGACCGGATCCTCCGGGTGGCGCGCACCATCGCCGACCTGGCCGGCGAGAAAAACATCAGCCCCAGCCATCTGGCGGAGGCCATCCAATACAGAACTTATGATTTCCGGGACGACGCCTGATTTCCCGGAGGAGAGCGAGGAATTATCTTGCAAGACATGATCCTACTCAAGCAGGGCGAGATCGTCCTGAAGGGACAGAACCGGCGCTATTTCGAGCAGAAGCTCATGGGCAATGTCCAGCGGCGGCTGCGCCCCTTTGGCGATTTTCACATCAGCTGTATGCAGTCCACCGTATATGTGGAGCCGAAAAACGAAGCCTGCGATATTGACGGCGCCTTTCAGGCCATGACCAAGGTCTTTGGCGTGGCAAAGGTCTGCCGTGCCGGCGCCTGCGAAAAGGACAAGGACGCCATTGTGGCCTGCGCCAAAAGCTATCTGGCTCAGACCCTTTCCGCCGCAAAAAGCTTTAAGGTGGAGACCAAGCGCTCGGACAAGCGCTTTCCCATGACCTCCATCCAGCTTTCCCAGTATGTGGGCGGCGAGCTGTCCGACGCCTTTCCCCATGTGGCGGTGGATATGCACCATCCGGAGCTGATCGTGCATCTGGAGGTGCGGGATCACGCCGCCTATGTCCACTCCGCCCCCACGCCCGGCGCGGGCGGTATGCCCGTGGGCAGCAACGGTACTGCCGTTACCCTGCTCTCCGGCGGCATCGACAGCCCCGTTTCCACCTACATGATTGCCAAGCGCGGCGTGCGCATGATCCCGGTACACTTCTTCTCCTTTCCCTATACCTCCCAGCAGGCCAAGGAAAAGGTGCTGGAGCTGACCCGACTGCTGACGGATTACTGCGGCCGCATGATGGTGGAGATCGTCCCCTTTACCCACATTCAGGAAGAAATTCGAGACAAGTGCCCGGAGGAATTCTTCACCCTGGTCATGCGCCGCTTTATGATGCGCATTGCCCAGCGGATCGCCGAGGCCAACGGCTGCAAAGCCCTGGTTACCGGTGAAAATCTGGGACAGGTGGCCAGCCAGACCATGGAGGCCATGGGCGTAACGGAGGCCGTTACCACACTGCCCGTGCTACGGCCGCTGGTTGGCATGGACAAGGAGGAGATCATCACTCTGGCGCGGAAGATCGGCACCTTTGACACCAGCATTCTCCCCTACGAGGACTGCTGCACGGTCTTTACGCCCCGCCACCCCCGCACTCGTCCCAAGCTGGAGGAGCTGGAAGAGGTGGAGAAAGCGCTGGATGTGGACGCGCTGGTGGAAGAAGCCCTGCAAAACATCGAGCGCGTCAAAATCGATGTGCAATAAATCAGCCTGCGAAAATACGCCCCCTGTGGTTTGCCTTTCAAATCACAGGGGACGCCGCTTTTTCTGAAATTTTTCTTTTTCTGCTGCATATTGGATGCAAACCCGGCATATACTGTATAGTATACGAGACTGTCGAAAAACAGGCAGCCGACAGAAACCACCGCAGCAGCGGGGGAGTTTGAGGGGGGCAAGACCCGCCTCAATGAGATAAACCGCCGCGGAAAGCCCTTTTCTTGGCTTTCCTACAGTATTTTGGCCGCGCCAAAATACTCGGCGGATAAGCGAAGTCAAAAAAGTCTCAGACTTTTTTGACAAGCTGATAGTATACGCAAGACTCCCCCAGTCACGGCGCGGCTGCGCCGTGACTGGGGCAAAACGACTGTGAGGTGTACTTATGAAATTGGCAAAACGGCTTTTGGCGCTGTTCCTTTGTCTGTCCCTGCTAGCCACGCCGGCGCTTGCCGCAGCCATGGGAAACCCGGTGCTCAGCGGGGAGACCATGCTGGCCGGCGGCGTTTCTCTGGCGGACGGCGTTTACTGGGGCAGCTCGGACTTCCGCAGTGAAAACTACCTGGCCTATACCCCCTCCACGGAGATTTTTCCCATGGTGGTCTATGGCTCCAAGCTGTGTAATTACGGCAGCTTCCGCTCCATGACAAGCCTGCTGGAAAGCCAGGGCTATCATGTGCTGGGTGGCATTAACGGAGATTACTACAACACCTCCAGCTTCTGCCCCCTGGGGATCGTAATCGAAAACGGCAAGCTCATCAGCTCGGACGCCGGGCATTACGCCGTTGGCTTCCTGCCGGATGGTTCCGCCATTGCCGGCACGCCGGCGCTGACCATGACCATGGATCTGCACGGGGAAAAGTACCCCCTTTCCAGCGTCAACAAGGTGCGGGATACTTACGGCTTTGCCCTGTTTACCGACCAGTTCGCCGCCAACACCAAAAACAACCGCGCCGGGCGGGACATCATCCTGCGCCCGGTAGAGGGTGAGCTGGCCGTGGGAAAATCCATCACCCTGGAGGTGGAGGAGATCCGGGAGACCACCTCTGCCATCGCCATCCCGGAAGGAAAGTACATTCTCTCCCTTTCCTACAGCGCCGATAACTGGCGGCAGGCGGGAGTAGACAGCCTGCACCCCGGCGACCAGTTCACCTTGGAGATCTCCAGCCCGGACGCCCGCTGGGCGCAGGTGCAGAACGCCTGCGGCTCCCTGTACAAGCTGATAACCGATGGCGCGATTGTGTCCGGTCTGCCCAGTGGGTCGGAGCCGCGCTCCGCCGTGGGCATCCGCCCGGACGGCAGCACGATCCTGTACACCATTGACGGCCGGCAAAGCGGCTACAGCTCCGGCGCCTCCATGACCCAAGTCGCCCAGCGGCTGCTGGAGCTGGGCTGCACGGAGGCCTGCCTGATGGACGGCGGCGGCTCCACCAGTCTGAACGCCCGCTACATCGGCGGCAGCGACCCCACCCTGATCAACCGCCCCTCGGACGGCAGCCCCCGCTCCGTTACCAGCTACATCGTACTGGTGACCCGGAACCGGGCCGGTGCGGCCACCCGGCTGGGACTGTCCCCCACGCACTTGTATCTTCTGGCCGGCGCCCAAACCCAGCTGACCCCCGCCGCCTCCGATGACTTCGGTTGGGCGGCCGCCACCCCGGCGGTGGAGTGGAGCACAGACGCCACCATGGGCAGCGTTACCCAGGACGGCATGTTCATCGCCGGAAAAACCGAGGGCAAAACCACCGTTACCGTCTCCTCCCCGGGACTGCTGGACGGCGAAGCCCAGGTAGAGGTCGTCACCACGCCCCATATCCTGACGGTGAAGAATCAGGCCACAGGAAAAACCGTCAGCTCCCTTCAGCTGAAAAGCGGCGAATCCATCGATCTGACCGCCACTGCCCAGTATTACACCAAAATGCTCACCGTACAGGACAGCTGCTTTTCCTGGTCGGTCACGCCGGGCGTGGGCACCATAGACAGCAACGGAAAATTTACCGCCGCGAACCACAGCGCCTCCGGCACCATCACGGTCTCCGCCGGTACCCGCAAGGTGGAGATCCCGGTGTCCGTACAGTGGACAAATCCCTTTGACGATGTGTCCTCCTCCGACTGGTTCTATAACCAAATCTCCTATGTCCACGGCAATGGCCTATTCGCCGGGGAAACCAGCTCTCACTTTGGGGTAAACTCCGGCACGACTCGGGGAATGTTCGTCACGGTGCTGTGGCGCATGGTCGAGCAGCCCACAGCCAACGGCACCGCCAGCTTTACAGATGTAGCCGACGGCGCATATTACGCCGATGCGGTGCGTTGGGCCGCCGGGGCGGGCATTGTCTCCGGCTACACCGACGGCAGCTTCCGCCCGGATCGGGTCGTGACCCGGGAGGAGCTTTGCACGCTGCTGTATCGCTACGCCCTCTGGCACGGGGATGATCTCTCCGGCAGCGGCAATGTCAGCTTCGCCGATGATGCACAAATCTCCGCCTGGGCACGGCAGGCGGTACAGGCCTGCGTCTCCGCCGGACTGCTCACCGGCGAGAAAAATCCGGACGGCAGCATCACCATGAGCCCCAGCAAGGCCATGTCACGCGCCACCGCCGCCGTGCTGCTGGCACGCTATCACGAGCGGTATTTCTAAAAAACATCCCCCGCCACAAACTACAAACAACCCCTGGCAGAGTCTCTGCCAGGGGTTGTTGTGTTCTATCCGCTTGTTTACCCTCTCCGTCTTCGCTGCGCTCAGCCACCTCTCCCACAGGGAGAGGCGAGACTGGCGAAAAACAGGCAGTCAGCAGAAAGCTCCTGCTTATCTATCCTGTTATTCCATGACGACCCGTTGCCGCAGCAGGGAGACATCCGCCGGGAATGCCTTGTTCTGCAAAACCCACTCCCGAATCTCCGCGCCGGTATAGCGGTTCTCCGGATAGACCACCACAACGGCCTCGTCCTTTTCCTGGAGGAAATTGTGTTCGCCAAACGCCGTGTACCGGGTGGCGCCGATGGAGATCATGATCTGCTCCGGTCGGCCAATGGCATCGAGATAGGCGTGGATGTGTTCCGCCGGCCCCTCGTCCTGCTGGAAATTGAGCTTTTCCAGCATCCAGTCCAGGAGGGTGTCATAGATGTAGCTGTAATCCCGGATGGCACTGTCCTCCCCATAGGGATGCACCTGCCCCTCCCGCACCAGAAAGCTGGCGATGCGATAATGCGCCAGCACCCCGGCGGAGGTAAAGCTGTCCACCGGCAGCAGCGAGCTTAGGGCAAAGCCCTTTGTACTGGCGCCCCAGTTCTTTTTTTCGCTGATCTTCTTCGCGCCCTGCTTGCGGATGGAGCAGTCATTGGAAGCGCCAAACCACAGAGGCCGCAACCCGGCAATCTGCTCGCCCGCCCACTGCACCTGAAAAATCAGGGCGCACTCCGGCTCGATCTGCAATTTCTGCTCGCCCTTGGGGAAGATGATCTTTTCCTCGTCAAAGGGGTATACACCCAAAAATTCCGGCACCGCGCCGGCTGCGCCGGGCAGATAGGTGGGGAAAATCGCTTTAGGCGCATTGGGCGCGGCCTTCACCTGGGTAAAATCCGAGGCCTCCCCGGCCTGCTCCAAATGGCCGGTAAAGTTTCCGGCAACGCCAAAGCTTGCAATTTTTTTCATGTCCATGGTCTTTGTTTCCTTTCCTTTGGCAAACTGCCTACTGTTATTCCGCCTGCCGGGGCGGCAGGTCGCCCTTGCTGTTTTCGGCTTCTCCCGCTGTCAGTGCCGCCAGCGCCGCAAACAGCGTCGGCTGCTCCTGCTTCATGCGGATGGGCCGCCCCGCCCGGTTCAAAAAGCAATGCTCCGATTTTGCCCGGCAGACCAGCTGTCCCGTCTGGTCGTACATCCGGTACCCCAGCTTCAGGCGCACGCCCTTGAACTCCTCCACCGTGATGCAGATCCGCACCGTGTCCGGAAAGGTAGTGGTTTTTTGATAGTCACAGGCCACGGCGGTCACCGGGGAAAAGATGCCCATTTCCTCCAGCCGGGCATAGTCCCAACCGATCTGGGCAAAGAAATCCACCCGGGATTCCTCCATCCAGCGGATGTAGTTGGAATGGTGGGTGATCCCCATTTTGTCTGTTTCATAATATTGTATTTTATGCAGATAGGCTTCCATGCCTTTTCCTCCTTTTCCCGGCGCGCCGTACGCCGTTTTTTCCGGCTGCGGGCGCAAATCCATCGTTTCGGGCTGTCCAAAACAGCCCGGACAGGCAAAAACTGAAATTTTATTACTTCTTTTTCAGTTGTACCACGACCCATGGACATTTGTCAACGAATTTTATTGTGAACGGCGATACAAATCGAATACTACATGAATATTTATACATCTCCTTGGCGTATCTTATAAATTTCCATCTTTGTTTTTGTGCGATATGCACATGGTTTTCCGGGAAAGCATTGTGACATTTTTTTATTTTCCTGTGGAAATCGCTCTTGTGCTTTGTATTTCTATCCGATATAATAAAAATTAAACTATCTACCGCGGAGCTGTTTGGTTTTCCGCAATTTTCTTTAGGAGGTAAGCCTTTATGCCCCTGAAAAATATCAAGAAAGTCCTGGTTGCCAACCGTGGCGAGATTGCCGTTCGTATTCTCCGTGCCTGTCACGATCTGGGTCTGAACACTGTTTCTATTTATTCCAAAGAAGATATCTATGCCCCTTTCCGCACCTGCGCGGACGAGTCCTATGTCATCGGGGAAAACCTCAGTCCGCTGGGCGCTTACCTGGCCATTGACGAGATCATCGAGCTGGCGCAGCGCAAGGGCGTGGACGCCATCCACCCCGGCTACGGCTTCCTGTCCGAGAACGCCGACTTTGCCGCCGCCTGTGAAAAGGCCGGCATCATCTTCATCGGCCCCTCCTCCAAGGTGCTGGGTAATATGGGCGACAAGCTCTGCGCCAAGGCTCTGGCCAAGCGCTGCGGCATTCCCACCATCCCCGGCAGTGAGGATCCCCTGGAGTCTGCGGAGGCAGCCGCCGACCTGGCGGACAGCTTCGGCTATCCCGTTATCCTGAAAGCCGCCGGCGGCGGCGGCGGACGCGGTATGCGCCGCTGCGACAGTCGCGAGGAAGTGCTGACCAATTTCCCCCTGGTCAAGGGCGAGGCGGAAAAGGCCTTCAGCAGCGGCGACATCTTTGTGGAAAAGTTCCTGGTGGAGCCCAAGCACCTGGAGGTGCAGGTGCTGGCGGACAGCTTTGGCAACACCGTGCACCTGTTCGAGCGCGACTGTTCTCTGCAGCGCCGCTTCCAGAAGGTCGTGGAGTTCACCCCCGCTTTCTCCGTGCCGCTGGAGGTACGCAAAAAGCTCTGGGCGGACGCGGTCAAGGTTGCCAAGGAGGTCGGCTATGTTAACGCCGGCACCGTGGAGTTCCTGGTGGACAAAGAGGGGAACTACTACTTTATTGAAATGAACCCCCGTATTCAGGTGGAGCACACCATCACCGAAATGGTCACCGGCATCGACTTGGTGCGCAGCCAGATCCTCATTGCCGACGGCCAGCCCCTGTCTGCGCCGCTGATCGGCATCAATAGCCAGGACGATGTGACCACCCGAGGCTATGCCATCCAGTGCCGTGTTACCACGGAAGACCCCCTGAACAGCTTTGCCCCCGACACCGGCAAGATCACCCACTACCGCTCCGGCGGCGGCTTCGGCGTGCGTCTGGACGGCGGCAACGCCTATACCGGCGCGGTCATCAGCCCCTACTACGACAGCCTGCTGGTCAAGATCACCACAACGGACAGCAGCTTTGAGGGCGCCTGTGCCAAGGCGATCCGCGCCCTGAGCGAGACCCATGTGCGCGGCGTAAAGACCAACATGGCCTTTATCGGCAATATCCTCAATCATCCCACCTTCCGGGCGGGCAAATGCCACACCAAGTTCATTGACGAGACCCCGGAGCTGTTCCAGATCGCCGACCCCAAGGACGGCGCGACCAAGATTCTGAAATACATCGGCAACATTGTGGTCAACGACCCCTCTGCCGGTAAGTTCATGTACGAATCCCCCCGGAAGCCTAAGATCACCGGCCAGCGTCCCGAGGGACTCAAGCCGCTGCTGGACAGCAAGGGTCCCGAGGCCGTCCGGGATTGGGTTCTGGCGCAGAAAAAGCTGCTGCTGACCGACACCACCATGCGTGACGCCCACCAGAGCCTGCTGGCCACCCGTATGCGCACCCGGGACATGATCCGCTGCGCCGGCGCCATCAGCGAGATCCTGGGCGACGCCTTCTCCCTGGAGATGTGGGGCGGCGCGACCTTTGATGTGGCCTATCGCTTCCTGGCCGAGGACCCCTGGGAGCGCCTGGATATCCTCCGGGAGCGCATTCCCAACATCCCGTTCCAGATGCTGCTGCGCGGCGCAAACGGCGTGGGCTATGCCAACTATCCCGACAATGTGATCCGGGAGTTCATCCGTCAGGCCGCCAAGGGCGGAATCGATGTGTTCCGTGTGTTCGACAGCCTCAACTGGCTGCCCGCCATGGAGGTCTCTCTGGAGGAGGTCATCTCCTGCGGCAAGCTGGCGGAGGCCGCCATTTGCTACACCGGCGATATCCTCGACCCCAAGCGGGACAAATACACGCTGCAATACTATGTCAATCTGGCCAAGGAGCTGGAAAAGCGCGGCGCACACATTCTGGGCATCAAGGATATGTCCGGTCTGCTCAAGCCTTATGCCGCAAAAAAGCTGATCAAGACCCTCAAGGAGGAGGTCGGCCTGCCCATCCACCTGCACACCCACGATACCAGCGGCAACCAGGTTGCTGCCTATCTGATGGCGGCGGAGGCCGGCGTGGACATTGTGGACACCGCCATGCCCAGCCTGAGCAGCCTGACCAGCAACCCCAGCATGGCTTCTGTCATCGCCGCCCTGCAGCACACCGAGCGGGACACCGGCTTTGACCTGCACCGCATTGAGGAGATGAACGAGTACTGGGAGGATGTGCGCAAGCGCTATGTCAGCTTTGAGAGCAACATCAAGGCTCCCATGACCGAGATCTACCGCTATGAGCTGCCTGGCGGCCAGTACACCAACCTCCGTCCCCAAGTGGAAAGCCTGGGTCTGGGTCATCGTTTCGACGAAGTGCGCGAGATGTTCGTCACCGTCAACCAGCTGCTGGGCGATATCATCAAGGTCACGCCCTCCTCGAAAATGGTGGGCGACATGGCCATCTTCATGGTGCAGAACGACCTGACGGCGGAGAACATTCTGGAAAAGGGCAAAACGCTCAACTTCCCCGACAGCGTTGTCAGTTACTTCAAGGGCATGATGGGTCAGCCCGCCGGCGGCTTCCCGAAGGAGCTGCAGGCAGTCGTCCTCAAGGGCGAAACGCCCATCACCTGCCGCCCCGGCGAGCTGCTGGAGCCTGCGGACTTCGACAAGGTACGGCAGCATCTGGAAAGCTTTGGCGCAGAGGCAAACGACCGGAATGTGATCAGCTGGTGCCTGTATCCCAAGGTGGTGGAAAACTTCCTCAAGCACCGCAACGAGGACTACTACCTCACCTGCCTGGGCAGCCATGTGTTCTTCCACGGTCTTGCCGTGGGCGAGACCTGCAAGGTCAGCCTGGCAGAGGGTAAGACCCTGGTCATCAAATATCTGGGCGCCGGTGACCCCGACGAAAAGGGTTACCGCACCGTCAACTTCCTGCTCAACGGCGCCCGCCGGGATGTGGAAGTGCTGGATCAGTCCATGGAAACCGAGACCGAGCGCGTGGTCATGGCCGATCCCGATGTGCCCGGCCAGATCGGCGCGGCCATCCCCGGCGTGGTCAGCAAGCTGCTGGTCAAGGTCGGCGACAAGGTCGAGGAGGGTCAGACCCTTGCCGTAGTGGAAGCCATGAAGATGGAAACCGCCGTTGCCGCCCGCTTTGCCGGTACCGTCTCCTCCATCCGTGTGGAGGCCGGCCAGCACATCAAGGCCGGTGAGCTGCTGCTGGTGGTGGATTGATGCTCCACCGCTTCCCGGTACTGGAATCGACCAACACCACGGCCAAGCAGCTGGCAGCGACGCAGCCCCTGCCCCTTGCCGTGCTGGCGGAGCGCCAGTGCGGCGGGCGGGGACGGCTGGGGCGCAGCTTTGCCTCCGCCCCCGGCGGGCTGTATTTCAGCTATGCCTTTCGTCCCCCCTGCGATCCCACCCTTGTGCCGGGGCTGACCCTGCTGGGTGCGCTGGCCATGGCGGATGCGCTGGAGCAGCTGGGCTGTCCCCGCCCCGCCATCAAGTGGCCCAACGACCTGCTTTTGCAGGACAAAAAGATCTGCGGCATCCTCACGGAGGCCGTGTCCTGCAAGGAGCTGCTGATCGTCATGGGATTTGGGGTAAACCTGACAAACGAGCTGCCCCCGGAGCTGTCCCATGCGGCCAATCTGCAAAGCCTGCTGGGTCATGCGCCGACGCCGGAGCTGCTGGCGGAAACGCTGATCGACTGTCTGGAGCAGGTGTTCCGGGAACCCCGCGACCGGGTCATGTCCCGCTATCGGACGGACTGCATCACCCTGGGACAAACCGTTACCGTGACCGGTACGGACGGCAAGGTCTTTGCCGGAACAGCGGTGGATGTGCAGCCGGATGGTGCGCTGTCTGTCAAGACCGCCGCCGGAATCGTCCCCATCCGCTCCGGGGAAGCCAGCATTTCCGGAAGCCCCATCCCCCACGAGTACAACTGATACAAAAAATCCCTCGGCATCAGAGCTTCTCTTTTCTCTCCGATGCCGAGGGATTTTCATTTGTCTGTTTTGGTGCGCATTTCCTGTCTGCGCGCGCCCCACCAGTCCAGCAGCCAGAAACGCAGCTGACAGCCCTTGTCCGCCTCGGTGATAAGGGCGATATCCTCCTGCGCCAGGCAGGCAGTCTCCAGCGCCTTTGTCCCGCCGGCCTCCGCGCACAGGGGCGGAAACACCACGCACCACCAGTTGTGTCCCTGCCCCTCTCCCAGCACGACCTGGAGGCTTCTGTATTCCCCCGCTGGCAGGGAAAAGCTCTCATAGTCCCGGTGGGGATAGTATTCCTCCGTCAGACGAATGTGTACCGCCCGATCTCCCGCTGCCTGCTCCGCCGCACGCTGCAGCGCCGGCATGGCCTGCCGCAGCTGTTCTTCCGCCGCCGCGGCGTCCGTGGTCTCGGCCAGAATGGGGCGCAGACAGGCCAGCACCGCATCCCGCACCTGCAATTTGACCGCCTGCTCCGCTTCCGTGTCGTCCACTGCCACGATGTGCAGGCGGATCAGCTTTTCCGCCAGATCGCTCTGCCGGGACGCTGCCCAGGCGCCCGTACCCAGGCTGAGACAAAATGCCAGCAGCAACGCCAGCTCCCAGACTCGCAGCCAGCCAAAGCGCCTTTGTAATTTCTGCTTCATAAAAAACACCGCCGATCCTTCTTTTGTCTGAAGTATCGGCGGTTTTGCCTGTTTTTATACGATGCTTGGCGCTTTTTTTACCGGCTAAGTCCCGGCAGGGGACAGCAGAGATAGCACTCCCGGTAGCTTTTCTGCAATTGCTTTCGCGCCCGCTCGCCCTCGTGACGGCGGCGAAACAGGCCAAACACGGCGGAGCCGGTTCCGGTCATTTCCGCGCCCAGAGCGCCATGCTCCAGCATAATGCGGCGGATTTCCTGCACCGTCCCGGCATATTTCTCCGGCAGCACGGTGGTGAATACATTATACATCGCGCCGCCCAGAGCCTCCAGATCCTTTCGCTCCAGCGCACGGATCACCGCCGGGGTATCCGGATGTCCTGCCGCGCCCTGCTCGTCCAAACGGCCAAACAGGCTGGGTGTGGAGATGGAAAAGCGCGGCTTGCAGATCAGGATGTGACACTTGGGCATCGGCGGCAGGGGACTGAGCTTTTCGCCCTTTCCCTGCGCCAGCATGGTGCCGCCGCGAATGCAGTACGGCACATCCGCCCCCAGCGCCAGCCCCAGCTCCTCCAGCCTTTCCCAGGACAGCCCGGCCTCCAGCAGGGCGTTCATGCCGCGTAGCACCGCCGCCGCGTCCGCCGAGCCGCCGGCCATGCCCGCCCCCACGGGGATACGCTTGGTCAGGCGGATGTCCACCCCGGCGGTGCTGCCCACAGTGTCCAGAAACAGCCGGGCGGCACGCCAGGCCAGATTGCGGGCATCGCAGGGCAGAAAATGCCGGTCGGTGCTGACGGTGATCCGGTTATCCGGACGCAGCTGCAGGCGCACGGTATCGCACAGATCCACGCTTTGCATGATCATTTCCATGGCGTGATAGCCGTCCGGCAGCGTCTCCAGCACATCCAGAGACAGGTTCAGCTTGCCAAAGGCCAGCTCTGTCAGGCGTTTCATTTGGAAAACAGCAGGGGCATCAGGTCAACGCCCGCATTCACAAAGGGGCCGCCCACGGCGTTCTTTTCCGTGTAGCACAGGCCGCTGCCCTTGGTTTCCCGGCTGTCATAGATGATATAGGGAACCGGGTCGCCGTTGTGGGAGCCATCAGAGGTCAGGGTCAGGTGATCGGACAGCACCAGCACGCGGAAGTCCTCGCCCGCGGCCTCCAGCGCCTGCAGAATAGGCGCGACGATCCGGCTGTCCAGATTCTCGATGGCCTGGATCTTGCCGGGCAGGTCGCCGTTGTGGGTACACTCATCGGGCGCTTCCAGATGCACGGCGGCAAAGTCGTGGGTCTGGAGCGCAGCCAGGGTGGCCTCCACCTTGCCCTCATAGTTGGTGTTCAGCTCCGCGTTGGCGCCCTCCACCAGAATCACATCCAGCCCCATCAAGCGGGCGATGCCGTGGCACAGGGGCACGGCGCTGACCACCGCGCCGTTGTGGTGGTTCTGCTCCACAAAGTTCGGCAGCGCGGCGGCGGTTCCCTCCGCCCAGAACCAGATGCCGTTTGCCGGCAGCTGCCCCTTGGCACGGCGCGCCTCGTTGATGGGATGGTGATCCAGGATCTGGTTCGCCTTTTCCATCAGGTCGGAAAGCAGCTTCGCGTTCTCGCAGCCGCTGGGCAGATTGTCCCCCACCCGCTCGGTCAGGTGATCATGAGGCGGCGCCATTTTGATGCCCCGGATATCCGCGCCGGTCTGCACGGCAATGTGGCGATAGGAATCCGTGGGATACACCCGCAGCCCGGCGGCCTCTGCCAGGGGCTGGAACTCCGGATGGGCAAACAGCGCCTCCACCAGCTGCCGCCCCTGGGTGTCCGTCAGGCCGGCGCTGTGGGAGACGATGGTCTTGTCGACAAACGCGCCGCCCTCGGACAGGCAGACATTGTTGCAGCGATAGGCGGCGTCACCGGGCTGGAGCGCAATGCCCTGGGCTGCGGCCTCCAGCGGGGCGCGGCCGGAATAGCACTTCCGGGGATCGCTGCCGAAAATGGACATGATGGCCGTGTCGCTGCCGGGAGGAAAGCCCTCCGGCACCGTGCGCGCCAGTCCCAGCGTGCCGCACTGCGCCAAGCGGTCGATATTGGGCTTTTTGGCCGCTTCCAGCGGGGTTTTATCGCCCAGTTGGGGCACGGGATGATCCGCCATACCATCACCGATCACAAGCAGGTATTTCATAATGCTCTTTTGTTCCTTTCCGTAATTTTCCAAACAGGAAGTAAATACATCAATATTATACTCCTTTCCCCCACAACTTGCAATCCGCACAAGGGGGAAAATTACTGGGAAAGAATTCCCGCCTGACCGCTGATTCTGTTTTTTTCAAAAATTTTCGTTTTTCTGTGGCATTTCCACGACAAAATTGGTATACTCGATGTACCAAGAGAGTTTGCGCCCCGGTGCGCAGGAAAACAGGAGGAAAATTGACTATGCTCGACCCCACCGTTTGCAAAGACTGGGAAATCGCGGAGGAAGCGGAAAAGACCCTGCCCTCTGTGGAAGAATTCCGGGAAAAAATGGGGCTGCTGCCGGAGGAGATCATCCCCTATGGCAAGACCCCCAAGCTGGATTTTATCAAGATCATGGAACGCCTGAAGGATAAGCCCGACGGCAAATTCATCGAAGTGACCGCCATCACCCCCACACCCCTGGGCGAGGGTAAGTCCACCACCAGCCTGGGTCTGATCCAGGGTCTGGGCAAGCTGGGCAAGAATGTGGGCGGCTGCCTGCGTCAGCCCTCCGGCGGCCCCACCATGAATGTCAAGGGCACCGCTGCCGGCGGCGGCAACGCCCTTTTGATCCCCATGACCGAGTTCTCTCTGGGTCTGACCGGAGATATCAACGACATCACCAACGCCCACAACCTGGGCATGGTCGCCCTCAACGCCCGGATGCAGCACGAGCGCAACTACGATGACGAGCGCCTGAAAACCATCGGCATCAAGCGGCTGGACATCGACCCCGAGCGCGTGGAGTGGAACTTCGTCATGGACTTCTGCTGCCAGGCGCTGCGGAAAATGAAGATCGGTCTGGGCGACGGCCCCCGGGACGGCTTCCCCATGACCACCCGCACCAACATCGCCGTCTCCAGCGAGCTGATGGCGATCCTGTCCGTTGCCAAGGATCTGCCCGACCTGCGGGAGCGCATCGGCAACATCGTCATGGCCTATGACAAGCAGGGCAAGCCCGTCACGGCGGAGGATCTGGAGGTCGCCGGCGCCATGACCGCCTGGATGCGCAACTGCATCAACCCCACCCTGTGCTATACCGTGGAGCATCAGCCCTGCCTGGTTCACGCCGGCCCCTTTGCCAACATCGCCATCGGCCAAAGCTCCATCATCGGCGACCGTCTGGCGCTGAAGCTGTTTGATTACCATGTGACCGAGTCCGGCTTCGGTGCGGACATCGGCTTTGAAAAGTTCTGGAATGTCAAGTGCCGTCTGTCCGGCCTGAAACCCCATGTTTCCGTTGTGGTGGCCACCATCCGCGCCCTGAAGATGCACGGTGGCGGCCCCGAGGTGCGTCCCGGCCGTCCCCTGCCCGAGGCCTACACCCAGGAAAATCTGGAGCTGCTGGAAAAGGGCTGCGCCAACCTGTTCCATCATGTGGACAATGTGCGCAAGTCCGGCATCAAGCCCGTGGTGTGCATCAACAAGTTCTATACCGACACGGACGCCGAGGTGGCGCTGATCCGCCGTCTGTGCGCCGAGCGGGGCGTGCGCTGCGCTCTGAGCGAACACTGGCAGTTCGGCGGCGAGGGTGCGCTGGAGCTGGCGCAGGCCGTCATCGACGCCTGCGAGGAGCCCCAGGAGGACATCCACTATCTGTACGATCTGGACACCCCCCTGCGGGAGCGCGTGGAGCGTATCGCCCGGGAGGTCTACGGTGCGGACGGCGTGGACTGGGCGCCTCTGGCCCTGGAAAAGGCGGAGCGCTTTGAAAGCGATCCCAAGTACAAGGACTACTGCACCATGATGGTCAAGACCCATCTGTCCCTGTCCCATGATCCCGACCTGAAGGGCGTTCCCAAAAACTGGCGGCTGCCCATCCGGGATATTCTGGAGTACGGCGGCGCCAAGTTCCTCTGCCCCATGGCCGGCTCCATCAGCATGATGCCCGGCACCGGCAGCAACCCCGCCTACCGCCGCATTGATGTGGACACCAAGACCGGTAAGGTCTCCGGCCTGTTCTAAGTTCTGCCAAAAAGTCCGGGACTTTGGGGGCAAGCTTGGCTCTCCCTTTGGGAGAGCTGTCGCCGCAGGCGACTGAGAGGGTTTTGCAGGTAATCAAGTCCCCCGGGGTTCCTATGGTGTGGTCACTGTTTCCCCTCTCCACCTTCGCTACGCTCAGCCACCTCTCCCAGAGGGAGAGGCAAGACTGTCGAAAAACAAACAGGCTGCGGAGCTTTCTGCTGCTTACCTGTTTTTCGACAGCCTCGGATTCACAGGGACTGCGCCCGCAGTCCCTGTTGGTTTCTTACCATCCCTTATTTTGAAAAAACTGCGCTGCAAGCCGGCGCGAGAAAGGAAGATTTTCCATGTCAATGAACGAGCAGTCCGTCCTGGAGTTCACCCAGGCGCTGGCCTCCAAATCCTCTGTCCCCGGCGGCGGCGGCGCATCCGCACTGGCAGGCGCATTGGGCATCGCCCTGGGCAGCATGGTGGGCAATTTCACCCTGGGCAAAAAGAAATACGCCGCAGTAGAACCCCTGATTCTCGCGCTGATGGAACAGGCGCAGCAGCTGCAGGAGCAGCTTTTGGAATGCGTAGACGAGGACGCGGTGGCGTTCCAGCCCCTGTCCCAGGCCTACGGCATCCCCAAGGACGACCCCTCCCGGGGCGTGATTTTGGAATACTGCCTCCACGATGCGGCGGCGGTACCCATGAAGATCGCGGAGCTGGCCTGCAAGGCCATTTTGCTGCACAAGGAGTTTGCCGACAAGGGCAGCGCCATGATGGTCTCCGATGCTGGAACCGGGGTGGCGCTTTGTCTGGCGGCGCTGCGGGGCGCGGCGCTGAATGTTAAGGTCAACACCAAGCTCATGACCGACCGGGAGCACGCGGAAACGCTCAACGAGCGCGTGGACGCCCGGCTGGCGCAATACGAGAAGATCGCCAACGAGGTCTACGCCTCGGTTTACGGGAGGTTTTAAGCCATGGCAAAAATTTTGAAGGGCAGCGAAGTGACCGCCGCCATGAATGCAGCCATGACCGCCGATGTGGCCGCGCTGCTGGAAAAGAACATCACCCCTACGCTGGCAATTCTCCGGGTGGGCGCGCGGGATGACGACCTCTCCTATGAGCGCGGCGCCATGAAGCGCTGCGCTGCTGTCGGCGTGGCGGTGAAAAATGTAGTGCTGCCGGAGGATGTGTCCCAGCAGTCGCTGCTGGCGGAGCTGGAAGCGCTCAACCGCGACGACGCTGTACACGGAATTCTGGTGTTTCGCCCGCTGCCCAAGCATCTGGACGAGGAGGCCGTGCGCCAGGCGCTTGCGCCGGAAAAAGATGTGGATGGTATCACCGACCTGTCCCTCGCCGGGGTGTTCACTGGCTCCGGTACGGGCTTTGCCCCCTGCACCGCCCAAGCCTGCGTGGAGATCCTTGACCACTATGGCGTGGACTGCAAGGGGAAAAAGATTGTGGTCATCGGCCGCAGTCTGGTGGTGGGCAAGCCCGTCGCCATGCTCCTTTTGGCCAAGCACGCCACCGTTACCATCTGCCACACCCGCACGGTGGATCTGCCCGCTGTGACCCGGCAGGCGGACATTGTTATCGTGGCCGCCGGCAAGATGCAGACGGTGACCGCCGACTACTTTTCCCCCGGCCAGATCGTTGTGGATGTGGGCATCCACTGGAATGAGGCCGCCGGCAAGCTCTGCGGCGATGTCTGCTTTGACCAGGCAGAGCCGATCGTATCGGCCATCACCCCGGTTCCCGGCGGTGTAGGCGGCGTGACCACCGGCGTGCTGGTCAAGCATACGGTAGAGGCGGCAAAGCGCCGCGCCTGAGAACACTCCTTTCCCAAAAAAAACAAAAGACTGTTGCCAGAAAGCAGCCTGCCGGAAACGGCCGGACATGCCCAGAGCAACAGTCTTTTTTCGTTTCATATACCGCTAAGACTCCACAAGGCCATATTTGACCTTGATACGGTCGAGCTTTTCCAGCATTGGCTCACCGCCGAACCAGAGGAAAATAAAGGTGGCAAAGGCCTGGATGCAGTCCATGGGGAAACCGGAGATATAATAGGTCAGGATGATCTTCCAGTTGATCTCCGGACTCCACAGCAGCGCCGAGGCCGGGTTGATGATGCCGCCGTAAATCAAAATGGCGGCCAGCGCACCGAAGATGGCCATGGAGGCGCGGCTGCGGCGCAGCAGTCCTTTCCGAAACAGCACGCCGGCTAAAAAGCCGATGATGCCCATACAGAACATCTGCCAGGGTGTCCATGGTCCCTGTGAGAACATGACATTGGAGGCCAGCATGGTCATGGCACCCACCAAAAAGCCCGTTTCTCCGCCAAAGGCGATGCCGGCGATAATGACAACGGCCATGACCGGCTTGAACTGGGGCAACATGAAAAAGGCCGCGCGCCCTGCCACACCGATGGCGCAGAGCACCGCCAGGATCACCAGTTCCCTGGCCTGGGGCTTGCGCCCCTCGAACACCAGGAAGAAGGGGATCATGCACTCCAGCAGCACCAGCAGGGAGATGAAGTAATACTTCCGGTTTGCCAGATAGAAATTGCCCACAAACAGCGTGAACGGAATGGCGATCAGGATCAGCGCCGCCGCAACGGTCGTGCGCTTGGACAGCCGGCGCTGCTCCTTGGGCGTTTGGATATGCACCGGCGGTCTGGATCGTCTGCCCAGCGCCAGCGCCAGCACCACCAGCGCACCGATAAAAACACCGTAAAGTCGCAGCTGTCCAGCCGCCAGGCTGCTCATGCCGCCGCCCTGCATAATGGCGGTCAGGTCGGTCACGCCAAGCACCTGCAAAAAGCTCAGCACCGCCGCGACCGCCGCGATCCCGGCCAGAACCTTGCGCCAGACCGGCAGTTTTGTGGGCTTCCAGTTGGTGCTGGTGTCCTCCGGCTCCGGCAGCTGGAACTCCTCCGTGGGCAAAGCCGGTTCCGCCGCGGGCGTTCCGCCGCAGGCGGTGATCACATCCTCCGCCGTGATGGCCTCCGGCAGCAGGCTGCGCGCCATCCGGTTGGCAGAGGTGGTGTAGAAGTTATTGCCGGAAAAGAATTCCCGCGGCCGGGCAGCCGTTACGATGCTGCCGTCAAAAAACAGAGCGCAGCGGTGGGCGTAGCGGGCGCAGAATTCCACATCGTGGCTGACCATCATCACCGTCACGCCCCGGTGCAGCAGCACCTGCAAAATCTCCGCAAAGGTCTGCTTGAACTCCGCATCCAGTCCCTTGGTCGGCTCGTCCAGCAGCAGAATATCCGGCTGCAGCAGCAGTACCTTTGCCAGCGCCGCGCGCTGCTGCTCGCCGCCGGAGAGGTCATAGGGATGCCGGTCGATCAGCTCCTCCAGACGGCACAGCTGCACCACCCGGCTCACCCGCTCCTCCTGCGCCTGCCGGGACAGCCGCTTTCCGGACAGGATCTCGTACAGATCCTCCCGGACGGTTTTTTTGACAAACAGCGCCTGGGGATTCTGGGGCAGAACGCCGACGCTGCCATGGGTCTGCACCGTACCGCGATAGGGACGAAGCAGCCCCGCCATCAGCTTCATGCTGGTGGTTTTTCCGGTGCCGTTGCCGCCCAGCAGCGCCAGAAACTCCCCTTTTTGCACCGTCAGGGCAAGCCCCTTGACCACATCGGGCAGCTCCTTTTCATACTTGAACCAGAGATCCTCCACCACAATGGCCGGCTCCCCGGCGTAGTGATGCTGCCGCTCCGGCGGCAGCGCCTGCAGGGTCTGCCCGGCGGCAAAGCCACTCAGCCAGTCCCGCCCTTCCCGGACGGTGATGGGACAGGGCGCGGCGCTCTCCACCCCCGCCCAGACGCGCATGGCCGTGGGCATGGCCAAAAACATGGCATGGCCGCTGGCTTTCAGCTGTTCGCCCACCTGGCGGGGGCTGCCGGTACACAGCAGCTGCCCCTTGTCCATGACCACCACCCGGCTTGCCAGAGGAAAAGCCTCCTCCAGGCGGTGCTCCGTGAGGATAATGGTCGTGCCCAACTCCCGGTTGATCTTCCCCACCGTGGCAAGGAAATCCGCCGCGGCAATGGGATCCAGCTGGCTGGTCGGCTCGTCCAGCACCAGTACAGAGGGCTGCATGGCCATGATGGCGGCCAGATTCAGCAGCTGCTTCTGGCCGCCGGAAAGCTCCGTTACATTTTTATAAAACCAGGTCTGTATGCCAAAAAAGCTGGCCATTTCCGCCACTCTCCGGCGGATGGTGGGCGTATCGTAGCCCAGGGATTCCAGTCCAAAGGCCAGCTCATGCCAGACCTTGTCCGTGACGATCTGGTTATCCGGCGACTGCTGGACAAAGCCGATGCGGGCGCTTTGGGTGCGCTGGTCGATCTCGTCCAGCGGGGTGCCCTCGAACAAAATTTCGCCCGTTCGTTCTCCATGGGGCGCCAGCACGGTCTTCATCTGCCGCAGCAGGGTGCTTTTGCCGCAGCCGGAGGGCCCGCACAGCACCAGGAACTCGCCCGGCTCCACCGTCAGGTTCAGATCCGTCAGCGTTTTTTTCCGCTGCTCCGGATAGGCAAAGTTCAAGCTGCGGATCGTAATGGCCGCGCCGGACTTCAGAGCGGCGCAGTTCAGATCTGCGAGGTGAGTTTCTTCCATTTTCGATCCTCCTTTCCATTCAAAATGACCGGCGTCAGGCACAGCGCCAGATACACCACCAGAAAGCTCACGGTCAGCCCGCTGGCCTCGATGTGCCGAATCGTGGGGAAATACCGCCACTGCAGACCGCCGGTGCGCCAGCCGCAAAGAATATAAAAACCGCAGAACAGCAGCCACAACAGGGCGTTTTTGTCCCGGTCGTCAAAGCGATAGATGGAAAAGGCCGTCCGTCCCGGCAGGCCATAGCCCCGGCTTTTCATACTGTCCGCCGTCTCGATGGCGTTTTCCAAAGCCCAGGTGAGCATGATGGAAAGGATGGTAAAGGCGGTGCGCAGCCGCTGGATCACGCTGCCGTTGGACACATCCCGCCCCACACAGCGCTGCGCCTCCGTGACCACACCCAGCTGGTGCCGGAACTTGGGCACAAAGCGCAGGGTCATGCTCAGCACCAGGCTCAGCGCCGGGATCAGCCGACCGAAAAGATAGACAAATTTATCCGAGGTCATCACCGCCGTGTAGCAGGCAAACCAGCTGATGACCGCGATCAGCATGGCCGCCGCCGCGATCCCATAGGCGATGGATTCCAGCGTCAGGGGATTGCCGGAGGGCAGATAGGTCAAAATGGTCGCGCCCTCATGGTTAAAGGCCGGGTTGATAAAGGCTGTCAGCAGCAAAAGGGGAAGCATATACAAAAGGCTGAAGCGCACGGCTTTTTTCCCTTTGAGATACACATGGTAGCAAATGGCGCTGCCCAGAGAAATGGCCAGACAGGCCGGGTGCATAAAGCACATGGAAAACAGCAGCACCAGGCCGAAATATAAAAAGTTGATCACCGGGTGAAAGCCCGAAAAAGTATCACGGTTGGCCACAGAGCCACCTCCCGATTTTGGATTGGCCAGAATACGCGGCGGATAAGCGAAGCTAAAAAAAGTCCCAGACTTTTGGGATAAGCTAAAAAAGGCGCACCGCCGGTCGCGGTGCGCCTTTTTGCCTTGTTAACCGCCTGTAGAGTAAAATCCGCCCACATCTACACCCAGATCGCAGGTGTAGACCCAGTTGACCACATCGCCCTCTTGAAGCTGATAGCGGCTGCAGCCGTAATTGGGGAACCAGTCGTTTACCTTGTACATCCAACCGGACAGCTCGCCGCAGTCGAATTCATACAGGTTGTGGATGCCCTCAATATAGGCGCTGTTATACATGGGCGTGTTTTCAAACTCCATGTGGATCTTCTGCTGCTTGCAGGTGCGCTGGAGTACATTGAATACACTTTCGCCCTCATAGAAGGTGACCGTGGTGGGTGCCAGGATCCAGCCATCCTCCGGCACCAGCTCCACCTTGTCCGGATCCAGCCAGTCCATGTGCTTGAGGATCGTGGCACAGGAAATGGACAGGGTGCAGGTGTGCGCCGTGTCGGTGATGGTGGCGTCCTGCGGCTCCACCGGCAGGGGCTTGCCCTCCGGAACCGGATCGGTCTGGTACTTGTCCTTGCCCGTGCTGGGGTCAATGACCATGCCATTGGCTTCCGAGTAGTCCTTGTCGCCCTTGGCCACGCCGGGGGAGGAGCCGCCGGCAATGGACGCTGCCGCGTTGATCTTCTCCTGGGCGCTCATGCCGCCCTCCGTGCCGCCAGGACGGGATTCGATACCACTTCCGGCCTTGGTGCTCGTGCCCTTGGAATCGGTCGTGCTTGTCTTTTCCGTTGTGTCGGTTTTCTTCGCCTTTTTGGGCGTTTTTTCCGGCTTTTCGGCGGTGTTGTCGTCCTCTATGGGAGATTTTGTCTCCTCTACCTTCGGGGCGGTTCCCGTTTTCTCCGCCGGGACGGGGGCTGCATCCTGCGCCACGGTCTGCTCACCCTTTGCGCTCCAGCCCTGCAGGCCGGGGGCGTTGCCGCCGTACCAGAACGCACCGACCAGAATCGCCACGACCACCGCTGGCAAAATCACCTTCCACTTATTTTTTTTGAACCAATTCATAGTATGCTCCTTGCTCTAATAAAAAACCACAACGCTTTTTCCACTTTGGTTTATTCATTATACCAATACTTTCCTCTGTTTGCAACAGCGCCAAGACGATTTTTCGCGCCAAATGTTTCCCATCCCCAAATTGGAAAAGTTTCTTCCCCTTTTTCGCACAATATAGTATAATATAGGAG
Organism: bacterium; assembly: GCA_963595735.1. Classification (GTDB taxonomy): domain Bacteria; phylum Bacillota; class Clostridia; order Oscillospirales; family Oscillospiraceae; genus CALWOS01. The sequence goes on from CAVBJJ010000002.1 coordinate 100,380, forward strand.
AGTTTATCACTAGGGAGTATTATTACATGAGAAAAAACAAACGACCGGGCAAGCTTTTGCCCCTGCTGTTGCTGGCCGCCCTCGCCCTGTGCCTGAGCGCCTGCGGCACATCCGGCCCCAAAGAAACCGGCAGTCCCAAGGCGGAAACCATCCGTTTTGGCACCGGCGGCATCGGCGGCAGCTATTACAGCTACGGCAACGCCCTTGCCCAGACCGCCGCGGACGCAGTGGAAGGACTGGATTTTACCGTAAAGTCCACCGCCGGCTCCGCCGCCAACCTGCGCCTGCTCCAGGGCGGATTCCTGCAAATGGCTATCGTCCAGAACGACACGCTCTATGATGCCTGGAACGGCACGGGGCTGTTTGCCGACAATGCCTGCCAGAGCATCGGCGCCATCGCCGGGGTCTATACGGAAACCTGCCAGATCATCGTCCCGGCAGACTCCGAGATCCAAACTGTGGCCGATTTAAGCGGCAAACGCGTTTCCGTAGGCGAGGAGGAATCCGGCGTGCTGCAAAACGCCCGGCAGATCCTGCTGGCAAATGGCCTGACGGTGGATATGCTGGAGGCTCGCTATCTCTCCTTTGCCGATGCCGCAGCCGCCATGGAGCAGGGCGAGCTGGACGCCTTTTTCATCACCGGCGGCGCGCCCATCACGGCCGTTGCCACTCTGGCGGAAAAGCAGCCCATCCGCCTGCTTTCTCTGGATGAGGACACGCTGGCGCAAATGCAGAAGCTGTATCCCGCCTATTCCCTTTGCACCATCCCCGCCGGAACCTATGCCGGAATGACGGAGGATGTGCGCACCTTGGGCATCAAAGCCGTTCTGGTAGCTGACAGCGATCTGGACAATGATACCATTCGCGCCATTACGGAAACGCTGTTTACCCGCAGCAGTGCCATCCAGTACGCCACCAGCACCGACACTGCGCCGGACGCGACCTTTGCCACGGAGGAGATCGCGATTCCCTTTCATCCCGGTGCTGCCGCGTACTATCAGCAGCAGGGACTTTCCGTTCTCACCGGCAGCACAGACGGCACAGACCGGGTCTATGCCAGCCAGGATCAGAAGTAAGGAGGCCGCCAATGCATACAATTTCCTTTGATATGTTCCAAACCGTTGGTATTGCGGTCGCCGTCCTGCTGCTTGGCGCTTTTCTGAAAAAAAGGCTCCGGGTACTGGAGCGCTTCTGTATTCCCTCCCCGGTGGTGGGCGGTCTGGTGTTCGCCATCGCCTCCTGCGTGCTGTATGTAGCCGGCATCGTGGAGTTCAACTTTGACGAGACGCTCAAAACCGTCTGTATGGTCATGTTCTTCACCTCCGTTGGCTTCCAGGCCAACCTGAAGGTGCTCAAAAGCGGCGGCGTCAGCCTTGCCATCTTTCTGGGCTGCGTACTCAGCCTGATCGTACTGCAAAACTTCACTGCGGTGGGTCTGGCCAAGCCCCTGCACCTCAGTCCCCTGATTGCCCTGTGTACTGGCTCCATCCCCATGGTGGGCGGCCACGGCACCGCCGGCGCCTTTGGCGCGGTGCTGGAGGATCTGGGCGTATCCGGCGCCTCCACCCTGTGTACCGCCGCGGCCACCTTCGGCCTTGTCGCCGGCTCTCTTATGGGCGGCCCCCTGGGACGCAGGCTGATCTTGAAGCACGATCTGCTCAAGACCGCCGTGGAGGAGGACGGCAGCGTGCTGGTGGAGGAGGAGAAAAAGCACCACCGCAGCATCAACAAATACGCCCCCGCCACCTATCAGCTGACCATCGCCATGGGCTTGGGTACGGTCGTCTCCGCGCTGCTTTCCAAAACCGGCATGACCTTTCCCATCTATATCGGCGCCATGATCGTGGCCGCCGTGATTCGCAATATCAGCGAGTACACCGGCAAATTCAAGGTACACATGGGCGAGATCAACAATCTGGGCGGCATCTGTCTTTCTCTGTTCCTAGGCATTGCCATGATCACTCTCAAGCTCTGGCAGCTGGCCGATCTGGCACTGCCGCTGGTGATTCTACTGCTGGGACAAACGGTACTGATGTTCCTGTTTTCCTACTTTGTGGTGTTCAATGTGCTGGGACGAGACTACGATGCGGCCATTCTGTCCGCCGGTACCTGCGGCTTCGGCATGGGCGCCACGCCCAACGCCATGGCGAATATGCAGGTGCTGACCGAGCGCTTCGTCCCCTCCGTCAAGGCCTACCTGCTGGTTCCCATCGTGGGCAGTATGTTCGCCGACTTCATCAACAGTCTTACCATCACTTTCTTTATCAATATGTTCTGATGTGCCAATTGCAGCGAATTATGGAGGTTCTGTCATGAAAAAAGATCGCAAAAAACTGCATATTTCCCTCGACAACCTGGCCGTTCCGGAGGTAGAGACCGGTCTGGAGGAAGAAACCGAGGAGGAAAACGCCCCCCGGGCCGAAGAGGAACACAGCAGCATTGAATTTGACAGTCTGGCTGTCCCGGAGATCCACTATGTCCCCAAAAAGAAGCCCTGAGAACAAGGACAAACGCATATAACACAATTCCCCCTGACCCAAAAACAGGTCAGGGGGAATTATTTTGATCCGATAAACTTTAATGGTGTCCACCGCACTGGTGGCCTGCTCCATGCTCATGCGCGCCGTGGTGCTCGCACTTGGCATTGGGGTCATAGGAAAGTGCGCCCTGGATCAGCGCCTGCACCGCTGCATCCGCATCCCCGGAGGCGCCGCCATACAGGGCGATTCCGGCCTGCTCCATGCCCTCCCTGGCACAGCCGCCCACGCCGCCGCAGATGACGGCCTCCACGCCATGAGCCTGCAAAAAGTCCACCAGGGCGCTGTGGCCGCTGCCGTTGGTGCTGACCACCTGGCTGTCGGTCACCTTGCCGTTTTCCACCTGATAGAGCTTAAATTGCTCCGCGTGGCCAAAGTGCTGATAGATGTTTCCATTTTCGTAAGTCACTGCGATTTTCATTACTGTTCTCCTCCCGTGTTTTCCCGATTTTCCGCGTGTTTTCTGCCTTTGCAGCCGCAGCAGCGGCCGGGACAGTTTTTGGTTTCCCGGCACAGCTCGTACTCGCCGCCGGAGATGTGCAACTCTCTGCCATATACCAGACAGGCGGCCAGCTTGGCTCTGGCGCTGGCATAGATCGCCTGCACCGTGGAACGGGCAACGCCCATCTGCCGGGCGCAGGCCTCCTGGTTCAGCCCCTCCAGATCCCGCAAACGGATCACTTCGTATTCGTCCATTGTCATGCAGATCTCCGGCTGGCTGCTTTGTATCTCTCGCGGGCCAAAGCGGCAGCAGCCGGGCTCGGCACAAACCCGCCGCCGTTTGCAGGGTCTTGCCATATGCTCCCCTCCGTTTCTGGTATATGTCATTTACAAGCATATTATACCGTATTTTTGGCATATGTCAATAATAAAGCACAAAAAAATCCCCGGCGGGCATCGTTTGTTCACGATGTCCTGCCGGGGATCCTGATTTGCAATTACACCAACTCGATGATCGCCATCTCGGCGGCGTCGCCGCGACGGGGTCCGATGCGGGTGATGCGGGTGTAGCCGCCGTTGCGCTCTGCATACTTGGGTGCAGTCTCGTCAAACAGCTTTTTGGCAACATCCTCACGAGTCAGGAAACTCAGCGCCTGACGATAGGCAGCCAAATCCTTCTTCTTGCCAAGCGTTATCATCTTCTCAGCCATAGGCCCAATCTCTTTGGCGCGGGTGATGGTGGTCTCCATGCGACCGCTGTCCAGCAGATCGGTGACCTGCTGACGGAGCATGGCCATACGAGCCGCAGTGGGCTTGCCGAGCTTTCTCGTTCCGGGCATTGTGCGGTATCCTCCTTTAGTTATTTTCCTCGCTGGCCAGGGACAATCCCATCATGGCGAGCTTGTGCTCCACCTCTTCCAGGGACTTGCGGCCCAGGTTCCGGACTTTGATCATTTCTTCCTGCGTTTTGTTGATCAGATCCTCAACCGTGTTGATACCGGCGCGTTTCAGGCAGTTAAAGCTGCGCACGGACAGATCCAGTTCCTCAATGGTCATTTCCAGGATCTTGTCGTGCTGTGCCTCCACCTTTTCCACAACGGTGCTCCGGCTGCCAACGCTCTCGGAGAGATCGGTGAACAGCACGAAGTGGTCGCACAGGATCTTCGCACCCAGGGACACGGCGTCTCTGGGGGAAATGGTCTTATCCGTCCAGACCTCAATGGTCAGCTTATCAAAGTCCGTCTGGTTTCCGACACGGGTGTTTTCCACCGTGTAGTTTACCTTGAGGACGGGGGTATAGATAGAATCGACGGGAATGGTTCCGATGGCCATCTGCGGCGTTTTGTTCTTATCCGCAGACACATAACCACGGCCGTGGTCGATGACCAACTCCATACTCAGGTTGGCGCCGGGGCCGAGCGTGGCAATACGCTGGGTGGGATTGAGAATCTCCACCTCGCCATCTGCCTTGATGTCACCGGCGGTGACAATACACTCCCCGGACGCCTCGATGTAGACAGTCTTCGGACCTTCGCTGTGGAGGCGGGCAATAATGCCCTTGATGTTCAGTACGATCTCCGTGATATCCTCGGTGACACCGGGGATAGTGGAGAACTCATGCTGCACACCGGCGATCTTGATGGAGGTGACAGCGGTGCCGGGCAGGGAAGAAAGTAAAACTCTGCGCAGAGAGTTTCCCAGCGTCGTGCCGTAGCCACGCTCGAGCGGCTCAATGACATACTTGCCGTATGCGTCATTTGTCGCCGGTTCGATGCAATCGATGCGCGGCTTCTCAATTTCGATCATATAGTGTTACCCTCCTTCTAAGTGGACGCAAAAGCGTCATCTGTATCAGCTTACCAATCTGAGGGTCAGATTACTTAGAGTACAGCTCGACGATGAGGTGCTCCTCGACGGGGAAATCAATATCCTCTCGAACGGGCATCTTCTCCACTACACCCTTCAGGCTGTTCTTCTCGCGGCTCAGCCACTGGGGAACCACCACGACCGGTGCATCCTCGCCAGTCAGCCGCTTGAACATCACGGAAGATCTGCTGCGCTCGAACACCTCGACAACATCGCCGGGCTTGAGCAGGTAAGAAGGAATGTTGACACGCTTGCCGTTCACAGTGAAGTGACCGTGGCTGACAGCCTGACGCGCCTCGCGGCGGGTCATGGCAAAACCAAGACGATACACCACATTGTCCAGACGACGCTCCAGAGTGGTCAGCAGGACTTCACCGGTCTGACCCTTGGCCTTGGCAGCCTTTTCGTAGTACATACGGAACTGCTTCTCCAAAACGCCGTAAACAAACTTGACCTTCTGCTTTTCGTTGAGCTGAGTTGCATACTCGCTCTGCTTTCTACGCATCTGCCCCTTGGGGTTACGGATGGTGTCGGACTTGGTACGACCGGTATAACCCATGGTAGCAGGAGAAATGCCCAGCGCCTTGCAACGCTTGACAATGGGCTGCATATTCTTTGCCATATTCTTGTTCCTCCTCTCGGTTATACGCGACGACGCTTGGGCGGACGGCATCCGTTATGGGGGATGGGCGTCACATCCTTGATCATCGTAACTTCCAGACCTGCGGTCTGCAGGGCGCGGATCGCGGCCTCACGGCCTGAACCGGGACCCTTGACGAAGACCTCGACGGTCTTCAGGCCATGCTCCATCGCGGCCTTGGCTGCGGTCTCGGCTGCGGTCTGCGCAGCGAAAGGAGTGGACTTCTTGCTGCCGCGGAAACCCATGCCGCCGGCAGAAGCCCAGGACAGTGCATTACCCATGGTGTCGGTGATGGTGACCATGGTGTTGTTGAAGGAGGAGCTGATGTGCACGGCTCCCTTTTCAACATTCTTCCGCTCTCTGCGGCGGGTACGAACCTTTTTCTTAGGTGCTGCCATTTTGCTTCTCCCTCCTTACTTCTTCTTGTTGGCAATTGTCCGCTTGGGACCCTTGCGGGTGCGGGCATTGGTCTTGGTGCGCTGGCCGCGCACGGGCAGGCCGCGGCGGTGGCGCAGGCCGCGGTAGCAGCCGATCTCGCTCAGACGCTTGATGTCCAGCGCGATGCTGCGGCGCAGGTCGCCTTCCACGATGAAGTCGTGGTCGATGCACTCACGCAGCTTTGCCTCCTCTGCGTCAGTAAGATCCTTCACGCGGGTGTCAGGGTTGATTCCGGTCTTCTCCAGAATCTTCTTTGCGCTAGTTCTGCCAATGCCATAGACATAAGTCAGGCCGATCTCGATTCTCTTCTCTCTGGGCAGGTCAACGCCGGCTATACGTGCCATACTTTACAATCATTCCTTTCTGAATGTTTTCCGCACTTTTGTGGGGTCTGATGGGCTTGCTCCCGCCGGAGGGGAGCCCCCAGGCCATGCGGGAAATTACTTAAATTGAGATGTGTTCTTCTTCGCACAGGCGAAGCGGACTTGGCTTTTGGCCTTAGCCCTGCTTCTGCTTATGCTTGGGGTTCTCGCAAATTACCATAACTTTGCCCTTGCGCTTGATGATCTTGCACTTGTCGCACATGGGCTTAACAGACGGTCTAACTTTCATGTTGCGCCTCCTATTTGCTTCTCCAGGTAATTCTTCCGCGGGTCAGGTCGTAGGGTGACATCTGCACCGTGACCTTGTCCCCGGGAAGGATCCTGATAAAGTTCATCCGGAGTTTTCCGGAAATATGCGCCAGGATGGTGTGACCGTTACCGATATCCACCTGGAACATCGTGTTGGGCAGGGACTCAATGACCGTGCCCTCCAGCTCAATGACATCATCTTTTGCCATACGAATTCCCTCCTCCAGTCATAGTTTCCCGGCGGCAAGCCGCCAGGCTGTTACGGATCATTCTGTCTGTAACGATGCCGCCGCTGATCGCATCTGCGAGCGGGGAATCGCTCCGTTTTTCCAAATGTTTGCGTTTTTTCCGCTTTGGATTTTGGAGCTTCCTGTTCCTGCCGTTGACCAGGAGAAAGTATTCTCCCTCCCGGTCAAGCACCACATACAGCGTGCCGCTGTCGTGGCCGGCAGTGGAAGTGACGATGGTCGACGGAAGAATTTCTTCCATCACAGATCCTCCGCAAAGGTCAGGATCTCCGGCTCACCGTCTGTGATGAGAACGGTGTTCTCATAGTGCGCCGAAAGACTGCCGTCTGCGGTGACAACTGTCCAATCGTCATCCAGAACTCGGATTCTCGCGCTGCCTGCGTTCACCATCGGCTCAATTGCCAGGGTCATGCCCTTGACCAGGCGAGGGCCATGACCCGGATGACCGTAGTTGGGAACTTCAGGAGCCTCGTGGAGCTTTGCTCCGACACCGTGTCCCACATACTCCCGCACCACCGAGAAGCCGTGGCTTTCCACATACTCCTGGATGGCGGCGGAAATATCGGAGACCCGATAGCCCTGTCGTGCGAATCGTATCCCCTCAAAAAAGCTCTGGCGCGTTACCGCGATCAGACGCTTTGCCTCCTCGCTGCACTGGCCGACCGGAAAGGTTCCGGCGCAGTCGCCGTGAAAGCCGTTGATGCAGGCGCCCACATCCAGACTGACGATGTCGCCGTCGTGGAGCTTGCGCTTGCCGGGGATGCCGTGGATGACTTCATCATTCACCGAGATGCAGGCGCTGCCCGGAAAGCCGTTGTAATTCAGAAACGAGGGCTTGGCGCCGGCCTTGGTGATATAACGATAAACTTCCTGATCGATCTGGTGGGTGGTGATCCCGGCGGCAGCCATCTCCCGGGCAATGGTCCGGGCGCCTGCAGTGATCTTTCCCGCCTTTCGCATCAGTTCGATTTCTCTGGGGGATTTGACAGTTATCATCATCAAATCCCCAGGGCTGCTTTAATTGCTTCCGTGGTTGCCTCGATGGTGGGCTGATTGTCCACGGATTTCAGCTTGCCTCTGGCCTCGTAAAAGGCCTTCAGCGGCTCGGTTTCGGCATGATACACATCCAAACGAGCCTTCACGGTCTCCGGCGCGTCATCCTTGCGGATGGTCAGCTCCCCGCCGCAGAAGTCGCACTTGCCCTCTGTCTTGGGGGGATTGGAGACCACATGGAATGTGGCGCTGCAGTCCTTGCAGGTGCGGCGGCCGCTCATGCGCTGGACGATCACATCGTCGGAGACCTCGATGGACAAAGCCACATCCACATCGATGCCGATTTTTTCCAGCATCTCTGCCTGGGGGATCGTCCGGGGCACACCGTCCAGGATGTAACCATTTGCGCAGTCAGGCTCAGCCAGCCGCTCCTGGACGATGCCGATGATCACATCGTCGGGAACCAGCTTGCCGCTGTCCACATAACTCTTGGCCTGGAGACCCACCGGGGTGCCATTTTTCATGGCAGCCCGGAGGATGTTTCCGGTAGAGATCGTGGGGATGCCGCAGAGGCGGCTGAAGATTTCCGCCTGGGTGCCCTTACCGGCGCCAGGCGCTCCTAACAAAATCAGCTTCATTGCGTTTCCGCCTGCCTTTCTTAGTCCAGGAAGCCCTTGTAGTGGCGCATCAGCATCTGGCTCTCCAGTGCCTGAACGGTCTCAAGCGCAACACCGACAACGATGATGACCGAGGTACCGCCCAGAGAAATGCCGGTGTTGGCGGCAGTTTCGCTGAAGCAGCAGATGAGCATGGGCACGACAGCAACGATACCCAGATAAATGGCGCCGAACATGGTGACCTTGTTGAGCACACGCTGGATGAAGTCGCTGGTGGGCTTGCCGGCTCGGAAGCCGGGGATGAAGCCGCCGTTCTTCTTCAGGTTGTTTGCGATCTCGATGGGGTTGAACTGGATCGCCGCATAGAAGTATGCGAAGAAGATGATCAGCAGCAGATAGATAATGGCGTAAAGAACAGTATTAGAGTTAAATACACGCAGGAATCCGCCCCAGAAGCCCTGGCTGTCGGAAGTGATGCCCGCAAGCATGCAAACCGTGGCCGGCAGCGAAGTGATGGAACTGGCGAAGATGATGGGCATAACACCGGACATATTCACCTTCAGAGGCAGATGCGTGGACTGGCCGCCGTACATTTTGCGGCCGACAACGCGCTTGGCATACTGAACCGGGATTCGACGCTCTGCGTTGTTGACGATGACGATCAGAACGATGATCGCCAGTGCGCCCGCCAGCGCCAGAACCACGATGGGGACATTGGTAGTACCGGAACCAACATTACTGAACATGCTGTAGATGCCGCTGGGGAAGCGGGAGATAATGCTGGCAAACAACAGGATAGAGATACCGTTGCCGATACCAAACTCGGTGATCTGCTCGCCCATCCACATCAGCAGCGTACTGCCTGCGGTAAAGGTGGCGACGACCACGATACCGGCCCAAACCACGCTGGTTCCATCCAGAGCCAACAGGCCGGCATTTTTGATGAGCATGAAATAACCAAAGCCCTGCAGCAGAGCAATGATAACCGTGACATAGCGGGTGATGCTGGCAATCTTCTTCTTGCCTTCCTCGCCGCCTTCACGCTGCAGCTGCTCCAGTGCGGGAATGGCAATGGTCAGCAGCTGAATGATAATTGAGGAGTTAATATACGGTTGGATCGAAAGTGCGAAAATCGTCGCTCGGGAGAATGCACCACCGGACATGGTGTTGTATAGACCCAAAACGGTATTTTCCAAGGTCTTAAAGTACACACTCAGATTTGCGGTGTCCACAAAGGGAACGGGAACCGCATTACCCAGGCGGTACAGCAGGAGCACCAGAAGCGTGAACAGAATCTTCTTCCGGAGATCCATGATCTTCCAAGCATTACGAATCGTTTTCAGCACTTAGATCACCTCAGCCTTTCCGCCGGCTGCCTCGATTTTCTGCTTTGCAGATTCGGAGAAGGCAGCGGCCTGAATGGTCAGCTTTTTGGTGATCTCGCCCTGGCCCAGGATCTTCACGCCGTACTGGCACTTGCTCAGCAGGCCGGCCTTGAGCATGGCTTCGGCGTCCACAACGGCGCCATCTTCAAACTTGTTGAGTGCTGCAACATTCACAGCCTCCAGAGGCTTTGCAAAAATGTTGTGGAAGCCTCTCTTGGGGATGCGACGGGCGAGGGGCATCTGGCCGCCTTCAAAGCCGACACGGACGCCGCCGCCGGAACGGGAGTTCTGACCCTTCTGACCACGGCCGGCAGTTTTGCCGTTGCCGGTGCCGTGACCGCGACCCTTACGCTTAGCCACCTGGGTGGAGCCGGGCACGGGGGAAAGCTCATGAATTTTCATTTCCCTGTACCTCCTTATTCTTCGGTGACCTTCAGCAGATAGCCGATCTGGGCGATCTTGCCGCGGGTCTGGGGATTGTCAGGCTGCACGGTCTCGTTGCCGATCTTGTGCAGACCCAGAGACTTGGCAGTAGCAATGTGCTTTTCCAGTCTGCCATTGAGGCTCTTGACGAGCTTGATTTTCAGATTAGCCATTTCTCAAGCCCTCCTTAACCTTGGATCTCTTCAACGGATTTCCCGCGAACGGCGGCAACCTGCTGGGCGTTACGCAGAGAGCGCAGACCCACCATCGTGGCGGCCACGACATTCTGGGGATTGTTGGTACGCAGGCACTTGGTACGGATGTCGCGGATGCCGGCGGCCTCCACAACAGCACGCACCGCACCACCGGCGATAACACCGGTACCGACGGGGGCGGGCTTGAGCAGGACGCGGCCTGCACCGAAAGCGCCGATCACCTCGTGGGGAATGGTGGTGCCGGACATGGTGATTGTGACGATGTTCTTCTTGGCGTCCTCCAGGCCCTTACGAATGGCCTCGGAAACCTCGTTGGCCTTACCCAGGCCATAGCCGACACGGCCCTTGCCGTCGCCAACCACGCACAGCGCGGAGAACTTCATCACGCGACCGCCCTTGACGGTCTTGCTGACACGGTTCAGGGAAACCACCTTTTCGGTGAACTCGCTCTGCGCCTCTTCGCCGCGACGGCGATTGTTTCTGTCGTTATTGTAAGCCATGATTGTTTCCTCCTCCCCGCTTAAAACTTCAGGCCGCCCTCACGGGCGCCGTCGGCCAGTGCCTGAACACGGCCGTGGTAGATATAACCGCCGCGATCGAACACGACTTCCTCAATACCCTTGGCAACGGCGCGCTCGGCAACCAGCTTACCGACCTTTGCGGCGGCTTCCTTGTTGCTGCCGGCACCCTCGAAGTTCTTCTCTACGGAAGAAGCAGCAGCCAGGGTGTTGCCATTGACATCGTCAATGATCTGGGCATAGATGTTCTTTTCACTGCGGAAAACGGAGAGGCGGGGTCTCTCGGGGGTGCCGGAGATCTTGCCGCGCACTCTCTTGTGGCGCTTAATGCGCTGGGCATTGGTATCAGGTCTTTTGATCATTTAGGCACACCTCCTCTTACTTAGCGCCGGTCTTGCCTTCTTTGCGGCGGATAACTTCGTAGTCATACTTGATGCCTTTGCCCTTATAAGGCTCGGGGGGTCTCTTGGCACGAATATCCGCGGCAAACTGGCCGACCAGCTGCTTGTCAATACCGTTAATGACGACCTTGTTGGCATCGGGAACATCAATGGTGATACCATCGATTTCTTCCACGATGACCTGGTGAGAATAACCGACATTCAGCACCAGCTTCTTGCCCTCCTTGGCGGCACGGTAACCAACACCGTTGACCTCCAGAGTCTTGGAATAGCCGTTGCTGACGCCCTCAACCATGTTGGCCACCAGAGTACGGGTCAGACCATGCAGAGAGGCGGACTTCTTATCGTCGCTGGAACGGGTGACATGGATGGTGTCGCCATCCACCGTGACGGTGATCTCGGGGACCAGGTCACGCTCCAGGCTGCCCTTGGGGCCTTTTACGACGATGTGATTGTTTGCGTCCACCGTGACGGTCACGCCGGCGGGGATCGCAATGGGGGCTCTACCGATTCTAGACATTTCTCATTCCCCTCCTTACCAGACAAACGCAAGGACTTCGCCGCCGACATGGTTGGCACGCGCCTTCTTGTCGGTCATGACGCCCTTGGAAGTGGAGATGATGGCGATACCCAGGCCCTTCAGGACACGGGGCAGCTCGTCAGCGCCGGCATACACACGCAGGCCGGGCTTGGAGACACGGCGCAGGCCCTGGATGGCCTTCTCCTTGCCGGGAAGGTACTTCAGGGAAATGCGAATAACACCCTGGGTGCCGTCCTCCACGAGCTGATAGCCCTTGATGTAGCCTTCCTCGAGAAGAATTTCCGCAATGGACTTCTTCATCTTGGAAGCGGGGACATCCACGGTGTCGTGCTTTGCGCTTCCGGCGTTCCGGATGCGGGTCAGCATGTCTGCGATGGGATCAGTGATCTGCATTTGTTTTTCCTCCTAAATTAGAGTTACCGCACGCAGGAAAAGTTTTTTGCGGCGGTTCGGGCGGCGAGGTTCCGATGCAATAACCGAAGTGATTGACACCGGCCTTTCGTCATCCCTGTGTCTGGTTTTTATGGAAAAACCCAACACCGATAAAACCTATTACGGCCGGACTGCGTGGAATGGTTCCACCCAGTCCGGACGAATACTGTGTTTCCGCAGCTTACCAGCTGGCCTTACGCACGCCGGGGATCTGACCCTTATAGGCCAGCTCACGGAAGCAGATACGGCAGATGCCGTAATCACGCAGGTAGGCGTGGGGACGACCGCAAATCTTGCAGCGATTGTAGCGGCGGCTGGAGAACTTGGGCTCCGCCTGCTGCTTGAGGATCATAGATTTCTTAGCCATGCTCTTTATCCTCCTTAGTTCTCGAAGGGAGCGCCCATCAGCTTCAGCAGCTCACGAGCCTCCTCATCGGTGGCAGCGGTGGTGGTAATGGCAATGTTCATACCACGCAGCTTCTCGATCTTATCGTAATCGATCTCGGGGAAGATGATCTGCTCTTTCAGACCCATGCTGTAGTTGCCGCGGCCATCGAAGGCATCGGGATTGATGCCGTGGAAGTCACGCACGCGGGGCAGAGCCACATTGAACAGACGATCCAGGAACTCCCACATTCTATCCTGACGCAGGGTGACCTTCACGCCGACATTCTGACCCTCACGGAGCTTGAAGTTGGCGACGGACTTCTTTGCGGCAGTGGGAACGGCGTGCTGGCCGGTGATCGCGGAGATCTCCTTGATCACGCCCTCCAGCGCCTTGGCATTATCCTTGCAGTCGCCGCAGCCGACAGACACAACGATCTTCTCGAGGCGGGGGATCTGCATTACGCTCTTGTACTGGAACTTCTGCATCAGAGCGGGGGCGACCTCTTCCTGATACTTTTTCTTCATTCTGGTCATGTTCGGTCACTCTCCTCTCTTACAGTTCTGCGCCGCACTTCTTGCAAATGCGGATCTTCTTGCCATCGGTGATCTGGTGCGCCACACGGGTGGGCTTGCTGCATTTGGGGCAGACGACCATGACCTTGCTGGCATAGATGGGGGTCTCCACCTTCAGGATACCGCCCTCATCGCCCTGCTTCTGGGGCTTCTGGTGCTTGGTGGCAACATTGACACCCTGCACAACGACCTTGCCGGCCTTGGGCATGGCCTGCAGGACCTTGCCCTCGATGCCCTTGTCCTTACCGGACAGGACAATGACTTTATCATCTTTTCTGATATTCATGTCTTTCGCCCTCCTAAATGACCTCGGGGGCCAGGGACAGGATCTTCATGTAATCCTTGTCGCGCAGCTCCCGTGCCACGGGTCCAAAGATACGAGTACCGCGGGGGTTCTTATCCTCACGGATCAGAACGGCCGCATTCTCGTCGAAACGGACATAGGTGCCGTCGGCACGGCGCACACCACGACGGGAGCGCACGATGACCGCACGGACGACCTCGCCCTTTTTCACAGTACCGCCGGGCTGTGCCTTACGGACAGAGGCAACGATGGTATCGCCCACATTGCCGAACTTCCGCTTGGAGCCGCCCATAACGCGGATGCACTTGATTTCCTTGGCGCCGGTGTTGTCGGCGACCTTCAGATAAGATTCCTGCTGGATCATATTGTTGTCGCCTCCTTACTTCGCTTTTTCCACGATCTCGACCACGCGCCAGCGCTTATCCCGAGACAGGGGACGGGTTTCCATCACGCGGACAATGTCGCCCACACCGCAGGTGTTCTGCTCATCATGAGCCTTCAGGCGATAGGTACGCTTGATGATCTTCTTATAAATGGGGTGTGCAACGCGATCCTCAACAGTGACGACCACGGTCTTGTCCATCTTGTCGGACACGACCTTGCCCACCCGGGTCTTGCGGGAAGTTGTTCTGATATCACTCATTTTCGCTTACCTCCTCACTGCTCAAGCTGCTTCTGGCGCAGGACGGTTTTGACTCTGGCGATATCTCTGCGAACAGCGCTGATCTTAACGGGGTTCTCAAGATGATTGGTGGCATGCTGCATACGGAGCATGAAAAGGTCCTTCTTCAGTTCGCCCAGCTTGCTTTCCAACTCAGCGGAGGACATATTACGGATCTCATTCGCCTTCATCTTATTCACCACCGTTCTCGGACACGGCCTCGCGCTGGACGATCTTGGTCTTGCAGGGCAGCTTGTGGCTGGCAAGACGCAGCGCCTCGCGGGCAACTTCTTCAGAAACACCGGCGATCTCGAACATGACACGGCCGGGCTTCACGACTGCGACCCAGTACTCGGGAGAACCCTTACCGGAACCCATTCGGGTCTCAGCGGGCTTCTCGGTGATGGGCTTATCGGGGAAGATCTTGATCCAGACCTTACCGCCACGCTTGGTATAGCGGGTCATGGCGATACGGGCTGCCTCGATCTGGTTGCTGGTGATCCAGCAGGGCTCGGTGGCCTGGAGGCCGAACTCGCCGTAGGCGACGAAGTTGCCTCTCGTTGCCTTACCCTTCATACGGCCACGATGGACGCGGCGGTATTTCACGCGCTTAGGCATCAGCATTAGTTATTGCCTCCTTCCTTTGCAGCCGCAGGAGCGGCGGGGCGCTGGCCACGGTTGTAGCCGCCCTGACCACGATTGTCGCGGTTATAACCACCCTGACGGTTATCCCGGTTGTAACCACTGCGATTGTCGCGGTTGTAGCCGCCACGGCCACCGCCGCGGCGATCGTCACGGCGACGGTCGTTGCGACGACGGTCATTGGGACGATTCATATCCATGGTGCGGGGGGTGGTGCGCAGGGTGGTGGTGAGAACCTCACCCTTGTAGATCCAAACCTTAACACCGATACGGCCATAGGTCGTTGCAGCCTCGGCAAAACCGTACTCGATGTCAGCACGGATGGTCTGCAGAGGAATGGTGCCCTCGTGATAGCACTCGCTGCGGGCGATCTCGGCGCCGCCCAGACGGCCGGCACACATGATCTTGATGCCGCGGGCACCCATGCGCATGGCACGACCCATGGCATTCTTCATGGCGCGGCGGAAGCCGATGCGGCGCTCCAGCTGAGAGGCGATGTTCTCAGCGACCAACTGTGCGTTGGTATCGGGGGTGCGAACCTCGACGATAGACAGCGCAACGGGCTTGCCGATCATCTTCTCCACGCTCAGGCGCAGACGCTCGATCTCGGCGCCGCCCTTACCGATGACAACACCGGGACGGGCACAGTGGATATAGATGCGAACCTTGGTGCTGTCGCGCTCGATCTCGATTTTGGGCACACCGGCGGAATACAGGGTGCTCTTGAGGTACTTGCGGATATTGTAATCCTCGACGATCAGATCGCCGACCTTCTCATCACGGGCATACCAGCGGGAATCCCAGTCCTTGATGACGCCCACACGAAGTCCGTGAGGATGAACTTTCTGTCCCATATTCTAGCCTCCCTTACGCTTTCTCAGCCACGACGATGGTGATGTGGCTGGTTCTCTTGTTGATACGATACATACGACCCTGTGCTCTGGGCATACCCCGCTTCAGGATGGGACCGGGGTTGGCGTAAGTCGCGGAGACATAGAGCTTGTCGGGATCCATATTGAAGTTGTTCTCCGCATTGGCAACGGCGCTGTTGAGCAGCTTGAGCATCAACTCGCTGGCAGCCTTGGGAGTAGCCATCAGAATGGCCTGGGCAGTCTTGGCATCTTTACCGCGGATCAGATCGCAGACGATCTTGACCTTCCGGGGAGAGATGCGTGCATATTTCAGATGTGCTTTCGCTTCCATTTTCTCTCCTCCTTATTACTTGCCGGTCTTGCTGCCGGCATGGCCGCGATAAGTGCGGGTGGGGGCGAACTCGCCCAGCTTGTGGCCGACCATATCCTCGGTGACATACACGGGGACATGACGGCGACCGTCGTGGACAGCGATGGTGTGACCCACGAAGGACGGGAAAATCGTGCTGGCGCGGCTCCAGGTCTTGACGACCTTCTTCTCGCCGGCCTTGTTCATTTCATCGACGCGCTTCAGCAGCTTGGGAGCGGCGAAGGGGCCTTTTTTAACACTTCTGCTCATTCTTCGATTCCCTCCTTACTTAGCGTTGCGGCGCTTGACGATGAACTTATCGGTGGGGTTCTTCGTCTTACGAGTCTTGTAACCCAGTGCGGGCTTACCCCAGGGGGTAACGGGGCCGGGACGACCCACGGGGCTCTTACCCTCACCACCACCGTGGGGGTGATCGCAGGGGTTCATGACAGAACCGCGAACGGTGGGACGCACGCCCATGTGGCGCTTACGGCCAGCCTTACCCACAGCGATGTTGGCGTGGTCGGTGTTGCCGACCTGACCGATGGTCGCCATGCAGTTCATGCGCACCTTGCGGTACTCGCCGGAGGGCAGGCGAACCTGAGCCATGTCGCCCTCTTTGGCCATGAGCTGGGCGGCAACGCCAGCGGAACGAACCAGCTGGGCGCCCTTGCCGGGATACAGCTCGATATTGTGGATGATGGTACCCACGGGGATGTTGGCGATGGGCAGCGCGTTGCCGGGCTTGATATCGGCGCCGGCGCCGGCCACGACCACATCACCTGCATTCAGGCCGTTGGGAGCCAGAATGTAGCGGCGCTCGCCATCCTCATACTCCAGCAGAGCGATGTTGGCGCTGCGGTTGGGGTCATACTCCAGGCGGAGAACCTTTGCAGGCATATCCAGCTTGTTGCGCTTGAAATCGATCACACGATACTTGCGCTTGTTTCCGCCGCCCTTATGGCGAACGGTGATGCGGCCATAGCTGTTGCGACCGCCGTTTTTCTTCAGAACCTCGGTCAGACTTTTCTCCGGACGCGCGTGCTTATCAATGCCGTCGAAGCCGGAAACCGTCATATGACGGCGGGCCGGGGTAGTAGGGTTAAAAGATTTAACAGACATTCCTCAATTTCCTCCTTACACCATGCCCTCGAAAAGCTCGATGGTCTTGGAATCCTGGCTGAGCTTGACAACAGCCTTTTTCCAGGCAGCAGTGCGGCCGGCAGGCTGGGCGCCCATGCGCTTCATCTTGCCGCGGACATTGCTGGTGTTGACCTTGATAACGGTAACGCCAAAGATCTCCTCGATCGCGTTTTTGATCTCGATCTTGCCGGCGTCCTTGGCGACCTCGAAGACATACTTTTTGATGTCCAGATCCTCCATGGACTGCTCGGTGATGACGGGGCGGATAATGATATCGTAAGCGGATCTCATTATGCGTACACCTCCTCAATCTTCGCCAGGGCGGCCTTATCGACCACCAGGGCACTGTTGTTCAGAATGGCATAGGGGTTGAGGATGTTGGCGATGGTGGTGGTCACGCCGGGGATGTTCCGGGCGCTCTTGATGACCTTCTCGTCCACATTCTCAGTCACGACCAGGGTCTTGCCGGCGGCAGGGATCTTGGTCAGGAACTCCTTGAAAGCCTTGGTCTTGATCTCGTCCATTTTCAGGCCGTCGATCACGATGATGCTGCCCTCGGCGGCCTTGGCGCTCAGGGCGCTCTTCAGCGCCAGACGCTTGACCTTCTTGTTGAGGGTGTAGCTGTAATCCCGGGGCTTGGGGGCAAAGGCAACGCCACCGTGTCTCCACACGGGAGAGCCGGTGTAACCGGCGCGGGCGCGGCCGGTGCCCTTCTGGCGCCAGGGCTTGCGGGTGGTATAGGAAACCTCGCCCTTGGTCAGTGCACTCTGGGTGCCCTGACGGCAGTTGGCCAGGTGATTCTTCACTGCATCATGCAGCACGGCAGCATTGGGCTCGATCCCAAAGACAGCCTCGGAGAGTTCGATCTCGCCAAGCTGCTTGCCGGTCATATCGTAAACATTTGCTTTCGGCATGATTCATTCTCTCCTTTCTTATTTGCCGCGTGCGGAAGCCTTCTGCGGATTGACACGCGCGGAAGCCTTCTGCGGGTTCAGGCTGACGCCGGCCTCGCCCTTCTTCTCGATTGCGGTCTTGACCGTGCTCTTCACGAAGACGATGCCGCCCTTGGGGCCGGGGATCGCGCCGCGAACAACGATCATGTTCAGCTCAGGATCGACCTTGACCACATCCAGGTTCTGGACAGTGACCTGCTCAGCACCCATGTGACCTGCACCGATCTTGCCGGGGAAGATGCGGGAGGGGTCGGTACCGGAACCCATGGAACCGGCGTGACGATGGACAGGGCCGCCGCCGTGGCTGGTGGGGGTACGCTGGGCGCCCCAGCGCTTGATAACACCGGCGTAGCCCTTACCCTTGCTGATGCCGGTGATGTCGACCTTGTCGGCATCGGTGAACACATCAGCCTTGAGGATGTCGCCCACATTCAGGGACTCGCAATCCTCCAGACGGAACTCCTTGAGAACCTTGCAGTTGGCAACGCCGGCCTTGGTCAGGTGTCCCTTTTCGGGCTTGCTCAGGTGCTTGTCGGTAACTTCGCCGAAGCCGAGCTGCACAGAGGTGTAACCCTCTTTTTCCTCGGTCTTCTTCTGGACAACGACGCAGGGGCCCGCCTCAATGACGGTAACCGGAACGACCTTGCCCGCTTCATCGAAGATCTGCGTCATGCCGACCTTTTTACCGATGATAGCTTTCTTCATCTATAACTTCCTCCTTAAAGGTTATTGGTTGCCTCGCTTGACCCGGATCAGACCCGTCCAGAGGCTGGCAACTTGACCCCGTCCACTAATAATATAGTGAACTTACGGGTTGTTGGCTTGTTTTGCCTTGGGGTATTGCGTTTACAGCTCGATCGCGATTTCCACACCGGCGGGAAGCTCCAGTGCCATCAGGGCTTCCACCGTCTTCTGGGTGGGGCTCACGATGTCGATCAGGCGCTTGTGGGTGCGGCGCTCAAACTGCTCGCGGCTGTCCTTGTACTTGTGAACAGCGCGCAGGATGGTGACGACCTCTTTCTTGGTCGGCAGGGGGATGGGTCCAGAGACCTTTGCGTCGGTACGCTTTGCGGTCTCCACGATGGTCTCGCCGGCCTTGTCGATCAGCTGATGATCGTAAGCCTTGAGACGGATGCGGATCATT
Source organism: bacterium (assembly GCA_963595735.1). Taxonomy (GTDB): domain Bacteria; phylum Bacillota; class Clostridia; order Oscillospirales; family Oscillospiraceae; genus CALWOS01. The sequence goes on from CAVBJJ010000002.1 coordinate 119,735, forward strand.
TTCTTGCTGGGTGCTGCCATGTTTTTTCCTCCTGTGTTTTGTACGTCTATGCGGCATTGGCTCCGCATGGCTCGTACGGTTGAGATTTTTTCTGACACCGGGCCGTGTGTATCAGACTTTGGCCGAAAAACAAACCGGCACGATTTGGCCGGTTTTTCCGTTCAAACGATATACGCAATATCGCCCCCACAGAAAAGTCTCAGCCGCCCGATTGCTTGCCGAGCAAAGTCGGCAACGGACATACTCCACGGAAGTTACCTCGCATTGCGAGCAATCTCCCGCTTCAACGCATAGCGCCATATACATGACGCTATAATAGGATACCAAATATGCGCTTCTCTGTCAAGGGTAATTTTAGCCTATTGTAAGAAATTTTCTCCTGTTTTTTGTGCAATTTGCAAATCTTAAAGCAACTCTGCCAACCGCTGCACCGCCGGATTGGTATTATCCCGCCGCCAGACCAGCACCAGCTCCACCGTTTCCGGCGCTTCCTCCAGCGTGACCAGGCGGCAGCTTTCCCCCAGCATTTCCGCCACCGGCTGCGGCAGCACCGCCGCGCCCCGCCCGCTGCGCAGGTGGACAAACAGGCTTTCCACCGTTGCCACCACCGCACCCTTGCAGTCCGCACCCCGCTGGCGGAGGTATTCCTCCATGGCAGCCGAGTACAGGGGGCCGCCGTTTGCCACATCGGTCAGCTGCCGCTCCCGCAGCAGCGGCGCGGCGTCCTCCCGTGGCAGAGCCAAGCAAAATCGGCTTTGCTCCACCACCCGGATCTCCAAGCCCTCCCGGTTTTCCGGCAGGGCAAAGGACAGACACATCCCCACATCCACTTCTCCGCTTTCTACCAACGCCCAGATCTCTCCCAGTTCCCGGCGCAGCAGCACCAGCGCGATCTCCGGGCATTTTCGGCAAAAGCGCTCCAGCCCGCGGGAGAAAACGGAATTTTCCAGCCCAAACTCCGCGACTGTGAGCTTACCTGCCCGTCCCATGGCGGCGTCCCGCACTGCGGCCTTGACGGTTTCCGCCCGCTTGAGCAGATGGCCGCCCTCCCGGTAAAGCACCTCTCCCGCCGGGGTCAGGTGGATGGAGCGGTTATCCCGGCGCAGCAGGGACACGCCAAGACTCCCCTCCAGCGCCGCCACACTGCGGCTGGTGGTGGAATGACTAATGTACAGGGATTCGGCGGCCTTGGTAAAGCTCCCGTGCTCCACCACCGCCATAAAAATACGCAGCTGGTCAAAATTCATGGCTTACTTCTCCGTGTAAAAAGCGGCTCCCTCTGTGAGGGAGCCGTCTATACTATATAATATAATGTATATCGCAGCCCCGCGAACGCCCCGTCAGCCTTTCAGCTGTTCCGGCAAAAAGGCCTTGGGGATCAGCTCCGACAGTCGATAGCTCACATAGCGGCCATCTCCCCGGGCGGCAAGCACCTCCATGTCGTAGTTGAACTCCGCCAGCACCTGGCGGCAGCTGCCGCAGGGCAGGCAATAATGCCCGCCGTGTCCCACAATGGCGATGCGCAGAAATTTCCGGTAGCCCTCGCTGACTGCCTTGCACACCGCCGTGCGCTCCGCGCAGATCGATTCCCCCAGGGCGCAGTTTTCCACATTGCAGCCGGTGAACACCGTGCCGTCCTCGCACTCCAGCGCCGCGCCAACAGCAAACCGGGAATACGGGGCATAGGCGTGTTCCGCCGCATGATGGGCCAAGTCCAAAAGCTCTCTGTCTGTCATTGCCGTTGTCCTCCTGTCCGTCCCGGAGAAATACGCGCAGGGCTTATTTCGCCTTCAGCTTAACTTTCCAATCCGAAAAATGGTAAAAGGCATTATCCGCCACCGGATCCAGCCCGGAGATCACGCCCCGATGGCTGATGACCTGCTGCTTTTCAAAGCAAATGGGCAAAATCGGCGCGTTGTCCAGCAGATACCGGAAATACTCGTCCGCCTTTTCCTGCCGTTCCGCATCCGGAGCGCCGCGTAGGGCTTCGACACTGGCGCTGTAGCCGGCATCGCTTATTTTCCCGTAGTTCAGGGAACCGCCGCTGCCGACCAGACTGCTG
>CAVBJJ010000003.1:0-1348 GCA_963595735.1 bacterium
CGATGGATGCGCCGCCGGCCGCGGCGCGCTCCAGCGCGGCGCGGGTGCGGCTGCTGAGACGGCTTTGGTCATTGAGGGTGGTATCGTCCAGATCCAGCGCCACCAGACGGATATGGGGAAAGGCGGCGGGGAGTTGATGCAATTGCAGTTTTTCGGGCATGGGGGTCTCCTTTTTTGAAAAAATCCCCCTTGCAGAAGCAAGGGGGATCGGGTAACGCGAAATTACATGGCAAACTTCATGCCAAAGCCGGTGGTATAGTCATACCCCTTGGAGATGTCGGTATCCCATTCTTCCATGGCGGTCTTGTTCAGGCTGCTCTTGGCCAGAACATCCCGGTAAGGCTCGCCCTCGCCAACGAAGTAGATGATGTGATATCCGCAGTAGCTGCCCTCGTTGAAGACAATGCCGGTATCACCGGGCTTGCGGCTTTCGTCAAAGCAGAAGTCGTTGAACTCGGTCACCATCTGACCGAGGTAGATGTTTTCATACAGGCCGCCGTTGGCGGAGGAACCGGTGTCCTCGGAATACTTGGTGGCCAGCTCGGCGAAGGAATCCTCGGTTTTATCGCCGTCTTCCCACTCCTGGAGGATCTCCTCGGCCTTTTTCTTGGCCTTTTCCTTGGCTTCCTCGGTGTAGTTGCCGTCATCATCGGCCTCCGCATTGATCAGAATGTGGCGAGCGTTGACGGTGTTGGCGCGGTTGTCGTCCCGGGAGCCGAAGACCACGACATAGCAGCCGGTGCTGGCGCGAACAACGGTGATATCACCGGATTTCCGGTTGGCATCCAGGAGCCAGGCTGACAGGTCGGAGCTCAGGGAGGAGCCGGCAGTGGTGGTCTCGCTCAACTTGGCATCCTCTGCCACATCGGCCAGAGCGGCGTTGACTGCGGCGGTGTTTTTCTCCACGAGGGCTTCGTCCGCGGCGATCGCGGTGCTGGTGACAACAGCCTTGTCGGCAGCATCAGTATCCTCAGTAGCCTTGGCGTCGTCAGCCTTGGTATCGGTATCCTCGGTGTCTTCGCTGCTCTTGTCGGCGTCCTCGGCATCGGCGGTGTCATCCGTGGTGATAGTGACATCCACAAAGCCGGGCTTCAGGTCGGCCAGAGCGGTCTCTAGCTTGTCCTCAGCATCGTCCAGCGCGCCATCGACTACATTGCCGTCGGAATCCGTTTCCGCAGAGAGCAGGTAAGAGCTGTAGGTGATGCGATCCTGAGAATCGGCCTGGTCAGCATAGGCCTTGTCCAGTTCCTCCTGGGTGTATTCCTTGCTGTCCATGACCTGGTTGTAGTAACCGCTGGCGATGGTCTCAATCTCCAGCATTTTACGCAGGGTATCCTCGGTGAAGCCC
>CAVBJJ010000003.1:1358-112942 GCA_963595735.1 bacterium
GCAACGAGGAACTTTTTGACGGTCATGTCGTTGGTGTCGGCGGCTTCCTTCAGGGAATCCATGGTGTCTTCGATGGTTTTTTTGTCCTCGTCCGTCAGCTCGTAGCCGGCCTTGACGGCGGCATCGTAGCGAGCGGTGGTAGTGGTCAGGGTATCCAGCGCGGTGTCACGGAAGAAATCCTGCCAGGTGACGCCCTCGGAGTACTCCTGGGTGTTCAGGGGCTTGGAGGTGTCCAGACCCATGTAAGAGGTGGCGATGGAATAGTAATTATAATAGGTGTTGTAGTAATAGTAATTGAATTCGGAGGCGCTGTAGGAGGTGTCTTTTACCGTGACGGCATTGACGCGGGTGAGCATCAGGCTGGAGTTGAGAACGGCCACCAGCACGATGACAGCCGCCAGCACCACGCCGCCGATTGCATACTTGTGCATGGTCTTGCGGTCTTCAGCGGAGACCTTTTGGTTGTAAGAACTCATTGGCTATCTATCCTTTTTTTCGTAATCTTTACCTGTGTTGTAGTTACATTGTTGCTACAGGCCATAACATTATAGTATAGATTTGGCAGACTTGCAAGAGAAAAGTTTTGAACAAATGTTGCGGGAATGCCAAAAGCCCGGGCTGTGGGAGGGGAGAAAAGAAAAAAACCTCGGGAGCCGGCTGGCTCCCGAGGGGTGTGTTAGGCATGGAAACGGCGTTTAGCAGTCCACGCCGACCATGACGGAGGTGGCCTTGATCACGGCGTAGGCCGGCTTGCCCACTTCCAGACCCAGCTCCTGCACTGCGGCCATGGAGATGGTGGAGCTGATGACATTGCCGCCGCCGATGTCGATTTTGACGATGGCGTTGACTGCGCCCTCCTGGATGGAGGTGACGGTACCCTTGAGCTGATTTCTTGCGCTGAGTTTCATAGCGGTTCATCCTTTCCTGCACGAGGTGCAACGGTAAAATTTTGCAATAGTATACAATGCTGTGTGTAGTATACAACAAAATTCTGGGAATGACAAGAGAAAAATTTTTTCAGGCGGTTTTGGGATTTATTCCAGTTCAAAAGCACCGGTATAAAGCTGATAATAGGTGCCTTTTTTGGCAATGAGGGCTTCGTGGCTACCCTTTTCAATGATGTGTCCCTGTTCCAGAACCATGATGACATCCGAATTCCGGACCGTGGACAGGCGGTGGGCGATGACAAAGACGGTGCGTCCCTCCATGAGTTTATCCATGCCCCGCTGCACGATGGCCTCGGTGCGGGTGTCGATGGAGGAGGTGGCCTCGTCCAGGATCATGACCGGGGGATCGGCCACGGCCGCGCGGGCAATGGCGATCAGCTGGCGTTGTCCCTGGGAGAGATTAGCGCCGTTGTTGTGCAGGAGGGTATCATAGCCCTCCGGCAGGCGGCTGATGAAGTCGTCGGCACCGGCCAGACGGGCAGCGGCGCGGCAGTCTTCATCGGTGGCATCCAGCCGGCCATAGCGGATGTTTTCCATGACGGAGCCGGTGAACAGGTTGGTTTCCTGGAGCACCAGACCCATGGAGCGGCGCAGGTCGGCTTTGCGGATCTCGTGGATGGGGATGCCATCATAGGAGATCGTACCCTTGCTGATGTCGTAAAAGCGGTTAATGAGATTGGTGATGGTGGTTTTTCCGGCGCCGGTCGCGCCCACGAAAGCGATTTTCTGGCCGGGCTTGGCGGAAACGCTGACATCATGCAGGACGGTTTTTTCCGGCACATAGCCAAAGTCCACATGATCCAGCTGAACATCGCCGCGCAGGGGGACATAGCGGATGCCGCCGTTTTCCTGCAGCTTCCACGCCCAATGGCCGGTGTGCTCCTCGCCGCAGTCGGTCAGGCTGCCATCGGCATTTTCCCGGACATTGGCCAGGGTGATGGTACCGTCGTCTTCCTCCGGCTGCTGGTCGATCAGGTCGAAGATACGGCCTGCGCCGGCGGCGGCCATGACGATGCTGTTGATCTGCTGGGTCAGCTGGTTGACATTGCCGGTGAACTGCTTGGCCATGTTCAGGAAGGGGATAAGAATGGGAATGCTGAAGGCCATGCCGGAGATGCTGATATTCTGGATATTACTGAGCAGAAACACACCGCCGCAGAGCGCCAGAGCGGCATACATGACATTGCCGATATTGCCGATGATGGGGGCGAGGGTGTTGGCATAGGTGTTGGCCTTGCGGGCATCCTGGTACAGCTGCTCATTGACACGGTCGAAGTCCGCAATGCTCTCCTGCTCGTGGCAGAACACCTTGATGACCTTTTGGCCGTTCATCAGCTCCTGCGCCAGACCCTCTACATCTGCCAGGGATTTTTGCTGGCGGATGAAGTACCGGGCGGAGCCGCCGCCGATAAACTTGGTCACCAGCAGCATGGCGACAACGCCGATGAGCAGGATCAGCGTCATCCAGAGGCTGTAATACAGCATGATGCAGAACACGGCCAGCACGATCACCGAGGCTTTCAGGATCAGGGGGAAGGACTGGGAGATCATCTGCCGCAGGGTGTCGATATCGTTGGTGTAATAGCTCATGATATCGCCGTGCTGATGGGTGTCAAAGTAGCGTACGGGCAGATTCTGCATCCCGTTGAACATCTCCCGGCGGAGCTTGCACAGGAAACCCTGGGTCATATAGGCCATCAGCTGGGTATAGGCAAACTCCGAGAGCAGTGCCAGCACATACAGGACGATCAGCAGGGTGATGGTGGGGATGATCTCCTGACTGGCGGTGCTCCAGTCGGCGGCGCGGTAGCAGGCCTCCACCGTGGAGAGCACACGCTGAATAAACAGCGCCGGGACGGCAGAGACCACGGCGAAGAACAAAATGCAGGCCACGGTCAGGGGGGCGAGCACGGGATAATAGTGGAACAGGCGGCGGAGAATGCGACCCAGCGCGCCTTTTTGCTTGGTATCAGGCTTTTTGGCCATCTTCCTCGCCTCCTTTCTGCTGCTGTTGGCAGGTCTCGCGGTAGATCGGGCTGTTTTCCAGCAGCTGTGCGTGAGTGCCCTGATCCACGATCCGGCCGTTTTCCATGACCAGGATCAGATCGGCATCCTCCACGGAGGAGATGCGCTGGGCGATGATGATTTTTGTGGTTTCCGGGATGTACTGCCGGAAGCCTGCCCGGATCAGGGCGTCCGTTTTGGTATCCACCGCGGAGGTGGAGTCATCCAAAATGAGGATCTTTGGCTTTTTCAGCAGGGCGCGGGCGATGCACAGGCGCTGCTTTTGGCCGCCGGAGACATTGGTGCCGCCCTGTTCGATCCAGGTGTCGTAGCCATCGGGGAAGCGGGAGATGAATTCATCCGCCTGCGCCAGACGGCAGGCCTCCTGCAGCTCGGCATCGGTGGCGTCCTTATTGCCCCAGCGGAGGTTATCCTTGATGGTGCCGGAAAACAGCAGGTTTTTTTGCAGCACCATGGAGACCTGGCTGCGGAGGGTGTCCAGATCGTAGTCCCGCACATCCACGCCGCCCACCCGGACAACGCCCTCTGTGGCGTCGTACAGGCGGGAGATGAGCTGTACCAGCGTGGATTTGCTGGAGCCGGTGCCGCCAAGGATGCCTACGGTCATGCCGGAGGCAATGTGCAGGTTTACATCTTCCAGCGCGTTTTTGGCGGCGGTGGCGGAATACTTAAAGCTGACGCCCTCGAAATCCACGGAGCCGTCGGCCACCTCGGTGACCGGGGCGGCGGGACTTTGCAGCCGGGGCTGCTCCTCCAGCACCTCGCAGATACGCTTGGCCGATTCGGTTGCCATGGTCAGCATGACATAGACCATGGCAAGGGTCATCAGGGCGATGAGGATCTGCATACCATAGGTGATCAGGGCGGAGATCTGTCCCACATCCAGCGCTTGTCCGCTGGTGGAGATGATGGTGCGGGAGCCGACGAACAGCACAAAAACCATGTTCAGGTAGACGCAGAGCTGCATCATGGGAGAGTTGAGGGCGACGATCCGCTCGGCCTTGGTGAAGTCCTTGCGGATGTTTTCCGCAGCGGCGCCGAATTTCTCTTTTTCGTACTCCTCCCGGGCGAAGCCCTTGACATTGCGCATGGCGCGGACATTTTCTTCCACAGACTCGTTGAGCCGGTCATACTTTTTGAACACGGTGCGGAACGCGGGCATGGCCTTGCGGCTGATGGCATACAGCCCCACGACCAGCAGGGGAATGATGATGACAAAATAAATCGCCATTTTTCCGCTGGCGGCAAAGGCCATGATCATGCAGAAAATGACCATCAGCGGGGCGCGCACGGCCAGGCGGATGAGCATCATGAACGCCAGCTGGACATTGTTGACATCCGTGGTCATGCGGGTGACCAGAGAGGCGGAGGAAAACTTGTCGATGTTTTCAAAGGAAAAGCTCTGCACTTTCCGAAAGACATCTTTCCGGATGTTCTTGGCAAAGCCGGTAGAGGCTTTTGCACAGGTGGCGCCGCCGATGGCGCCGCAGGCCAGAGACAGGATGGCCATGATGATGAGCAGGATGCCGGTGCGTACCAGTGCATCCATGGTGATACCGGCCTTGATCTGGTTGACCAGATTGGCGGCGATGAAGGGAATGACTGCTTCAATGACCACTTCTCCGGTGATAAAAAGCAGAGTCAGGACGGTGGGAAGCTTGAATTCCCGCAGGCAGAGGGATAGGCGTTTGAGCATAGGCAAAGGACTCCTTCCTTCCATGCAAATATAACAAAGCTGTACGAAACCGGCATGACGCGCCAATTCGTACAGCCCTTATTATGAGTACATGGAAATTTAATATTATATGTAGTATAACACTAAAATTTTGGAAAAAGCAAGAGAAAAATTGAGAAAAGGGGGAAGTTTTTGTGCGGGCGTTCAGCGGTCGCTGATTTTGGGCGTTTCATCCCCGAAGATGAAATCGTCAATATCGCTTTTGCAGCGGGATAGGGTCATAGGAACGGCACCTCCTTTGTTTGGAATTGCGGGGGACAGTGAAGATAAAAACGGTATCCTTTTTGACAAGCTGAAAAGGATACCGTGTATGATATGTGCTGCGGTGGGGAAAGATTCCAAATTTTGCGCAGAAAGGCTTACTGCTGGCTGCGGAGGGTGACGCAGACCACCTCCGGATTGTTCAGAAAACGGGCGGAGATGCTATGGTTGGGGAGCATACTGTCCCCCAGTCCGCCGGAGAGGATCATGTGGTAAGAGCCGGAGACGAATTCGCCCTTGTCGTACTTGGGGAAAAAGCAGCGCTCCGTACTCAGCAGGCCGCCCACAAAGGGCAGGCGGATGATGCCGCCGTGGGCATGGCCGCTCAGGAGCAGGTCGATGTCCAGATCCGGGTACAGGTCGGGATAATTATTGCGGTGCGCCAGAAAGAGGATATAGTCCTGGGGATGGTCGGCGCGAATTTGCTCGACCAGCTCGTCGGGCTGGAGCATTTCCGCCCAGCTGATCGGGTCTTCTACGCCGGCGAGGATGATCTGTGCGCCGTCCTTTTCCAGGGTGACGGAGGAATTATGCAGCCACACGGCGCCGGCCTTGGTGATGGCCTCGTCCAGCTCCGCCGCGGCGCGGCAGGCCCAGTCATGGTTGCCGCTGATGAAGTACACCGGGGCGATTTTTACCAGGCGGGAGACCAGGTCGGCGGTGGTGGGGATCTCATCGGCGCTGTCGATGAAATCGCCGGTGAGGGTGATGATATCCGGGTCGCAATCGGCTACGCGCTGCACCAGGCGGCTGTTATTTTTGCCATACTGGTAGCCGTGCAGATCGCTGAGCTGGACGACACGATAGCCATCGAAGGCGGCGGGCAGGCGGGGGCTGGCACATTCATACGAGGTGGTGACAAGGCGAAAGCGGTTGTCGATCAAAATCACGGCAAGCACCAGCACGATGACCAGCAGAACACGGCCTGCCCGGCGGCCTTTGCGCTGCCGGGGGTTTGGGGTTTGTGTTTTTTGGGAATGGTTCAAAAGAGAGGCCTCCTGTTTCATTGCGATGCTTGTTTACAATACGCTTGCAAGCTACATTAAAAATATATAACAGAAATTGCGTCATTTTTCCATAGATTTTCCGATTTGCGGAAAAAAGAGGGGCAGAAAATTTTGCGCGAGGGTGATTTTGCTGCGTTATTTACATATGTAATTTACAAGTGTCTTGACACATAGATATACATGGTGTAAAATACAGGGCAATTGCACGAGAGTTCGGCGGGAGCCGTGAAAAATTTATCAATTTATCAATCGCCGCATGGCGGCAATAGGAGAACGCTAGGATGAAAGACTGTGATGTTCTGATCGTGGGCACCGGTGTGGCAGGGCTGTTTTGTGCGCTGAATCTGCCGGATAACATGGCGGTATGGGTGATCACCAAGGAGGACGCGGACGCTTCGGATTCTTTTTTGGCACAGGGCGGGATCTGTATGCTTCGGGGGGAGGATGACTACGCCTCCTATTTCCGGGACACCATGCGCGCGGGGCACTATGAGAATAACGCCGCATCAGTGGAGCTGATGATCCGCAGCTCCAACCGGGTGATCCGGGATCTGATCCGACTGGGGGTGGACTTTGACCGGACACCGGACGGAAATTTGGCCTTTACCCGGGAGGGGGCGCACTCCCAGCCCCGGATCCTGTTTCACGAGGATGTGACGGGGCGGGAGATCACCTCCACGCTGCTGGCGCGCGCCCGGGAAAAAGAAAACATTACGATCCGGGAGCACACCACCATGGTGGATATTCTGGAGCGGGACGGGCGCTGCTGCGGCGTGGTGGCGTTGGACAGGCAGGGAGAGCCGTTTTGTATTCGTGCCGCTCATGTGGTTTTGGCCTGCGGGGGGCTGGGCGGACTGTACCAGAACTCCACCAATTTCCGGCACATTACCGGGGACGCGCTGGCCATTGCCATGCGGCATGGTATTCATCTGGAGAATCTGGACTATATTCAAATCCATCCCACAACTTTGTTTTCCCGCACGCCGGGACGGCGGTTTTTGATTTCCGAATCCGTGCGGGGCGAGGGCGCGGTGCTGTACAACAAGGCGGGGGAGCGCTTTACGGATGAATTGCAGCCGCGAGATCTGCTGAGTAAGGCCATTTGGAAGCAGATGGAGGCGGACGGGACAGCGTTTGTCTGGGAGGATATGCGTCCCATCGGGGAGGATGTGATCCTGCGGCATTTTCCCAATATTTATCAGCACTGTCTGGAGCAGGGCTTTGATGTGAGAAAGGAACCGATCCCGGTGGTGCCGGCGCAGCACTATTTTATGGGCGGGATCGCGGTGGATTTGGCCAGCCGCAGCTCCATGCCGGGGCTATATGCGGTGGGAGAGACCAGCTGCAACGGCGTACACGGCCGGAACCGACTGGCTAGCAATTCCCTTTTGGAGTCCCTTGTATTTGCCCAGCGGGCAGCGGACGACATTTTGTTCGGCGGGATCCCCCAAGAGGTGGAGTGCCAGGAGGTCAATCTGGAGCAGTACCGGGACAGAGAGGCGCTGTTTGCCCGCTACAAGGCGGATGTGCTGCGGGAAATTGAAAGGATGGGGAAGTGTCATGAATAAGATCACGATGCAGACCAATGTGGATCCGCTGCTGCGCATGGCGCTGCGGGAGGACATTACCAGCGAGGATGTGTCCACCAACGCGGTCATGCCCACGGCGCAGCGGGGGACGGTGGAGCTGATCTGCAAGCAGGACGGTATAATTGCCGGGTTGGAGATTTTTGCCCGGGTGTTCCAGCTGCTAGACGCGGAGACACAGGTAGAGTTTTTGTGCCGGGACGGAGACGCGGTCAGCCGGGGGCAGCTGCTGGCAACGGTGGAGGGCGACATTCGCGTGCTGCTGTCCGGAGAGCGGGTGGCGCTGAACTATTTGCAGCGGATGAGCGGGATCGCCACCTACACCCGCGAGATCGCAAGCCTGCTGGAGGGGACGGGCACCACACTGCTGGATACGCGCAAGACAACGCCCAACTGCCGGATTTTTGAGAAATACGCCGTGCGCGTGGGCGGGGGGAAGAACCACCGGTATAATCTGTCCGACGGGGTGATGCTCAAGGACAATCACATCGGCGCGGCGGGCAGTATTACAAAAGCGGTGGCCATGGCGCGAGCCTATGCGCCGTTTGTGCGGAAGATCGAGGTGGAGGTCGAGACGCTGGAGCAGGTGCAGGAGGCGCTGGACGCGGGAGCGGACATTATTATGCTGGACAACATGGAGTATGAGCAGATGGCGCAGGCGTTGGCCATGATCGGCGGTCGGGCAGAGACGGAGTGCTCCGGAAATGTGACCCGAGAAAATGTTGCCAGGCTGGTAGATTTGGGTGTAAACTATATTTCCAGCGGTGCGCTGACGCACTCGGCGCCCATTCTGGATGTTTCCATGAAAAATCTTCACGCTATTTGATTTGACTATGACAGGAGAGGATCGTTGTGCACATTTCCCAGCGGAGAGCTGAAATTTTGAAAATTCTGCGCCAGGCATCGGCGCCGGTGGCGGCAAAGGACCTGGCGGCGCGGTTTTCCGTGAGCCGGCAGGTCATTGTGCAGGATCTGGCGGTGATCCGGGCTTCTACCGGCGGGATCCTTTCTACCAATCGGGGCTATGTCTTTCAGCAGGACAACACCCACTCCCGGGAGTTTAAGGTGTGCCATACCGGCGAGCAGGTACAGCACGAGCTGGAGCTGATCGTGGATTGCGGCGGCCATGTTAAAAATGTGAGCATCAGCCACCGGGTCTACGGCCGTCTGACAGCGGAGCTGGACATTGCCTCCCGGCAGGATGTGCGGGAATTTACGGAGACGCTGCTCAACAGCAAGTCTACTTTCCTGGGCGGGGTCACATCCGGCTATCATTATCATCTGGTCGAGGCGCCCAGCGAGGAGCGCCTGGACTTGATTCAGAGGGAACTGGAAAAGGCGGGATATCTTGTGCCGTTGCTGCCCTGGGAGCAGCAGGGAGAAAACTGAAGAAACAGGAAAGAAGGAGACATCCAATGACAGTACAGGAAGTGCAGCAGGAAATTCTGCGGCTGAAGAAAGAAAAGGATTTTTGTATCCTGGCGCACGCCTATCAGAGCCAGAGCATTTTGGAGATCGCGGACTATGTTGGCGATTCCTATGGCCTGAGCGTACAGGCCAGCAAGGCGGCAAACAAAAATGTGATCATGTGCGGGGTACGCTTTATGGCGGAGACCTGCAAGGTGCTTTCGCCGGAGAAAACGGTGTATCTGGCAAATCCCATTGCGGGATGTCCCATGGCGGAGCAGCTGGATCTGGCGGGACTGGAGGAACTGAAAAAGAAGTATCCCGGCTATGCGGTGGTGGCGTATATCAACACCACATCGGAGCTGAAAACGGCCTGCGATGTTTGCGTGACTTCCTCCTCGGCGGTGAAGATCTGCCGGGCGCTGGAGGAGGACAAAATTCTGTTCATTCCGGATCCTAATTTGGGAGACTATGTCCAAAAGCAGATGCCGGAGAAGGAATTTGCCTTTTATTCCGGCGGCTGCCCCCGGCATCTTGCCATGACCCTGCAGGATGTGCATCAGGCGAAGCAGGACCATCCGGACGCGCTGTTTCTGGTGCATCCGGAATGCCGGCCGGAGGTGGTGGCCGAGGCGGACTTTGTGGGTTCCACAACGGCGATCATGTCCTATGCAGAGAAGTCTGAGGCACAGGAGTTTATTATCGGTACGGAAAACAGCATTGTGGAGCATTTGCAGTTTTCCTGCCCGGAGAAGCAATTTTATCCGCTGTCGGTTCGGCTGTGCTGCATGAACATGAAGGCGACCACGCTGATGGATGTATACCATGTGCTGTGTGGCCGGGGCGGCGAGGAAATTTGCTTGTCGGAGGAGGTTTTGCAGGGCGCGGCGCGGTGCATTAACCGAATGATCGCTCTGGGCGGCTGATACCGCTGCGGCAACTATAACAAAGAATACAAAGCGCGAGAAAAGCGCCATTGGATGCGGAGAGATTTTCTGCATCCAATGGCGTTGTTTTATTTTTTTTGAGAAAAAATTTTTTAATTTGCACGGCAGCGTGCAAAAAACAGGGGGAATCGGATCAGGGGTGAGAGGAGAATGCTGATGGGAAAGAAACGAAAGATCTCCGGGGAGGATGTGGTGCGGCGTTTGGGGGAGCTGGCCTATGGCAAGGCAAACGACGCGGTGAAGCTGGTGTTCCTGGAGCCGGGAGACTGCGGGGCGGTGGACGGGCTGGATCTGACGCTGCTGTCCGAGGTGCGGCGCAATGAGAAGGGCATGGTGGAGGTGAAGCTGTGCGACCGAATTCGAGCGTTGGAGCTGCTGGCCGGGCTGACAGAGGAAAAGGCGGCGCCGGGCGGCGAGGTGCAGAAGTTTTTTGCCGCGCTGGAGCGCGCGGCGGCGCCCGACGGGGAGGCGAAGTGATGGTACAGCGATTTTCGCCGAAGCAGCGTTTGGCGCTGACCTGGTGGTGTGACGCTTCCGCCGAACGGGAACGGGACGCCATTATTTGTGACGGCGCGGTGCGCAGCGGAAAGACCTACTGTCTGGGGCTGAGCTTTGTGCTGTGGGCGATGGCGCGGTATTCCGGGGAGAAATTTGCCCTTTGCGGCAAGACCATTCTTTCCATCCGGCGAAATGTGGTGGATAATCTGACGCCGCAGCTGCGGGCGCTGGGCTTTGTCTTGCGGGAGAAGCGGAGCGAGAACCGGATGCAGGTCAGCTTGGGGGACAGGCAAAACGACTTCTTTTTATTTGGCGGACGGGACGAGGGGGCTTCGGCGCTGATCCAGGGCATTACGCTGGCGGGCGCTTTGCTGGACGAGGTGGCGCTGATGCCTCGTTCCTTTGTGGAGCAGACGGCGGCGCGGTGCAGTGTGGAGGGCAGCAAGCTCTGGTTCAGCTGCAATCCGGAGGGGCCGGAGCACTGGTTTTACCGAGAGTGGATATGCCGGGCAGAGACGCGAAACGCGCTGTATCTGCATTTTACGATGGAGGATAATCCGGGGCTGAGCCGGAAGATCCGGGCGCGGTATGCCCGGATGTACAGCGGCGTGTTCCGCAGGCGCTTTGTGCTGGGCGAATGGGTGGCGGCTCAGGGGCTGGTCTATGATTTTTTCCGGGCGGAGATGGCGGTGGAGGCACCGCCGGACACGGAATGCGAGCGATTTGCGGTCTCCTGCGATTATGGGACGGCCAATCCGGCCTCCTTTGGCCTGTGGGGGCTGCGGGAGGGCGTTTGGTACCGGCTGCGGGAGTATTACTACGATTCCCGGAAAGAAGGGCGGCAGAAAACTGACAGCGAATATGCCGCGGCGCTGGGCAGGCTGGTGGGTGCGCTGCCGCTGGAGGCGGTGGTGGTCGACCCCTCCGCGGCGAGCTTTTTGGAGCTGCTGCGGCGGGAGGGAATGCCGGTGCGCAAGGCGGACAACGATGTGCTGCGTGGGATACGCGTGACGGCGGAATTGCTGAAAGCCGGGCGCATTCGCATTTGCCGGGGCTGCCATGACTGTCTGCGGGAGATCGCGGTATATTGCTGGGACGAGAAAAATGGCGGGCGGGATCAGCCGCTGAAGTGCAACGATCACGCCATGGATGATCTGCGCTATTTTGCGGCCACCATTGCCGGCGCGCCCAGGGAGAGCTTTGCCTCCGTTTGGGTGGAGCGATGAAAACAACAGGAGAGTGACGGAAAATGAGAAAAAAGAAGATCGGCGGGGGCTCGCCGGGACGGGGAAAATCCGCCGCGCCGCGCACGCAGCTGCGCAGTGCTTCCCGCCATCCGTTCGGGACGCTGGAGAGCTATGTGCCGCTGGGTGGTGGGGAGCAGCGGATGTATCGCGCCATCCGGGAGGCGGTGCCGACAGTGGACGCGGCGGTGATGAAGCTGATCCGCCTGACCGGCGGGTTTGCGGTGCATTGTGCGGACGCAGCGGCGGAAAAGGAACTGGCGGCTTTTTTGCGCACGGTGAATGTCGGCCGGGGACAGCGGGGCATTGATGCCTTTCTGGACTGCTATCTGGACTCCATGATCACCTGCGGCAGAGCGGTGGGGGAAATCGTGGTGGAAAACGGCAGGGAGATCGCGGCAGTGCTTTGCGGCAATGTGGCGGATGTGCAGATCCGGGAGGGGAGCACGCCGCTGGATTTTGTGCTTTGCGGCATGACAGAGGCGGGGGTGGTCGCGCCGCTGCCCTATCAGGAGCTACTGCTGTTTACGCCCTTTCATCCGGAGGCGGACGCGCCCTATGGGGTATCCCTGCTGCGGAGTATGCCGTTTTTGACGGATATTTTGCTGAAGATCTATCACACCATTGGAGTGAACTGGGAGCGGGCGGGCAATGTGCGCTTTGCGGTGGTCTATAAGCCCCAGGGGGATATTCTGGACAAGGCCTATGCCAGGGAGCGGGCAGAGGAGATCGCCAGAGCCTGGAGCGAGGCCATGGCCAGCGGAAAGAGCGGAAGCGTACGGGACTTTGTGGCAGTGGGCGATGTGGACATCCGGGTGATCGGCGCGGATGGACAGGTGCTGGACAGCGAGGTGCCGGTGCGGCAAATCTTGGAGCAGCTGGTGGCACGAACCGGCATTCCGCCGTTTATGCTGGGGCTGAACTGGAGCTCCACCGAGCGCATGAGCGCCCAGCAGGCGGATCTGATGACCAGCGAGCTGACGGCCATCCGCCGGATGTTGGAGCCGGTGATCGAGAAGATCTGCTCCCTGTGGCTGCGGCTGCACGGATATGCCTGCGGCTTTACGGTGGAGTGGGACGACATCAATTTGCAGGACGCGGTGGAGAAGGCAAAGGCCAGACTTTACAACGCGCAGGCAGAGAAAACAGAACAGGGGGAGAACAATGCATTTGACAAAATCCGGCCCGATGGGGGAGAGAACGGCGCAGAACAGCCCGGAGACGGCGCTGGCGGAAGCGGAACTGGAGGCGATCAATAGCTTTGCCAAGACGGCGCTGACGGCGGCGGAGGTGTTTACTTTTTCCGTTTTGCTGTGCGACAACGAGGTAGACCGGGACTTTGAGCGCTTTTCCGAGGCCACGCTGGGAGAGTTGCAGGCGTTATTTGTGGGAAAAACGGGCATTGCCGACCACGACTGGAGCAGCAAAAATCAGGTGGCGCGGCTGTACCGCACAGAGCTGGTCACGGAGGCAGAACGGAAAAATTCGCTGGGGATGCCCTATCGGTATGTGAAGGGCTTTGCCTATATGCTGCGCACGGAGCAGAACGCCCAGACCATTGCGGAGATCCAGGGCGGGATCAAGCGGGAAACCAGCATCAGCTGCGTAGTGGCGAGCCGGATCTGCTCCATCTGCGGCAGGGAACTGGGGGCGGCGGACTGCGGCCACATTCCCGGCAGAGAATATGAGGGAAAGCTGTGCTTTGGAGAGCTGCGCGGGGCGGTGGATGCCTATGAATGGAGCTTTGTGGCGGTGCCGGCGCAGCGGCAGGCCGGGGTGATGAAGGGCTTCGGCCAGCAGCTGCCGGACAGCCTGAAAGCCTTTGTGGAAAAAGGCCCCGGAGCGGTATTTGCCGGGGAATATGCTCGGTTGGAAGCAGATGCGGCGCTGGGGCGCAAGTACATGGACGGACTGCGCCGGGAGGTGCTGCGGCTTTGTCTGGTGTGCGATGAAAAGCTGTATCACGGACTGGAAAGCGGCAGCAGGACGATGAACGAGGGCGAACTGCTGGCAGTGCAGGCGGCGATGCAGAAGGCAATGGCGCAGAAGATGCCATTGCAGACCCAGCTGCCCGGTAGGGCGGAGACAACAGCCTTTGACGACTCGGCCTATCGGGTTTGAGTTGTTTGGGAAAATCGATATATACAAGGAGGATGCGGAAATGAAAGTCAGTTTTGAGGGCATTGGAGAGTGCGTGGCGAGCTTTTACAACGACAGCGGCGCCCGCGCGGAGAGCGGCGCACCGGTGAAGCTTTCCGGAAACGGCAAGGTTGCCGCCTGCGGAGATGGGGAGCTGCTGTTCGGTGTGGCGGTGAGCGCCGGCGAGGAATTTGCCGCGGTGCAGGTGCAGGGCTTTGTGATCCTGCCCTACAGCGGCGCGGCACCGAGCGTGGGCTACGCCAAGCTCAGCGCCGATGGCAAGGGCGGCGTGAAGAAGGACGACAACGGAAAAAGCTATGCGATCGTACAGGTGGATACCACGGCCAAGACGATTGGCCTGATGCTGTGAGGAGGAAATGCAGATGAGTTTTCGTTACAATGAGGTAAAGCTGGACAAGGGAATGTATGCCGCGGCGGGCAAGACCTTTGCCCAGGTGCTGGAGGAACTGGACCCCAGCGAAAATTACAAGGGTACGGCGCTGGAGGGACTGGACGCTTTTCAGCGCCAGCTGAAGCGCTTTGACATCCGTGTGAAAGGCGCGGGCAGCGACCTGGTGGAGAAGTTTTTCCACACCACGGACAGCGCGGTGCTGTTTCCGGAATATGTGGCACGCAGTGTGCGTGCCGGTATGGAGGAGGGGAACATTCTGCCCTCCATTACGGCGAGCGTGACCAGCTTTGACGGTTTGGACTACCGCAGCATTTACTCGGTGCCCACGGCGGATGAAAAGAGCCTGCGCCGGGTGGAGGAGGGGGCTTCCATTCCTCAGACTCAGGTTCGCGTGCGGGAGAACACCGTGAAGCTGCACAAGCGCGGACGAATGCTGGTGGCGTCTTATGAGGCGATCCGTTTTCAGAGACTGGATCTGTTTTCTGTGATGCTGCGGCAGATCGGCAGCCAGATCATGCGGATGCATCTGGACGACGCCATTGGGGTGCTGCTCCACGGCGACGGCAACAACAATGCGGCAGAGCAGTTTGCCGTGGGCGATAGTACCATTGGCGGTACGGCGGGCAAGCTGGAGTATGCGCAGCTGCTGGAGTTCTGGAGCCAGTTTGACCCTTACACCATGAACACCATGCTGGTGGGAAACGGTGCCATGGTGAAGCTGCTGCAGTGCAGCGAGTTCCAGAATCCGCTGGCCGGTTTGAACTTCCAGGGCACCGGCGACCCCGGCAATCCGCTGGGCGCAAAGCTGATCCGCACCAGCGCGGTGGACAGCGAGACGATCATCGGTCTGGACAGAGCCTATGCGCTGGAGATGATCTCGGCTTCGGATGTGAGCGTGGAGTATGACAGACTGATCGACCGCCAGCTGGAGCGTGCGGCTATCACCAGCATTTCCGGATTCTCCAAGCTGTATGAGGATGCTTCCAAGGTGCTGACGATCTGAGGCGGCGGGGAGATTTCCCAGGAAAACGGTTACCCCCCGGTCTTCTATGGAAAGATCGGGGGCGAGGCTGCCTTTTTGACCGTTTTAGTATTTTGACCAAGCCAAAATACTCGGTGGATAGGTGAGAGGAGTGAGTGGAAGCGTGACGGAAGAAATTTTTGCACAGGCGCAGGCGATGTATCGGGAGCAGCTGGACGACAGAGAGGACTATGTTTTACATGAACTGTGCCGCTGCGCGGAGGAGGAACTGGTTCCCCGTCTGCGGGAGGGAATAGCGCCGGAGGAAATCGGCGCGGTTTTTGTGACGGCGGCAGGGATGCTGGCGCTTTCCCTGTTTTTGCAGGTGCGCAGCGGCACCCAGGAGGAGAGCAGCATGAAGCTGGGGGATGTGAGCATCCAGCGGCGCGGCGCGGGCGCGGGACACTCCAGCGCGGCACAGCTGCGCAGACAGGCGGAGCTGCTGCTGCATCCCTGGCTGGAGGATCAGGGCTTTGTCTTTTGCGGGGTGCAGGGATGATGCAGGCTGTTTTTGATGCGCTGGGCGAGTGGATGGAGCTGTGGCAGGACGGCGCGGTGAGCGCCCGGTTTCGGGGGCGGCTGATCCCCTGCGATCTGACGGGAGAGGACACCGGAAAAGCGCCGGCAGCGCCGGGGCTTGCGCCACAGGCGACATTCCGACTGCTGGCAGTGGGCAATGCGCTGCAGCGGGAAAGCTGCGGGCAGGAGCTGGTTTGGGATGGCCGACGCTTTGCCATATTGCGGGCAGAGCCGGTGTATGCCGGCGGCGTTTTGCGCTATTGGAGCGCTTTGGTTTTGGAAAAGGGGGCGGCGGATGCTTGAGACGATTTTAGAGGCGGTGTGCCGGTGCATTGCGGAGCAGGGAATACAGGCTGTGCGCGCCTGGAACGCGGAGCAGCTTCAAGAGGGCGCTGTGGTAGCGATTGGACTGGCGGGAGGCAGCCTGTTTTCGCCGGGCGCGGGAAATTACCTGGGGATGAGCCGAGATGCGCTGACCGGCGTGGAGGTGGAGCGCTTTGGCTGGCGGGCAGAGCTGACACTGGCGCTGGATTGTTACGCTCCCGTGGATGGCAAAGACTGCCTGGGCGTGTTTGCCGGTGCGGTGCAGGCTTTGCAGAAGCTGGGCGGCGGACTGAAGCTGCGGCAGGTGGACTGCGGCGAGATCGGCTATGACAAAGCCAGTCGGCGCTATCATTGCCGGGGGAAGCTCCGCGGTACGGTGTTTTTGATCGGCGAACAGCCGGAGGACGGAGAGGAGATCCGTCATTTTATTTTGAAAGGAGTGGCAGGTCTTGGCGAATAGAACAGAGAGACCGGGCGTTTACAGCAGCTACACCGTGACCAGCAGCCTGCGCGGCAAGAGCGGCGCGGCAGTGGGACTGGTGGCGGTAGCGGAGAGCACAGCGGAGATGGGAAAGGTGCATCTGATCGCTGAGTATGACGCGGCGGCAGCGGCCTTTGGGGCGGGATCCTCCATGGCGAAGCTGTGCAGAGTGCTGCTGCAAAACGGCGCAGCGAGCATATATTGCGTACCGCTGGAGAAAGGCGCGCCGGCGGCAGCCTATCGGGCGGGCTTTGCAGCGCTGGGCAGAGAAGCCGTGCAGCTTTTGGTCTGCGATGGGCAGGACAAGGAGATATACGAGGCCATGCTGGAGAGCATTCAGCAGACGGACGAGCAGTACAAATACCGCATGGGCGTTGTGGACAACGGGGAAAGTGTTGGCGAGCTGCTGGGACTGGCGAAGTTTTTGAACCATGAGCGCATGATCCTGGTGGGCCCCGGCACAGAGCTGCCCGGTGCGGCGGCAGCGGCGGTTTGCGGCGTGCTGGCCGGGCAGACAGATCCGGCGATCCCGCTGAACGGCGCGGAGGTGCAAGGACTGGATGCGCTGCGGTATGCGCTGACAGACGGCGAGGTGGAGCATTTGCTGGTCAATGGCGTGACCCCGCTGGAGCAGCTGGGCGCGGAGATACAGATCGTACGCGGGGTGACCACACGCACGGAGACAAACGGCGTGGAGGACAGCACCTGGCATTCTGTGAGCACGGTGCGGATCGTGGACTATGTGCTGCCGTGGATCCGGGACGCGCTGCGGGTGCGGTTCGGGCGCAGCAAGAACACCAAGCAGACCCGGGGCGCGATCCGCACACAGGTGACGGTCATGCTGGAGGAAATGGTGCAGAAGGAGATCATTGACGCCTATGAAAATGTGAACGCCGCGGCAGACTCGGAGGATCCCGGCTGCTGTCTGGTACAGTTTGACTTTGCGGTGACCCACGGGCTGGATCAGATCTATTTGCAGGCAAACATCACGGTTTGAGGAAAGAGAGGAACGGGCTATGGCAAGTGTACAATTTCCCACCAGCAGCGATATTTATCTGGAGCTGAACGGAAAAAAGATCGCGGTGGTGCAAAGCTATACGGCTTTGGCGAGCCGGAAAGAGCAGGTGGTGGAGGCGTTCGGTGAGGCGGAGCCGGTAGCAACGGTTGCCACGCAGCTGCAATACAAGCTGGTGCTGACCCGTCTGTACGCCACAGACGACGCGATTCGGGACGGAATCAACTTTCATGCGCTGTCTGATTTTTCGCTGGTGATCGTCAAGCCGGACAAGCGGGTGATTTATACCGGATGCCAGTGGAGCGAGATCGCGGAAAGCGGAAAGCTCAGCGAACTGGTGGCGGAGAAGATCACGCTGGTTTCCAGCCATCGGGTGGAGATCAGCGCATGATGCAGGAACTGTTGCGGCAGCTGGAACAGGACGCGCTGGCGCGGCTGCGGTGGCGGGTGCTGCGGCAATTTTCCGTTTTGCCCGGGTCGGCGCAGGACAGAAGCCTGACGGACGAGGCGGTGCTGCGTTGCGGGCTGCACATGGTGCTGGACAAGGCGGCGGGGCAGCCCCAGGAGAATCCGCAGTTTGAGATGGCGGAGTTTTTGCGCAGAAAGGCGGCTTCATGCGGAGAATAAGGGAACTGGACAGAGAGACGGCGGGCGCTTTGGCAGAGGAAATTCTGGCGGTGTTGGAAGAAAGAGAGACTGCGCCGGAGCGGGATGCAGAGCCGGGAGAAGCGGCGTTTTCCAAGGAGAAGACGGCAAAACCGGGAGCGGAAGACAGCCGGAGGAAAAAGCAGGCGGGGAAAGCCGCACGGGCGGAAGGGCTTTCCCCGCGGGCAGAGAAAGAAGCGCTTTGGCCGCAGCTGCTGCGAGAGGAAAGCGGCGCGCCGGCGGCGCGGCTTTTCGGAGAGCAGAGAAAAGCGGACGGCGCAGGCGAGGAAGCCTGGCAGGGGACAGAGGCACAGACAAACCTGCTGCTGCAGCGGGCAGACCGGCGTACGGAGGACAGAAGCGTGCGCCGGGACGCGGAGGCGCTTTCCCGCTTTTTGTGCCGGGAGAGCCGCCGCTATGACACGGGATTTACCCGGTATTGAAAAAAGGGGGAGGAAATATGCTGCTTTCACCGATGCGGTACAAGGATTTTGTTTGGCCGCACAATCCCCGGGTCTATCAGATCGCCTACAAACGCAGACTGGTGGCCCACAAGGTGCCGATGGGAGACTATCTTTTGCAGGACATGGGGTTGGAGCACCGGGTGCTGCGGGGCGAGGGGATCTTTACGGGAAAGAATGCCTACAGCGATTTTCGCAGGCTGGCGAGCCTGTTTTATGAGGGGACGGCGGGGATGCTGATCCATCCGCTGTGGCAGGAGGCAAACGCGCGATTTGCGGAATTGGAGCTGCTGCAGGAGCCGATGCCGAACTGGGTAAAATACAGCTTTTGCTTTTGGGAGGAAACGGATCAGGCGGTGGCCAATGCCAAGCTGGTGGCGGGAACGGGGACGGAAAACGCCGGGAGCGAGGCGGTCTGGTACACGGTGAAGTGGGGCGATTGCCTTTGGAACATTGCCCGCGCCTATGGCACGACAGTACAGGCGATTGTTGCGCTGAACACCCAGATGCGCAATCCCAACGCCATTTTTCCGGGCGATGTGCTGCGGGTGCGATGACAGGGAAAGAGGAGAGCGGAGATGAAAGGATTTCTGACAGACGCCCGGGGGAGGAAATGGGAGCTGCCGGTGCTGCTGCGCTGGGATGTCAGCTATGGCATGGGCGACGGCTGCGACAGCTTCAGTGTGGCCTTTGCCTATGACAGGTCGATGCAGGAGATGCTGCAGGCGGCAGCGCGGTTTCAGGGCGTGTATCAGGAGGAAACGGTATTTACCGGCGTGGTGGATGAGTTCCAGGTGGACGCAGATGCCGGCGGCGCGATCGTGACCGTGACCGGGCGGGGGATGCAGGCGCTGCTGCTGGATAACGAGGCGGCAGCGGTGGTGTACTACGGCGTGGGGCTGGAATACCTGCTGGATGTGTATGTCCGACCGTGGGGGATCGACAAGATCCGCCAGAACGGCAGCTTTGCTAACGCCAGCATTTTCTCCGTGGATGCGGGGATGAGCCTTTGGGGCGTTTTGGAGCGGTATTGCCGGTTTACCAACGGGATATTGCCCCGTTTTTCTCCGGACGGTGTTTTGATCCTGGGGCAGGAGCAGGGGAAAAGCCGGGTGATCGACAAGACGGTGGCGGTGATCTGGCAGCGGTGGAGCGCCCGGCGCTACGGGGTGATCTCGCAGGTGCTGATGCATAACAGCATCTGGGGCAGCACAACGGTAAATAATCCGGAATTTCAGGCGCAGGGCGGATCCTGCCGCCGGGTGATTGGCACGCCGCGTCGCTCCGGCTTTGACGCCCAGCGGTACACCGGCGAGTATCAGATCCGGCAGTCCCAGAAGGACAGGGAGACCTGCGAGGTGGAGCTGGCGGCGCTGTTTGCGGCCTTTCCGGGAGACCGGATCCGATTGGAGGAAGATCCCCTGGGCGTACACACCGGGGACTGGCTGACGGTTTCCGGCGCGCGGTGCTATGCAGACGGCGCGGGCGCGGGAACCCGATTGACTTTGGTGCGATAAGGCAGGGGGGAGAGACAATGTGGCTTGCAAGGCAGGCTTCCCTGGCAAACAGGGAAGCGGCGGCGGACATTACCAGCGGAAGAGTGAGCATCGCGGGCGGTGCGCCGGCGGTGGAGCTGGCCGGGGAGCAGCGGGAGCTGGAGCTGGCTTCGCCCGGCGGTTATTTCTGGAAGCCCAAGGCAGAGCAGCAGGCGCTGGTGTTGCGCACGGATGACGGCGGCCGTTTGGCGGCGGGAATTCTTTTGGAGGCGCCGGAGGATCTGGAGCCGGGCGAGGTGCGCCTTGTCAGCGCCGGCGGCGCGGAGATACGGTTACGAAATGATGGCAGCGTGCAGATCGCCGGGACGCTGTATATCAACGGAAAGAAATACCCGCCCGAGACATCGGCAGCGGGCTGAGGAAAGGCGGTGGGCAGCATGGAGCTGCGATTGCAAAACGGAGATTATGTGACACAGGCAGGGAAGCTGCAGCGTGTTTCCGGAATGGAGGAGCTGGCGCAGCGGGTGCTGATGCGCTTACAGGCGCGGCGAGGGGCATTTTACCTGATGCCGGAATACGGCAGCAGGCTGTATCAGCTGAGCCAGGTGAAGCCCTCCCAGCGGGAGACGGCAGCGCGGCAATATGTGGCGGAGGCGCTGGAGGAAGAAAAGGAGCTGCGGGTGACGGAAGTGAGCCTGGCGGAGCCGGAGAGAGACGGACGGGGAACGCTGACGGTGGAGCTGGAATATCTCGGGGAGCACCTGCAGCTGGCGGTGGAGGTTTGAAGATGCAGAAAACGACAGAGGAGATCTATGAGGAGATGAAAGCGGCGTTTGCCAAGCGCAGCGGGGTGAGCATCCAGGATGGCGGGGATATGGCGCTGCGGCTGTACACGGTGGCGGCGCAGATCTATTCCCTGTGGGTGCAGGCAGCGTTTTTGCAGCGGCAGGGATTTCCCCAGACGGCGGAGGGGGTGTATCTGGATCGCCACGCCCAGAGCCGCGGGCTGCAGCGGAATCCGGCTGTGGCGGCGGAGGGGATACTACTGTTTTCCATACAGGAGGCCAGGACGGTGGAGCTGCAGCTGCCGGCGGGAATCTGCTGCGCCACAACGGACGGCGTGCAATTTATCACCCTGCAGGACGGGGTCATTCCGGCGGGGAGAAAGAACTGCACAGTGAAAGCCCGTGCGACAGAACCGGGGGAACAGGGCAATGTTGCGGCGAATACGGTTTGCCGGATGCTTCAGCCGCCGGTGGGCGTGCAGGCCTGCACCAATGTGCAGCCCTTTTCCGGCGGGGTCGCGGAGGAAAGCGACGAGAGTCTGCGCCAGCGGCTGCTGGAGAGCTACCGAAAGCTGCCAAACGGGGCAAATCGTGCTTACTATGAAACGCAGGCGAAAAGTGTGCGCGGGGTCGCGGCGGTGGAGGTGCTGCCCCGGGCAAGAGGTCTGGGGACGGTGGATCTGGTGATTGCCGCAGAGGTGGGAATGCCGTCTGGCGATTTGGTGGAGCAGGTGCGGCAGCTGCTGGAACAGCAGCGGGAGATCTGCGTGGATATTCAGGTGGCGGAACCGAAGGCGGAGATGGTGGATGTTTTTGTCCAGGTGGAGCCGGAGAGCGGCTATGATTCGGAAGAAGTTTTGACGCAGGTCAGGGCGGCGCTTGCCGGGGTGTTTTGCGGAACGCTGCTGAGTCAGGGTGTGCTGCGGGCCAAGCTGGGGAATACGGTGTACACCGTGCCAGGCGTGAAGAACTATGCTTTGCGGGAGCCGGCGGCGGATGTTCCCGCGGCGCAGGGGGTACTTCCGGTTTTGGGAGAACTGCGTGCGGAGGTGATGTAAGGATGTATGCAAAGGCAATGCGGCAGCTGCTGGCGCCTCTGGGGCTGTATGCGCTGGATACGGGGCTTTCCGGCTGTGAGCTGGAGGTGCTGGGAGATGCGCTGGATGCGGTTTTGGCGGAGCTGGAACAGGCGGAAACGGAGGCGGCGGTCAGCACGGCGGAGGATGCGGGACTGCGGGCATATGAACAGCTGCTGCCGTTTCGGCCGGCTTCGGAGACGATACAACAGCGTCGGCGCGCCATTGCGGCGCTGCTGCATATTGACGCGTGCAGCTTTACGCCGCAGGAGCTGTGTCTGACGCTTTCCGGTTGCGGGATCCCGGCTGTGGCAGAGGAGACGGCGGAGGCGTTTACGGTGCAGGTGTCGTTTCCGGAAACAGCGGGGCGGCCGAAAAGCCTGGCGGAATTGCGCCCGCGGATCGAGGCGATCTTGCCCTGCCATATCCGGACGGTATATCGCTTTCATTTTTCAACATGGAGAAATTTGGAGAAAAATTTTCCGGATTGGAGAACCATACAGAGCACCGCATACTGTTGGCGGGAGATGGAGTGCGTTGGCGTATCGACGGGGGAGGTGAAAAAATGACGGAGTGGACCGTTGTGACCGTACTGGTGACATTGCTGGGGATGATTGGCGTTGTGGCAAAGCCGCTGCTGGGTCTGAACGCCACTTTGACCCGGCTGGTACAGGTGGTGGACAGTCTGGAGAAAAATCTCAGCACGCTGACAGACCACAACCGGCAGGGGCATGAGCGGCTTTGGCGGGAGAGCCATGCGCAGCAGATGATACTCGGCGACCATGAAAAGCGCATTGCGGTTTTGGAGCGTGGAGAGGAAGCCGGCGGATGAGGAAAGCAGACACCGGGGGAAACAGGGCTTGCCAAGGGGCGGGACTTGGATTATAATGTCCCTGCTGCGTGGAAAACGCAGGAATAAAAATGCAAGAACGGGAGGGCGAAGTCATGTATATCAAGACGAAACGCCTATTTGATCTTGATCATAGTTTGGCCGGAAGCTATCTGGCACAGTTTGAGTATCCCTGGCAGGCGCTGGAGGGCATCAAGGCTTTGATTTTGGAGCTGGGGCCCAAGCTGCCGGCGGAATATCTGGAAGTCGCGGAACAGGTTTGGGTACATCGTACGGCGCAGGTGGCGCCCACGGCTTTTCTGGGAGCGCCTTGCATCATCGGCCCGGAGACAGAGGTGCGCCATTGTGCTTACATTCGCGGTACGGCGCTGGTGGGCGCAAACTGCGTGGTGGGCAATTCTGTGGAGCTGAAGAATGTGATTCTGTTTGACAATGTACAGGTGCCGCACTACAACTATGTGGGGGATTCGATCTTGGGCTACAAAAGCCACATGGGCGCAGGCTCTATTACCTCCAATGTGAAGGCGGATCGTTCTCTGGTTTCGGTGAAAAAGGGAGAGCAGTGCCTGGACACCGGGCGGAAAAAGTTTGGTGCCATGCTGGGAGACCGGGTGGAGGTTGGCTGCAATGCCGTGCTGAATCCCGGCACCATTGTGGGGCGGGATTCGATGATCTATCCGCTGGTATGCGTTCGGGGAACGGTGCCGGAAAACAGTCTTGTCAAAACCGAGGGGGTCGTGGTGCCTCGGGAACCCATGGGGAAATAAAAGAAAAGAGCATCTGTCGGAGACGGTGAGGTTTCGACAGATGCTTTTTGCTATTGTTAAAGGGACTGGCGCGGCGGTTTTTGGCTCTGTTGAAATTTTTGGAAAAATATGCTATTCTGCAGACAGATATAGAAACGGCTGCAAAGGACAATTTGCGATTTGGGGAGTGGTTATACATGGTAAAAGTAGATCTTACCGGCGCACAAAGCTTTTTTGATCTGGGTGGGCCGCAATATGACGCCGCTGCCGCCGCCCACCGCAGCTTGGCCGAGGGCTCCGGTGCAGGCGGGGAGTTTACCGGATGGCTGCGCCTGCCGGAGCGCGTTTTGCAGCAGGAGTGGGAGGAAATCCAGATCGCCGCGGCGCGCATTCGGGAGCAGGCACAGGTGCTGGTGGTCATCGGGATCGGCGGCTCTTACCTGGGGACCCGTGCGGCGTTGGAACTGCTGGGCAGGCAGATCTCCAATGGGCCGGAGATTCTGTTTCTGGGCAACGGCCTGTCCCCCAGCGCCCTGCAGGAGACGCTGGAACGGCTGGGAGAGCGGGAGTTTGCCATCAATGTGATCTCCAAATCCGGCACCACGCTGGAGCCGGCGCTGGCGTTCCGGCTGCTGCGTCAGCTGGCGGAAAAGCGCTATGGCGCGGAAGCGGGAAAGCGGATTTATGCTACAACGGACGCCCACAAGGGGGCGCTGCTGACGCTGGCACAGGAGGAGGGGTACACCCGCTTCGTGGTGCCGGATGATGTGGGCGGACGCTACAGTGTGCTGTCCGCTGTGGGAATGCTGCCCATGGCGGCGGCCGGACTGGACGGACAGAAGATACTGGAAACGGCAGCGCAGGCGATGCAGGTGCTGGATCTGCGCTCGCCGGACAACCCCGCCTGGCAGTATGCCGCCGCCCGGCAGCATCTGTACCGCCGGGGAAAAACAGTCGAGGTGCTGGCCTGCTATGAGCCGCGATTCCGCTACATGGCGGAATGGTGGAAGCAGCTTTATGGAGAGAGCGAGGGGAAAAACGGCATCGGCATTTTCCCGGCGAGTGTGGAATACACGGCCGACCTGCACTCCATGGGGCAGTATATCCAGGACGGCCCTCGGAACCTGATGGAGACCGTGGTGCAGTTTGAACACCGGCATGAAGCGGTGGAGGTGCCCTTTTCCATGGGAGATCCGGACGGTCTGAATTATCTGGCGGGGAAAGACCTGGGGGAGATTTGCCGCCAGGCGGCGCAGGCGGTGCGCGCGGCGCACATCGAGGGGGGCGTACCCAACATCGGGTTGTCCGTTCCTGCGATGGACGAGGCCGGTTTTGCGGAGCTGGTGTGCTTTTTCCAGGTGGCCTGCGGCATTTCCGGGTATATGTCCGGCGTGAACCCCTTTGACCAGCCGGGGGTGGAGGCATACAAGAAAAATATGTTCCGGTTGCTGGGAAAGCCAGGCTGCCGGTAAGCGAAAAACATCCGGAGATTTTGTGGAAAAATTATAAAATTTGAATTTTATAAAACAAAGGATTGCCTTTTTCCATAAGAAATGGTATGATATGAGCGAAACCAAACCGAACAAGCAAAAGCTTAAATATATCAGTCAGGAGAGTGGTTTTCATGGTAAAACTCATTATGGGTCTCAAGGGCTCCGGTAAGACCAAGACCCTGGTCGAGCTCGTGAAAAAAGCATTGGAGGAAGAAAGCGGCAATGTGGTCTGCATCGAAAAGGATAAGGATCTGACCTACGATATTCCCCATGCCTGCCGCCTGATCCACGCCAAGGAGTATGGTATCAACACCAACGAGCGTCTTCAGGGATTCATCAGCGGCCTGCACGCCGGTAACTACGATATTACACACATCTTTATTGATAACTTCTACAAAATGCTGGACGACAGCAGCGACGAAACGGTTGCCGCCCTGCTTCAGTGGATGGACGAATTTGGTGAGCGGGAGAATGTGAAGTTCACCATCAGCGCTACCGCCGTGGCTGAGGAGCGTTGCGACGCGATCAAAAAGTACATCAAATAAAAACGCAAAGCACAAAACGGAAAAAGGCGCAGGGGATGAAACCCTGCGCCTTTTGCTTTTTCTGTCGAATTTTCTTTGCAGTTTGGTTGACGCGGCGCGGTCTTTGGCTGTATAATGCGATAATATAGGTGTTTTTTACCTTGTTGGAGGAACAGCATGAAGCGTTTTCAGTGGGAAAAGAAATACATACAGGCCGGCGTTACGGCGTTTCTGGTTATCGTTGCCAGTTTGGCATTTTACATGATTTTCCAGAACATGAGCTCCGTGCGCGATGCGCTGAACAAGCTGACTACAGTGCTGTCCCCGGTGGGCTGGGGGCTGGTGATCGCCTATGTGCTCAACCCGCTGGTAAAGCTGTTTGAACGCAAGTGCTTCAGCAAGGTGGGAAAGCGCGTTTGCAAAACAGAAAAAAAGCTGTTTGATTTCCGGCGGATGCTGTCCATCCTGCTGGCGGAAGTGGTGCTGTGCATGGTGCTGGTGCTGCTGGTATACATGGTCGTGCCGCAGGTATATTTCGGCGTGGAGAGCGTGGTCAACAACTCTCCGGAATATTTGGAACAGGCCAAGCACTTTGTGAAAACGGCCTTTTCCAATACGCCGGCGCTGCAAACGCTGATCAATGAAAATCTGGATAAGATTGCGGAAAGCATTACCCAGTGGGCAACGGACACGCTGCTGCCGCAGCTGAGCGATATTGTGGCAGTCATTACCACCAGCATCTATCAGGTGGCGCGGGGAATGCTGAATTTTGTGATCGGCATTGTGCTGTCCGTGTATCTGCTGTTTAACAAACGCGCCTTTTTGGCATCTTTGAAAAAGCTGATCTATGGCGTGTTCAAGTTCAAGCACGCGGAGCAGATCCTCCGGGCGCTGCGCTTTACGAACCGGGCGTTCAGCGGCTTCCTCCACGGCAAGCTGCTGGACAGTGCTATCATTGGCGTGATCTGCTTTTTTGCCTGCAAAATTCTGGGATTTCCCTATGCCATGCTCATCAGCGTTATCATCGGTATTACCAATATCGTACCCTTTTTCGGGCCGATCATCGGCGCGGTGCCCTGTGCGCTGATCATTCTGATGTTCTCGCCGGTGAAGTTTTTTGTGTTTATCATATTCATCATCATCTTGCAGAGCTTTGACGGCAATGTTCTCGGTCCCAAGATCCTGAGCAACACTATTGGCCTGAGCGGCTTTTGGATCATGTTTGCCATTCTGGTGGGCGGCGGTCTGTTCGGCTTCTGGGGCATGGTGCTGGGCGTGCCGGTCTTCACGGTGCTTTACACCGGCCTGAAAAAACTGATCAATTATCTGTTGGAGCGCCGGAGACTGCCGGTGGACACAGCGGAATACTATGACCTGCACCATATCGACCGGGAGACGCGGGAATGCGTTTCCAAAAAACAAGCCGAGGCGGCAGAAAAAGCTGCCGCCCCGGAACAGGCTGAAAATCTATAATTTGTGGATTTCGGAGCCCTGTCAGCGCACGCTTCGGCGCAGGGAAGCTGCCGCGGCAATCAGTTCCTGACAGAAAGTATCGACCTCTGCCTGGGTCGTGTACCGGCAAAGACTGACACGAATGCTGCCGTCGATGACCTGCGGGGGCAGCCCCATGGCCTCCAGAACATGGCTCCGCTTGCCTTTTTTGCAGGCGGAGCTTCGTGCCACACAGATGCCCTTTGCATCCAGCCAGTTGAGCAGCACCTCGCTGCGGTAGCCGGGCAGGGCAAGATTGAGCAGGTGCGGCGCGCCGCCGCCGTTGATCCGCAGCTCCGGCAAAGCGGCGGAAAGCTGGGCGATCATCCCCTCCCGCAGCGCCTGCATATGGGCGGTGCTGGCGGCAAAGTGCTCCGCGCCCAGCGCTGCGGCCACGCCAAATCCGGCGATGGCGGGCAGCGCCTCGGTACCGGCGCGCAGTCCGCGTTCCTGCTCGCCTCCCAGGATCAGGGGACGCAGGGCAAGTCCCTTGCGGATATAAAGCGCACCGATGCCCTTGGGGGCGTGAATCTTGTGGCCGCTCAGGCTGATCATGTCCGCGCCAAGTTGGCGGGGCTGGCAGGGAACCTTCAAAAAGCCCTGCACGGCATCCGTGTGCAGCAGCGCCTGGGAACCGGCGTGTTTCATACCGGCGGCGATAGCGGGAATGTCTGTGACCGCGCCGGTCTCGTTGTTGACCAGCATGAGCGTGACAAGTCCCGTGTCCTCCCGCAGCGCATCCAAAACGGCCTGCACGGGGATCTCCCCGGTGGGAGCGGGAGCCAGCCGCGTGACGGAAAAGCCCTGTTCCTCCAGAGCGTCCAGGCATTTGCGAACGGCGTCATGCTCCGTTTGGCCGGAGATGATATGTCTGTGCCGGTGACGCATTTTGTAAGCGCCCATGCGGATGGCCCAGTTATCGCTTTCGGAGCCGCCGGCGGTGAAAAACAGTTCCTCCGGCAGGCAGCCCAGCGCACCGGCTACCTGCGCTCTGGCGGTGTCCAGCTGCTTTTTGGCGGCGCGTCCCAGACTGTGGGTCGAGCTGGGATTGCCGTAAAAGGAGAGCATCATTTCCGCAGCGGCGGCGGCCGCCTCCGGGCAGACCCGGGTCGTGGCGGCGTTGTCCAGATAGATAGATTCCATTGTGTTATTGACTCCCGTTGTTCAAGTTATCTCGCGATCGTGCAAAATATTGTGTAGTATTATAATAGCGCAAAATCCGCGGCTTGACAACCAGAAAGAAGGGAACGACCATGAAGTATGTCATCACGACCTTGGGCTGCAAGGTCAATCAATATGAGACCCAGGCCATCGAGTCGCTTTTGACCCAGCGGGGACATTGTCCGGCGGCGCCGGGGGAGCAGGCGGACGCGATCATCATCAACACCTGCGCGGTGACGGCGGAAAGCGGCAGAAAAAGCCGCCAGGCGATCCGGCATTTGCAGGGAGAGCACCCCGGCGCGGTTACGGCGGTGTGCGGCTGCTTTTCCCAGATCGAACCGGAAGCGGTGCGGCAGCTGGGAGCGGATGTGGTGTTTGGCAGCGACAAGCGCAAGCAGCTGGTGGACGCCATCGAGGCAGTCTGGAACGACCGCAGCCGACAATGTCAGGAGATCGACCTTCCCCGGGAGCGCCGGGAGTTTGAGCGCCTGCCGGCGGGAGCTGTTGCCGGGCGTACCCGCGCTATGCTGAAAATTCAGGACGGCTGCGATAATTTTTGCAGCTATTGCGTCATACCCTATTCCCGGGGGCGCGTGCGCTCTTTGCCCATGGAGGAGGCGGCCGCCCAAGCCGCCCGGCTGGAGCAGGAGGGCTATCGGGAGCTGGTCATCACTGGGATCGAGATCGCCTCTTATGGCAAAGATCTGCCGGAAAAGCCGGGACTTGCGGATGTAATTACGGCAATCGCCCAGGCAGCGCCGGGGCTGCGGATCCGGCTGGGTTCGTTGGAGCCGACGGTGGTAACGGAGGAGTTCTGCCGTCGGATGGCCGCGCTGGAGCAGGTCTGCGACCAGTTCCATCTGTCTTTGCAGTCCGGCTGTGACCGCACCCTGCGAGCCATGCGCCGGAAGTATGACACGGCGGCGTTTTTGGAGGTTGCCCGGCTGCTGCGGCAGTATTTCCCGGATTGCGCCCTGACGGCGGATCTGATCGTGGGCTTTCCCGGGGAGACGGAAGCGGATCACCAGGCCACGCTGCGCTTTCTGGAGCAGGTGGGTTTTGCCTCGATGCACATTTTCCCGTACTCGATCCGCCCTGGCACCCGCGCAGCGGAAATGCCGGAGCAGCTGACCAACGGAGAGAAAGCCTTGCGGGCAAAGCAGGCAAGGGAAGTGGCAAAACGCAGCCAGAACGCGTATCTGCACCGCTGTGTGGGAAAAATTTTTCCCGTCTTGTTTGAAACGGAGCGGGACGGCGTGTGCGTGGGTCACGGAAGTAACGGTGTACAAGTGTGCGCACAGGGAACACAATTCCGGGGCTTTGTGAAAAGTGTCAAAATCCAGGAAGTTCAAGGGGAAATGCTTGTAGGAAAAGTTGTTGCAATCCGAAACTGAGCGTGCTATTCTAAAAAAGGCTCCATCTTCTGCGGAGCCTTTTATGCTAGGCAAATTGTATACAACAAGGCTATAAAATTTGCCGGCTTTATTAAAATTTTATGAAAATCGGAGGTCATCTCAAATGAACAGAGAGCAAGTGTTCAATTTCTCTGCCGGCCCGTCCGTCCTGCCGGAGCAGGCCCTGGATCGCGCCGCAGCAGAGCTGAAAAACTATGGCGGCAGCGGCATGTCCGTTATGGAGATGAGTCACCGATCCAGTGCTTTCAAGGAAATCTTTGAAGGAACCAAGGCAAAACTCAAGGAGACCCTTTCCGTGCCCGATACCCATGAGATCCTGTTTCTCCAGGGCGGCGCCAGTCTCCAGTTTTCCGCGATCCCTTTGAACCTGATGGGGGAGAACGGCAGCGCGGACTATGCCATTACCGGCAACTTTGCCAACCTGGCTGCCCAGGAAGCGGCGAAGTACGGTAAGGTCAATGTGGCTGCCAACACTGAGGATCGGATGCACACCTACATCCCCGCCCAGTCTGATTTGAAGCTGGATCCCCAGGCGCGCTATTTCTACTATTGTGCCAACAACACCATTTATGGTACCGAGTGGAAGTATGTTCCTGAAACCGGCAAGGTTCCCCTGGTCTGCGACATGAGCTCCAATATCCTCTCCAAGCCTGTGGATGTGAGCCAGTACGGCATCATCTATGCCGGCGCCCAGAAGAATATGGCGCCCGCCGGCGTTACCGTTGTGATCGTGGATAAGTCCCTGGCCGGTCACTGCAACCCCCTGACACCCAAGGTCATGGATTATCAGCTGATGATCGAAAAGGATTCCATGTACAATACGCCTCCCTGCTGGTGTATCTATATGCTGGGACTGACGCTGGATTGGCTCAAGGAGCAGGGCGGCGTTGCCGGCATGGAAAAGATCAAGGCCGCGCGCGCCAAGCGTGTGTACGACTACTTGGACGAGAGCAAGCTCTTCATCCCCATCGCCGATAAGGAAGCCCGCAGCGACATGAATGTCACCTTCCGCACGGGAGACAAGGATCTGGATGCCCTCTTTGCCAAGGAGGCCGCCGCGGCGGGTCTGACCAACCTGAAGGGTCACCGCAAAGCCGGCGGTATGCGCGCTTCTCTGTACAACGCCATGCCCAACGAGGGCGTTACCGCCCTGCTGGACTTCATGAAGAAATTCGAGGTGGAGCACCATGTTTAATGTAAAAACACTCAACAAAATTGCCCAGCCCGGTCTGGAGGTGCTGCGCACCGCAGGCGCCACGGTGGGAGACGAGGTCGCCGCGCCCAACGGCATTCTGGTGCGCAGCGCCAATATGCACGAGTACGAGTTCAATTCCGAGCTGGTCGCCATTGCCCGTGCCGGTGCCGGTACCAACAACATTCCCATTGACCGCTGCACCGAGGAGGGCATCTGCGTGTTCAACACCCCCGGTGCCAATGCCGAGGCGGTGAAGGAGCTGTGCATCTGCGCCATCCTGATGGCTTCCCGCGATATCGTGGGCGGTGTGCAGTGGGTCAAGAGCATTGCCGGCGAGGGCGACAATGTGCCCAAGCTGGTGGAAAAAGGAAAGAGCGCCTTTGTCGGCCCCGAGATCACCGGAAAGACCCTGGGTGTTGTGGGTCTGGGCGCTGTGGGCGCCAAGATCGCCAATGCCGCTATCGGTCTGGGGATGCATGTCTATGGCTATGATCCCTTCCTGTCCGTGGACGCCGCCTGGCGTCTGTCCGGCGAGGTCAAGCACGCTCTGGATCTGGACACCATCTATAAGAACTGTGATTACATCACAATCCATGTGCCCCATATGCCCGCCACCCATCACATGATCAATGCCGAGGCCTTTTCCAAGATGAAGGACGGCGTGCGTCTGATCAATCTGGCGCGGGGCGAGCTGGTGGATGACCAGGCTGTAGCGCAGGCGCTGGAAAGCGGCAAGCTGGCGCGCTATGTGACGGATTTCCCCAATGCTGTCACGGCCAATCTGGACAATGTGATCGCGCTGCCCCATCTGGGCGCTTCCACTCCGGAGAGCGAGGAAAAGTGCGCGGTCATGGCCGCCCAGCAGCTGCTGGATTACCTGACCAACGGCAATATCCGCAACAGTGTGAATTTGCCCGCCGTGCAGTTGGATCGTGCCGGCACTGCCCGCCTGTGCGTGGTGCATAAGAATGTGCCCGGCATCATCAACAAGTGCATGGAGCTGATCTCCGCGGAGAAGCTGAATGTGGAGCACATGATCAACAAGGCGCGGGGCGAGGTAGCCTATACCATCATCGATACCGACAAGGCACTGCCGGCGGAGCTGGCGGAGGCCATTCGGAATATGGAAGAGGTCATGGGCGTGCGCGTGCTGTAAGCCGCCGCGATACCAAACCGAAAATAGCAAATCTTATCGCCTGCGTCGTTTTGACGCAGGCGTTTTTTTCTTTTCAAAGCGCCGGGATACTCGACTTTTCCGGACTTTTGTGCCATACTATAAGAAAAATGCAGGGAGGAAGAACTATGGGCATGAACCTGTTTCTGTGTGTCTGCAATGTGCTGATCCCGGTCGTTATGATCCTGGGCGGCTGGAGCATGGCAAAGCACTGCCCCAAGACGATAAACGGCCTGTATGGCTATCGCACCCGGCGCTCCATGGCCAATATGGACACCTGGCGCTTTGCCCACCGCTATTGCGGCGGGCTCTGGTGGAAGCTGGGCTGGATCCTGCTTGTTCCCTCCGCGCTGGTGCAGCTGCTGTTTCTGTACAGCAGTGAGACGAGCCTGGCGGTGGAGAGTGTGGTCATTTGCGTGGTGCAGCTGGTCGTTTTGCTCTGCTCCGTTGCCCGGACGGAAGCGGCGCTGAAAAAGGCGTTTTTCGCGGACGGCACGCCAAAATAAGGGGAGATCCGACAGGGCTTTCCGAAAAAAATTCTCTGTATGCGCATCGCATACAGAGAATTTTTGATAAACGCTATCGTGTTTTAGTGATGGTCGTGATCGTGACCATGGCAGGCGGCGCAGTCGCAATCGCAGCCCACGATGGGGCCGGGGTCGATGCCCTGGCGCTTGTAGTAGTCAGCCAGCGCGGACTTGATGCCTTCCTCCGCCAGCACAGAGCAGTGCAGCTTTGCCGGGGGCAGTCCGTCCAGCGCCTCCGCCACGGCGGCATTGGTCAGCTTCAGGGCTTCCTCCACGGTTTTGCCCTTGACCATCTCGGTGGCCATGGAGCTGGTGGCGATGGCAGCGCCGCAGCCAAAGGTTTTGAACTTTACATCAGTGATCACATCGTTGTCGATCTTCATGTAGATCTTCATGATATCGCCGCACTTGGGGTTGCCCACCTGCCCGACTGCGTTGGCGTCGGTCAGCTCACCCACATTGCGAGGATTGGCAAAATGATCCATTACCTTCTCGGAATACATAATCGTTCTCCTTATATCTGTAGTAAATTAGAAAACTGTGTTGTCTCAGGCCTTGGCTGCCTTCATCATATCCTCCCACATGGGGGACATTTCCCGCAGACGGTGGATGATCTTGGGCAGCTGCTCCAGGATGTAGTCGATCTCCTCGTCCGTGTTGTGCTCGTTGATGGACAGGCGCAGGCTGCCGTGAGCGACCTCGTGTGTCAGGCCGATGGCCAGCAGCACATGGCTGGGATCCAAATCGCCGGAGGAGCAGGCGCTGCCGGAACTGGCGTCAATGCCAACGGCGTCCAGACTCAGCACCAGGCTTTCGCCCTCAATGCCCTCGAACACAAAGCTGGCCGTGCCGGGCAGACGGTTGGTACGGTCGCCGGTCAGGCGGGTGTAGGGCAGCTGGAGCAGCGCGTCGATCAGGCGGTCACGCATGGCAGAGACTCGCGCCATGTTGGCGTCCAGATTCTTCACGGCCTCCGTCAGTGCCGCCGCCATGCCGCAGATCCCGGCGACATTTTCCGTGCCGGCGCGGCGGCCGCGCTCCTGTCCGCCGCCAGTGACATAGCTGGGCAGACGCAGACCCTTGCGCATGAACATGGCGCCAACGCCCTTGGGACCGCAGAACTTGTGGGCGGAAAGGCTGAGCAGATCCACGCCCAGCGCCTTGACATCCACGGGGATGTGGCCGACGGCCTGCACCGCGTCCGTGTGGAACAGGATTTTCTTCTCGTGGGCGATGGCGGCCAGCTCGGCGATGGGCTCGATGGTGCCGATCTCGTTGTTGGCCAGCATGATGCTCACCAGCAGGGTGTCATCCGTGATCGCGGCACGCAGGGCGTCGGGGGAGACAAGACCCTTTTCATCCACGGGCAGATAGACAATGTTGTATCCATACTTGCGCAGCCGGTCGCAGGTGTGGGTGATGGCGTGGTGCTCGATGGCGCTGGTGATGATGGTGCCGGTCTTTTTGCCCTTCAGCAGTGCCAGTTCGCAGGCGCCCCACAGCGCCCAGTTGTCGCTTTCCGTGCCGCAGCTGGTGAAGAAAATTTCTTCCGGGGCGCAGTTGAGTGCGTCCGCCATCTGCTGACGGGCAGCTTCCAGCGCGCGCTTGGCCTCGCGGCCGTCACGGTACACGCCGGAGGGATTGCCGAAGCCCTCTGCAGAAAGCCAGGGAAGCATGGCCTCTCTGGCGGTGGCAGAAACGGCAGTGGTTGCGGCATTATCTGCATTCACTCTTTTCATTGGTGCATATCTCCTTACACCTCCGCGAAAAAGATCACGGAAGTTTCCTTATTATTTTGCTATGCTACTATAGCACAGCTTGCGGGAATTTACAACATTCTTTTTCTTGAATCTTGTGAAAAAAACTGATATAGTATGGATGAAAGTGGGAATCTATAAGTTACAATAAAGTATAAACATTCCCCTACTTTTGTGAAAGGACTTGGTTTTGTATGAAAAATGCCAAAATCTCTGCGAATGTGATTCGGCGTTTGCCCAGATATCTTCGGAAGCTGGATGACCTGGCTTACCACGGCATGGAGCGCATTTCCTCCGGCGAGTTGGGAAAGCGTATGGGGCTGACCCCTTCACAAATTCGCCAGGACTTCAGCTGCTTCGGTGAATTCGGTCAGCAGGGCTACGGCTATAATATCCAAATGCTGCGGGAGGAGATCGCCTCCATCCTGGGAATGCAGAAGCATTATTCCGTGATCCTTGTGGGCACGGGAAACCTGGGGCATGCGCTGCTGCAAAATTTTGGTTTCCAGGAATGGGGCTTTTCCATGGGCGCGGGCTTTGATGTAGACCCCGAGCTGGTGGGAACGGAAATTTCCGGCGTACCCATTTTCCATGTGGATGAACTGGAAAGCTATCTCCGGGAGCACCCGGCGGATGTTGCCATTCTGGCGACCCCCCGGCGCTTTGCTCAGGATGTGGCCAAGCGGCTGGTGGAAAGCGGCATCGAGGCCATCTGGAACTTTACCAATATTGATTTGGAGATCGAAAAGGATCATGTGCTGGTGGAGGATATCCATTTTTCCGACAGCCTGCTGACCCTGAGCTATCTTTTGAAAGAGTCGCGGGACGCCAGAGAGGGCGGCGGACAGAACGGAGAAAAGCCCGAATGAAACGGTGTCGGCGGCTTTGCGCCCTGCTGCTGATGCTGGCTTTGGCGGTCGTTGCGCCCTTTGCCCTTGCGGCGGAGGGCGGCAGCGCCGCCGACCCGCTGGTGTCCCTGGGCTATGCCAAAAACACCTATGCACCGGCTCTGCGGCAGACCCTTTCCCAAAAAACCGCGGCGCTGGCCAATGGGCAGAGAATGACCCTGTCCAAAGGCGGAACGCTGCGGCTCAACAGCGGGGCGGAGTGTACGCTGCTGTCCGGCAGTGCGGAGATCGCCGCCGGCAACGGCGTGCTGCTGGATCTCAGCCGGGGAACGGAGCTGCAGTCCGGCAGCCTGCGGGCAAATCGCCGCTATCTGGCGGCGGAGGAAGCGGCCATCACCCTGCGGATCACCCAAAACGCGGTGTTTCTCGTTAACGGAGATGTGACCGGCAGCGGCAGCACCACCGCCGGCAGCTTTTGGGATGTTCCCGAAACGCACTGGGCCGGCAGCTATATTGCCCGCCTGTCCCAGGCGGGGCTGGTCAATGGCATGGGCGACGGCAGCTTTGCTCCGGACAGCTTCATGACCCGGGGGCAGCTTGTCACCGTGCTGGGGCGTTTGGCGAAAATCGACACCGGGGCATATACCGCTTTGGATTTTCCGGATGTGCAGGCCGGGGACTACTATGCGCCCTATGTGGCCTGGGCAAAGGATAACGGCATTGTCAGCGGCATGGATGACGGCAAATTCCACCCCGGGGACAATGTTAGCCGGGAGCAGATCGCGGCGCTGGTGGTGCGCTTTGCCCAGCGGCAGCAGATACAGCTGAGCCAGGGCGGTATGGCGGCGCCGTTTTCCGATCATACCTCCATTGCTCAGTGGGCGCGGGACGCGGTGTATCAGGCGCGTCAGGCGGGGATCCTCAACGGACGGGACAACGGCGCTTTTGCGCCCAAGGAAAGCGCCAGCCGCGCGGAGGTCTGCGCGGTGATCGGCCGCCTGATGGATCTGATGTAAAATAGTGTAAACGAAAGCAAGCGCGGATATACATTGTATTATCGTATTGCTATAGAACAAAAACAGGAAGACTTTGCAAAAAGACTTCCTGTTTTTGAAACAAAATTATGAAAATCAAAGCCTGAAAGGAGGCACGCCCATGTCCGATACCATAGCCGCCATCGCCACAGGGATGCAGCCCACGGCCATCGGCATCGTGCGGCTTTCCGGCGCGGAAACGCTTGCCGTGGTGGAGCGGGTGTTTCAGCCCCGGGGCGGCGCGCCGCTGTCTGCCCACCCGGAGCGCAAGCTGGTGTACGGCAGCCTGTTCGGCGCGGACGGCAGCTTACTGGATCTGTGCCTGTGTACCTTCAGTCGCGGTCCCCACAGCTACACCGGCGAGGACACAGCGGAGCTGCAATGCCACGGCTCGCCCATGGTGCTGCAGCTGGCGCTGGAAAGTCTGTTTGCGGCCGGGGCAAGACAGGCAGGGCCGGGAGAGTTTACACGCCGCGCCTTTCTCAACGGGCGGCTGGACTTGACCCAGGCGGAAGCGGTGATCGACCTGATCCAGGCGGAAACGCCCGGCGCAGTGCGGAATGCCGCAGGGCAGCTGGGCGGTGCGCTCAGCCGCCGCTGTGCAGCCGTATATGACAGCTTAACGGATATTTGCGCCCATTTTCACGCGGTGCTGGATTATCCGGATGAGGATATCGAGGACTTCACCCTGACGGCCTATGCCGAAACGCTGGCGGAGGCGGAGGGAGAACTGCGCCGTCTGCTGGACAGCTACCAGCGGGGCAAGACCCTCAATCAGGGTATCCCTACGGCGATCCTCGGCCTGCCCAATGTGGGAAAAAGCTCTTTGCTCAATGCGCTTTTGGGCTATGAACGCGCCATCGTCACGGATGTGCCCGGCACCACCCGGGATACGATCACGGCTCGGCTGAACCTGGGCGGCGTGACGCTGGAGCTGATCGACACCGCAGGTCTGCGGGAAACGGCGGACAAGGTGGAGCGCATGGGAATCCAGCGCAGCCGAGAGGCTGCTGCTGCGGCGGAGCTGAGTCTGGTGCTGCTGGACAGCAGCCGGCCGGAGGAGCTTGCAGCTGGGGTGGAGGTACTGCGCAGCGTGCAGGACTGTCCCCATGTCCTCGTGGTATGGACGAAAACAGATCTTGCCCCGCCGCCGGAACAGCGGATCCCGGCGGGACTGTGGGCGGACGGTGCGCTGGCGGTCTGCGCCAAAACCGGCGCGGGACTGGCGGAGCTTTCCGCCGCTGTGGCGGCCTTGTATCCGGCGGGGACAGCGCCGGCGCAGGGAGAGCTGTTGACCAATGCCCGCCAGGCAGAGGCCGCGGGGCGAGCGTTGGAAGCGCTTTCCGCCGCTAAGCAGGCGATGCTGCTTGGCGTAACGCCGGACGCCGTTCTCACGGAGGTGGAGAGCGCCATGTCCGCCCTGGGCGAGCTGACTGGGCGCACTGTGCGGGAAGATGTGACCCAACGCATCTTTTCCAGATTCTGTGTGGGAAAATAGAAAAGATGTGCAAAAAAAGCCCTGGCATATACAAAAACTTCTCCTAAAATGTATAGGTTTGGAGAATTGTTATTTCCCGCCGAAAATGGTATAATTTTGCTTATGAGTGCAGCTGAAGGCAAGCGGCACGAAAAAATATCATAGTATTACTTCTAATGTTTTAATGTTTTTCGCTGCAAAATGCAGCAATACAGCATGGACTTCCCGCAGCGCGGGAACCTGCCGAGGAGGAGCGGATCGCATGAGCAAGAAATATGTATACTTGTTTCAGGAAGGAAACGGACAGATGCGCGAGTTGCTGGGCGGCAAGGGCGCAAACCTGGCGGAAATGACCCGCCTGGGTATGCCGGTGCCCCAGGGCTTTACCATCACAACGGAGGCCTGCACCCAGTTCTTTGAGGACGGCCGCGTTATCAACGATGCTATTATGGCAGAGATCATGGAGTATGTAAAAAAGATGGAGGAGATGAACGGCAAGCGCTTTGGCGACAGTGTCAATCCTCTGCTGGTCTCCGTGCGTTCCGGATCCCGGGCCTCCATGCCCGGTATGATGGACACCATCCTGAACCTGGGACTGAACGACCAGGTGGCGGAGGCAATGATCGCCGGCAATCCCGACCCGGGCTTTGCGCGCTTTGTCTATGACTCCTATCGTCGCTTTATCCAGATGTTCTCGGATGTGGTCATGGGCGTTGGCAAAAATTACTTTGAGCAGCTGATCGACCAGATGAAGGCGCAGCGCGGTGTTGTGCAGGATATCGAGCTGACGGCAGCCGACCTGAAAGAGTTGGCGGAGCAGTTCAAGGCCGAGTACAAAAAGCAGCTGGGACAGCCGTTCCCGGATGATCCCAATGTGCAGCTGTATGAGTCCGTCCGCGCCGTATTCCGCTCCTGGGATAATCCCCGGGCGCAGGTGTACCGCCGGGACAACGACATCCCCTATTCCTGGGGTACGGCGGTCAATGTTATGCCCATGGTGTTTGGCAACCTCAACGACAATTCCGGTACCGGCGTCGCCTTTACCCGTGACCCCGCCACCGGCGAGAAAAAGCTGATGGGCGAGTTTCTTACCAATGCCCAGGGCGAGGATGTCGTGGCTGGTGTGCGCACCCCCATGCCCATTGCCCAGATGGCGGAAAAATTCCCCGAGGCATTTGCCCAGTTCCAGGATGTATGTGCCCGGCTGGAGGCGCACTTCCACGATGTGCAGGACATGGAGTTCACCGTGGAAAACGGCAAGCTGTATATGCTCCAGACCCGCAACGGCAAGCGCACGGCGCAGGCCGCGCTGCGCATCGCCTGCGACCTGGTGGACGAGGGCATGATCGACGAAAAGCAGGCCGTTTTGATGATTGAGCCGCGCAATCTGGATGCTTTGCTGCATCCCCAGTTCGACGCCAAGGCGCTGAAAGCGGCAACGCCGCTGGGCAAGGGTCTCGGCGCTTCCCCCGGCGCAGCCTGCGGTAAGGTCGTCTTCTCTGCGGAGGACGCCATGTCCTGGAAGGAAAAGGGCGAAAAGGTCGTCCTGGTGCGTCTGGAGACCTCTGCGGAGGACATCACCGGCATGAAAGCGGCGGAGGGCATCCTCACCGTGCGCGGCGGCATGAC
Source organism: bacterium (assembly GCA_963595735.1). GTDB lineage: Bacteria > Bacillota > Clostridia > Oscillospirales > Oscillospiraceae > CALWOS01. Next base: position 40,711 of record CAVBJJ010000003.1, read on the forward strand.
CAGCCATGCGGCGGTCGTGGCGCGCGGCATGGGCGAGTGTTGCGTTTCCGGCTGCGGCGATATTCTCATTGACGAGGAGAAAAAGCAGTTCACCCTGGGCGGCAAGACCTTCCACGAGGGCGACTGTATCTCCATCGACGGCGCTACCGGCTATGTCTATGACGGCATCATCCCCACGGTGGATGCTTCCATCTCCGGCTATTTTGGCCGCATCATGGCCTGGGCGGATAAGTACCGCGTGCTGGGCGTTCGCACCAATGCGGACACCCCCCGGGATGCCAAGCGGGCACGGGAGCTGGGCGCGGAGGGCATAGGCCTGTGCCGTACCGAGCATATGTTCTTTGACAGCGACCGTATCGCCGCGATCCGGGAGATGATCGTCTCGGAAACGCAGGAGCAGCGGGAGCGCGCCCTTGCCAAGCTGGAGCCCATGCAGCAGGGCGATTTCGAGGCGCTGTATGAGGCGATGGAGGGACTGCCCGTGACCATCCGCTTCCTGGATCCCCCGCTGCACGAGTTCGTGCCCCATGATGCGGAGGGCATTCAGGCGCTGGCAAAGGAGATGTCCGTGGATGTCCAGCGGCTGGAGGAGATCATTGCCAATCTCCACGAGGTCAATCCCATGATGGGACACCGCGGCTGCCGCCTGACAGTCACCTATCCGGAAATTGCGGTCATGCAGACCCGCGCCGTTATCAAGGCCGCGCTGGCCGTGCAGAAGCGCCATCCCGACTGGAAGGTGGTGCCGGAGATCATGATTCCTCTGGTGGGCGACAAAAAGGAACTGCAGTATGTCAAACACAGCGTTGCCACCACGGCAGATCAGCTGATTGCCGAAAGCGGCTGCGAAATGTCCTATAAGGTGGGTACCATGATCGAGATCCCACGTGCCGCCCTGACCGCGGACGAGATCGCCGAGGAAGCGGAGTTCTTCAGCTTCGGTACCAACGACCTGACCCAGATGACCTTCGGCTTCAGCCGTGACGACGCCGGCAAGTTCCTGGGACAGTACTATGACAAGAAGATCTATGAGTCCGATCCCTTCTCCCGTATCGACCAGAAGGGTGTTGGCAAGCTGATCCGTATGGCGGTGCAGCTGGGACGCGGCACGCGTCCGGAGTTGAAGATCGGTCTCTGCGGCGAGCAGGGCGGCGATCCCGCCAGCATCGACTTCTGCTGCGCGGCAGGATTGAACTATGTGTCCTGCTCTCCGTTCCGGGTTCCCATTGCCCGCCTGGCCGCAGCCCAGTCTGCTATCCGCGCGGCAAAGGACTAAGGCGTCTGCCAAAACCGGATCGACCCAATCGGAAATAAAGTCGTGTATCTATACGCCCCTGGTTCCGGAAACCGGGGGCGTATTTTACGGCATATCAACACCGGAGCCTGTCAAAAAAACAGGACGGTTCCCCGAAAGGACGATGTTTTTGTATAACAAAAGAGAACTCCTGCGCCACGGTATGCGGGATGGCTTGCCCATTGGCCTGGGATACTTTGCCGTGTCCTTTTCCCTGGGGATCACGGCGCGGAATGCGGGAATGACAGCCTTTCAGGGCTTTCTGATGAGCTTGCTTAACAATGCCTCGGCGGGAGAATATGCCGGTATTGCCGCTATGATCGCCAAGGCGGGATACCTGGAAATGGCGCTGATCATTCTGGTGGCCAATGCCCGGTATCTGCTCATGAGCTGTGCGCTGAGTCAGAAGTTTTCCCCCCAAACCCCCATGATCCACCGGCTGCTGATCGGCTTTGATGTCACAGACGAGCTGTTCGGGATCGCCGTGGCGCGCATGGGCTATCTGCCGCCGGTGTATATGTACGGCGCATTTATCACCACCATCCCGTTCTGGGCAACGGGAACGGCTCTGGGCATCGTGGCGGGAAATTTGCTGCCAGCCCTGGTGGTCAATGCCCTGAGCGTGGCGATTTACGGTATGTTCCTGGCGGTCATTATCCCGCCATGCCGGGGAGACCGCAGCCTTACGGGGCTGGTGGCGATCAGCTTTGCGTTGAGCTGGCTGGCGGAGCGCTTTGCTCATGTGCTGCATCTGTCCAGCGGATTGAAGATCATTGTGCTCACTGTGGTCATTTCCGCGGCGGCTGCGCTGCTGTTCCCCCGGGACGAAGGGGACACTACGCCGGCACTGGAGGAGGAACAGCATGGAGCATAATATCATTCTGTACATCCTCATCATGGCCGCTGTCAGCTATGCGGTACGTGTGCTGCCGCTGACTCTGATCCGCCGCCAGATCAAAAACCGCTTTTTGCGTTCGTTTTTGTATTACATCCCCTATGTGACCCTGTCCGTTATGACCTTTCCGGCCATCACCCAGGTCACCCGCTCGCCATACAGCGGCGCTGCCGCATTGGCGCTGGGCATTGTGCTGGGCTGGCGCGGCTGCAAGCTGTTCACTGTGGCGGCCTCCTGCTGCGCGCTGGTGCTGGTGCTGGAGCTGGTGATCTAAGATCCCCTCAATGGAACAAACTAAACTGCCCGCCCGCTCCGTTTTGTGAAAATGGAGCGGGCGGCTTGTCTATGCCGGGATTTTTCGAAAACCAAGCGAAAAAATCTGCGTTTTCCATTGGCAAGAATTCTGCGGCATGATATAATAATACGATTTTGATTTTCACCCGGCGGCAGCCGGGTTTTGGGAGGCGTCCTTTTTATGGATATCGTGGTTCTTTGCGGCGGTTTCAGCGCCGAGAGAGATGTTTCTATCAGCAGCGGCACCTGTGTGGCCAAAGCGCTTCGGGAGCGCGGGCATCGGGTGGTGCTGCTGGATTCGTATCTGGGCTATATGGAAGCCTATACCGATCCCCGGGAGCTGTTTTCCCACCCGGCGGCGGAGCATTTGCCCCATGTGGCGGAAACGGCGCCGGATCTGCAGGCACTGCGGCAGGCGCGGGGGCAGGATAACGACAGCATTCTGGCGGATAATGTCCTGGAGATCTGCCGCGCGGCGGACATCACCTTCCTTGCCATGCACGGGGAGGAGGGAGAAAACGGAAAACTCCAGGCGGTGCTGGATGTTGCGGGCATTCGTTACACCGGCAGCGGCTATCTGGGCAGCGCTCTTGCCATGAACAAAAGCCTTTCCAAGCAGCTGTTTGCGCAAAACGGCATCCTCACGCCGCCGGGGATCACCCTGCACCAGGCGCTGGATAAAAAGCCCTATCGGGATGTGGGATTCCCCTGCGTGGTCAAGCCCTGCTCCGGCGGCTCCAGCGTGGGCACGGCCATCGTGCCCGATCGCCACCAATATGAAAAAGCGGTGGACGATGCCTTCCGTTATGAAAAGGCCGTTATCGTGGAGCGCTATGTCAAGGGACGAGAGTTTACCGTGGGCATCATGGATGGCAACGCCATGCCGGTCATCGAGATCATCCCCAAGGAGGGCTTTTACGACTATAAAAACAAGTACCAGGCCGGTCTGACCCAGGAAATCTGCCCGGCGGAGATCCCCGATGCCCTGCGGCAGGAGATCCAGCAGGCGGGCGTTGCGGTGTATAAAGCGCTGATGATGGACATATATTGCCGTGTGGACTTTTTGCTGGATACCGTGGAAAGCAAGCTGTACTGCCTGGAGGCCAACAGTCTGCCGGGCATGACCCCCACCAGCCTGATCCCGCAAATGGCCACGGCGGAGGGAAAGAGTTTCGGGGAATTGTGTGAGGAGATCATTGCCCTGTCTATGAGGAAGTATCAATGAAAAATCTGACTTTGGAAAATATCATCCCCGCAGTACATGGGGCGTACCATGGCGATCCGGCGCTGCTTCGGCAGGAGGTTACCAGCATCACCACCGATAGCCGCGCTGTGGAAAAGGGCGGCCTGTTCGCCGCGATCTGCGGCCAGAACCATGATGGCCACGACTATGTCAACGCCTGCTTTGCCAAGGGGGCGCTGTGCTGCCTGACGGAGCGGGAGATTCCCAATGCGGCGGGGCCGTATATCGTGGTGCGGGACACCCAGATCGCACTGGGAGAGCTGGCGGCCTTTTATCGCGCCCAGTTGGAGCTTCCGGTTCTGGGCGTGACCGGCAGCGTGGGCAAGACTACCGCCAAGGAAATGGTGGCGGCGGTTCTGTCCCAGCGGTTTTGCACGCTGAAAACGGAGAAGAACTTCAATAACGACCTGGGCGTGCCGCTGACCCTGTTCCGCCTGCGGGAGGAGCACGAGATCGCCGTGGTGGAAATGGGCATTTCTCACTTTGGGGAAATGCGGAACCTGTCCCGGATCGTCCGGCCGGATATGGCGCTGATCACCGTCATCGGCCATGCGCATCTGGAGTTTTTGCAGGATCGCGCCGGGGTGCTTCGCGCCAAGAGTGAGATTCTGGACGGCATGGACGAAAACGGGGTCGTGTTTGTCAACGGTGATGACGATTTGCTCCGGAGCATGGACTGCCGGGGCAGAAAAAAGGTCATGTTCGGCACAACGCCGGACTGCGCGGTGTATGCGGAGCAGTTTGCCGCCGGGGAGACCGGCAGCCGCTGCGTGATCTGCGGCGGAGACCGCCGAATCGAGGCGGAGATCCCCGCATTCGGCGCCCATATGATCTATGCTGCCTTGGCGGCGGCGGCGATCGGCATTCACATGGGGCTGACGGATGAGGAGATCGCGGCGGGCATCCGGGCGTATGAGCCGGTGGGTTTCCGCAGCCGCGTGGAGCGCAGCCGGACACTGACAGTCATCAACGACTGCTACAATGCCAATCCGGATTCCTGCTCCATGGCGATCCACTCTCTGGCAGAGATGGATTGCCCGGGACGCCGGGTGTGCATTCTGGGCGATATGCTGGAGCTGGGAGAAAACGGCCCGGCGCTCCACCGGGAGTTGGGAGTATATGCCGCCGGACAGGGGATGGATCTGGTACTTTGCTGCGGCAGCCTTTCCCGCCAGACTCACATCGGTGCGGCGGAGGGTACCAACAGCCGCTGGTATGTGGAAAAATCGGCGCTGATGGCCGATTTGGCGGCGCAGATCCGCCCCGGAGATACCGTGCTGGTCAAGGCCAGCCGGGGAATGCATTTTGAGGAGATCGTGGAGAAACTCAAGGCGCTGTGAACCAAACTGTGAAAATGCACAAGGACAGCTGTGGGAAAAAGCTACAGCTGTCCTTATTTTACAAAAAATAGAAAAAAATACGATTGTTATTTTGATAACAAGGACAAAAGCCGCGAATTTGTTTTGTTTTTTGAAAAAAATGAGAAAAAATTAAAGAAAACACTTCACAAATACAAGGAACTGTGCTATAGTCAATGCATGGAATCAAGATGAATAAACTTAGAGCCGAGCAAAAACGCTGTAATGCTTCAATTTCATGTGGTAAAAGAGGGATGTTCATGTATCAAATTGTCAGCAAGCGAGTTTTGAACGCCGCCGGCACTACGCTGGCGATCACCATCCATGCGCCTTTGGTTGCCAGAAAGTGCAAAGCGGGACAATTCATCATTTTCCGCTTGGATGAATATGGCGAGCGCGTGCCCCTGACCATTGCCGATTATGACAGGGAAAAGGGAACCGTGACTGTCATGTTCCAGCCCGCCGGGCAGAGCACCCAGATGTTTGGTCTGATGGAGCCGGGCGACTATATTTCCGATTTTGTCGGCCCCCTGGGCAAGCCCACCGAGATGGAGGGGCTGAAGCGCGTTGCCGTTGTGGGCGGCGGCGTGGGCTGCGCCATTGCCTACCCGGTCGCCAAGGCGATGAAGGAACATGGCATCGAAGTGGATATGATCGCCGGTTTCCGTACCAAGGACATCGTCATTTTGGAGGAGGAAATGCGCACCGGATGTACCAATTTGCATATCTGTACCGATGACGGTTCCTATGGCTGGAAGGGCTTTACCACCGATAAGCTCAAGGAACTGATCGAGTCCGGCCGGGACTATGACGAGGTGATCGCCATCGGCCCCACCATGATGATGAAGTTTGTATGTGCCACCACAAAGCCCTATGGGGTCAAAACGATCGTGTCCCTGAACCCGATCATGGTGGATGGCACCGGAATGTGCGGCGGCTGCCGCGTGACCGTGGGCGGCGAGGTGCGCTTTGCCTGCGTGGACGGCCCGGAGTTCGACGGCCATCAGGTGGACTGGGACGAGCTTCTGGCGCGGAACGGTTTTTATAAGGCGGAAGAGGCAGAGCAGAAACAGCATATCTGCCGGATCACAGGAGGTGTGCGTCAACATGGCTAATATGTCCCCCAACAAAAATCCGATGCCGGTGCAGGACGCACTGGTTCGCAACAAGAACTTTGCCGAGGTCGCCCTGGGCTATACCGCAGAAATGGCGATCGACGAGGCGCAGCGCTGCTTGGGCTGCAAGCACAAGCCCTGTGTCGACGGCTGCCCGGTGAATGTCCGGATCCCCGAGTTTATCGCCAAGGTGGCAGAGGGCGACTTTGCCGCGGCGTATGAGATCATCAGTTCTACTAATGCTTTGGCGGCGGTGTGCGGCCGTGTCTGTCCCCAGGAAAACCAGTGCGAGGGACAGTGTGTCCGCGGTAAAAAGGGCGAGCCGGTGGGTATCGGCCGTCTGGAACGCTTTGTGGCGGACTGGTACGCCCAGAACGGCGAAGCCGCGGCGGTGCCCGCAGCCTCCAACGGCCACCGCGTTGCGGTCATCGGCTCCGGTCCTGCCGGCCTGACCTGCGCCGGCGATCTGGCAAAGCTGGGCTATCAGGTCACGGTGTTCGAGGCCTTCCACAAGGCCGGCGGCGTTCTGGTCTACGGCATTCCGGAGTTCCGTCTGCCCAAGGCCATCGTCCAGGCAGAGGTGGAAAAGCTGCAAAAAATGGGAATTGAGCTGGTCACCAACGCCGTGATCGGCAGAGCCATGAGCATTGACGAGCTATTTGCAGACGGCTACGAGGCCGTGTTCATCGGCTCCGGCGCCGGCCTGCCTCAGTTTATGAATATCCCCGGAGAGAGCCTGCTGGGCGTGTACTCCGCCAACGAGTACCTGACCCGCATCAACCTGATGAAGGCGTATCTGCCCGAGTACGACACCCCCATCAAGCGCGTCAAGCGCGTGGCGGTGGTGGGCGGCGGTAATGTGGCCATGGATGCCGCTCGCTGCGCCAAGCGTATGGGCGCCGAGGAAGTGTACATTGTCTATCGCCGCAGTATGGAGGAGCTTCCCGCCCGTAAGGAAGAGGTGGAGCACGCCATGGAGGAAGAGGTCGTGTTCAAGTTGCTCAACAACCCCGTGCGTATTCTGGGCGATGAAAACGGCTGCGTCAAGGGCATCGAGTGCGTGAAGATGGAGTTGGGTGAGCCGGATGCTTCCGGTCGCCGTCGTCCGGTGGAGATTCCCGGCAGCAACTTTGTCATTGATCTGGATGCGGTCATCATGGCCATCGGTACCAAGCCGAACCCCCTGCTCAAGTCTACGACGGAAGGGCTGGAGGCCAACAAAAAGGGCTGCTTGGTTGCCGATGACTCCCTGGCCACCAGCCGGGAGGGCGTGTTTGCCGGCGGTGATGCCGTGACCGGCGCTGCGACCGTGATTCTGGCCATGGGCGCCGGTAAAAAAGCGGCGCAGTCCATTGATGCTTATATCAAAAGCAAAAACTAAAGTGCAGCGTCCGGCAGATGGCCTGATATGCGGCAATACATAACGATCCTGCAGAATCCCCATGCTTTTTCACATGGGGATTCTTTTTGCACAGACGAGAATTTTGCATATGCTGCTGATTTTTCGGGAAAGAAAGTCTTTTTTGCCGCAAAAAATGTGAAACTTATCACAATTTAAGGAGAAATCTCGATATACTTTCAGAAATATAATGCTTCAAAATGAATCAAGCTTTTTTCCGCTTGTTTCCCTTGCTTTTCCCGTGCAGGCGTGATATCTTGAAGCCACGGGAAATCACATAGCATACCGGCTTTCGCCAAGGTGTTTTGCGGCGAAAACGAATCTTTCTTCACCCCACCTCTCTTATAGAAAAGACCCCGCTTTCCAGCGTATTCGGAAAGCGGGGTCTTTTCCGCCTGCAAAAAAATTTTTACAAAAATACTTGCAGGGGGACGGGGCATCGGCTATAATTCAGATATGGATCAAGTACAATTGCATCGGATTTTGGACAATAAATGTCACTCTGCCAATGTCGGACGGCGGAGGGGGCATTATTTTTTTACTCTTTGCAAAAAATGCGGCCCGAAAAAACACAACAGGAGGAAAAAATCATGCCGAAAACCAAATGGGAATCTGTTATTTTTACCGCCATCACCGCGTGGATCATGGTGTATATCATGACCCTGTACAACACCGTGCTGACAACAGGTGTTTTTGTCAATGGCAGCTTTTTGATGGCGTTTGGGGGAATGTGGCCGGAGTTTGTGATCATTTTTCTCTGCGCCTATTTTCTCTCCAGCCGGGTTGCCAAGCACTTCGCGTTTCGGGTGGTGCAGCCCGGGGATCGTCCCATTGCCATTATTTTTGCCATTCAGACCTTCACCGTTGTCTCACAGGTGGCTTTGGCCAGCGTGTTGGGTGTCTGGCATGGCTACGGTTTTACCAGCCAGTTTGTCCCCCATTACCTGCTTTGCTACTGCCGGAATTTCATTCTGGCGCTGCCGGTGCAGCTGTTTCTGGCCGGACCCGTTGCAAGGGCTTTGTTCCGCGCCTTGTTCCGCCGGGTGAACGGCAGCGAGGAAGAAGCGATCGAAGCAGCACTTTTGCAAAAGGGCATTGCGGAGTAAAGGTGGGAAGTTTCGCCGGGAGTCGGCGGAAAATAGCCTATTGCCGCGCCTGCTCCAAAATGGCCTCCGCGCAGCGCAGGCCATCCACCGCGGCGGAGGTGATGCCGCCGGCGTAGCCTGCGCCCTCGCCGCAGGGATACAGCCCCTGTACGGCGCTTTGCCGCGCGGCGTTTCGCAAAATGCGCACAGGGCTGCTGCTGCGGGTCTCCGGTCCGGTGAGTACGGCCTCCGGCAGGGCAAAGCCGTGCAGCTTTTTGTCCAGCTCCGGCAGAGCCGCCGCCATGGTCTCCGTGATCGCGGCGGGCAGGATATGCCGCAAATCGCCCCAGATCACGCCGGGGGCATAACTGGGACGGACATTTATCTGCGATTTACTCTCCTGTTTGGACAAAAAATCGCCGACAAGCTGTGCCGGTGCGCAGTAATTGCCGCCGCCGTAACGAAACGCTGCCTGTTCGATCTCCCGCTGCCAGAGCATCCCGCCCAGCACGCCGGGATAGGGGAACTGCTCCGGCCGGACAGAAACCAGCAGTGCACTGTTGGCGTTTTCCCGATCCCGCGCCCGGAGACTCATGCCGTTGGTGACAACGCCGCCCGGCTCCGAGGCCGCGGCGACCACGCTGCCGCCGGGACACATACAAAAGGTATAGGCGCTGCCGCCGGGCAGATGACAGCTTAGCCGGTAGTCCGCAGGCGGCAGCAGCTTTCCACGGGCGCGGCCGTATTGCGCCAAGTCGATCAGCGTTTGGGGATGCTCGATCCGTGCGCCCATGGAAAAGGCCTTGGCTTCCATGGGCAGTCCCCGGCCGGCGAGATATTGAAAGCTGTCCCGGGCGCTGTGTCCCAGTGCCAGGATCAGCTGGCGGCAGTCCATGGTGTAAACGCCGCCCGCGTCCTCCACGGTCAGGCCGCAAAGCTGCCCGCCGCGCTCTGTAAAGCCCACGAGCCGGTGGCCAAAGCGCACCTGTCCGCCAAGGGTGAGGATGCGCTCCCGCAGCTGCCGCACCACCTGACAGAGGTGATCCGTTCCCACATGGGGGCGCGCCTCCCAGCGGATGCTTTCCGGCGCACCGAATTCTACCATGCGCCGGAGCACCCAGGGGATGCGGCTGTCCTTGACACCGGTGTTCAGCTTTCCGTCAGAAAAGGTGCCGGCGCCGCCCTCGCCAAACTGCACATTGCACGCGGGGTCCAGCGCGCCGCCGTTCCAGAATTGCTGTACCTTTTTCGTGCGGGTCTCCACGGCCTGTCCCCGCTCCAGAACGATGGGGCGCAGTCCGGCCTCCGCCAGCACAAGGGCGGCAAACATTCCCGCCGGGCCAAAGCCCGCCACCACCGGCGGCGGGCCGTCCCAGCTGCCATGGAGCGCGGGAGGGATATAGGGCTTGGCAGTGTCGGCGCTGAGCTTTCCGCTTTTGTCCCGGCGGAGAACACGCGCCTCGTCCGGCAGTGCCAGCGCCAGCGTGTACCGCCAGTGCAGGTCGGATTTTTTTCGGGCGTCCAAAGACTTTTTGCGGATGTGCAGCTGCTGGATTTTGTCGGAATCGCATTTTATCGCCTGTGCGGCGATTGTTTTCAAATTTTTCTCCTGATGGTCGAGAGGAACGCGCAGGTCACGGAGCAGGATCATAGCAAAGCCCTCCCCGCCGCCCGGGCGCTGGACCAGGCCCATTGCAGATTAAAGCCGCCGCAGTCGCCGTCGATATCCAGCACCTCGCCTACGGCGAACAGACCGGGGCAGAGTCGGCTTTCCATGGTTTGGGGCGAAAAGTCGCGGGTTTCCATGCCGCCGGCGGTGACCTGCGCCTGATCCATGCCCTGCACGCCGGTCAGGGGCAGACGGAAGCTTTTGCACGCGGCGGCAACGGCTTCAATCATGGCGGGGGTGACCAGAGACATAGGGCCGGCCGGCACCCCGGCGTATTTGCAAAGCATCTGCCCCAGGCGGCTGTGTACGCAGCCCGCCAGCAGATCCCGGCTTTCCAGACTCTGGTTTTCTGCCCGACGCCGGAGCAGCTGGCGAATTTCCTCGGGGGAATACTCCCGGAGAAAATCCAGCTGCAGCTCCAGCTTTTGCCCGCTGCGAGTGGAGACGGCGCGGCTCAGGGCAAAGCCCAGCGGGCCGCTGACGCCGGTGTCCGTAAACAACAGCTCGCCCCGATCGCTGGCAACACAGCGCTTGCCGTCCAGTACCCGTGCCAGAGCATCGGCTTTCACGCCTTTCAGGCTGCGTGGCCAAGTGGGGTCGGTGCGCAGTGGCGCCAGTATGGGGTAAAGGGCGGTGCGCTTGTGTCCCAACTGCTGGAGCAGCCGGTAGCCGTCCATGCCGCCGCCCAGTTTGCCGCCGGCCGCGCCGCCGCAGGCGATGACAAGCGCCTGGGCGGTGTAATGCGCCGTTTCCGTTGTGACGGTAAAGCCGGATTTTTTGTCGTGGTGGACAGTCTGGGCGCACTGGCCGGTGTGCAGCTGGATATTGGGGCAGGCTGCCAGAGCAAAGCGCAGCGTGTCCACCACGCTTCCGGCATGGTCGGACAGAGGATAGACCCGCCCGTCCGGCTCTGCCACGGTCAGCAGCCCCAGAGAGCGGAAATATGCCAGCGTTTCCTCCGGCGGAAAGGCATCCAGCGCGGCGGTGCAGAATGCGGGCGCGCTGCCGTGGTAATGCTCCGGTGCGGCGTGCAGATTGCTGAGGTTGCAGCGGCCGTTGCCGGTGCTCAGCAGCTTTCGTCCAACACGCGCCTGCCGCTCCAGCAGGGTGACCGTGTTTTCGGGATTTTCCGCAGCGGTCAGGGCGCAGAGCATACCGGCCGCGCCGCCGCCAATGATCAGAATGTCCATCTTCCTTCTCCTTTGTGCAGGCAGAAAAATTTGAATTACCTAATTATTAGAGTATACCATAGCATGCCCGCCAAGAAAAGTCCCCAGTTTTCGGCAAAAGACTCGTCTTGTACAATGGCGCGAACTGTGGTAAAATTAGACAATGACAAAGGAGGGCGAGGACACATGGAGCTTCGGAACGGCCGGCCGGAGGATGGCCGGACACTGGCGGAAATAGAGGCAATCTGCTTCCCGGCGGCGGAGGCAGCAGCGGAAAAGGACTTGCAGGCGCGTTTGGCGGTGTTTCCGGAAAATTTCTGGTTGCTGCAGGATGGGGAAACGGTGGTTGCCTTTATCAACAGTTTGACAACGGATTTGTCGGATTTGACAGATGAAATGTATAGAAATACAGAAATGCATTGTCCCCAAGGTGCGTGGCAGATGATTCTCGGTCTTGATACTTTGCCGGACTACCGGAAGCAGGGCTGCGCGGCAAGAGTGCTGCAAGCCGCTATAGCGGGCGCAAAGGCGCAGGGGTGCAAGGGCATGGTTCTCACCTGCAAGGAGCATCTTCTGGGCTATTACGGTCGCTTTGGCTTTGTGGACGAGGGAATCTCCGCATCTACCTTGGGCAACACGCGCTGGCACCAGATGCGCCTGTGCTTTGACGTCTGATCGGCTTCCGTGACACGCCCTTGGCGGCAAGATCAATGAAAGGGGACAGGGAAATGTCTTTTCTTTCCAAAAATATTCCCGGAAAAACGCCGTTTTGCACCATGGTGGTGGCGGCGGCAGGTTCCTCCACGCGAATGGGGCAGGACAAGCTCTTTCTGGAGCTGGACGGCATCCCCGTTCTGGGGCGCACGCTGCTGCTGCTGGAGCATTGCCCCAGCGTCCGGGAGGTCATCGTGGTCACCCGGCAGGAGCGGATGCTCCCGGTGGCGGATCTGTGCAAGCAGTACCGGCTGGACAAGGTGACAAAGGTCATTCTGGGCGGCAGCAGCCGCATGGAATCTGTCCTCAACGGCGTTTCGGAGGCAGACCCCCGGGCGGAGCTGATCGGCGTGCATGACGGCGCCCGCCCCTTTGCGCCGCCGGAGCTGGTGGAAAAAGCAGTCAGCGAAGCGCGGTTTTACCAGGCCGTTGCACCGGCGGTCCCCTTGCGGGACACGGTCAAACGGGTGGAGGACGGCTTTGTGGTGGAAACCCTGCCACGGAAGGAGCTGATGGCGGTGCAAACGCCCCAGGTGTTCCGGGCGGAGTTGCTCAAGGGCGCTTTGACCTATGTGGTGCAGGAGGAGATCCCGGTGACGGATGACTGCTCCGCGGTGGAGGCCATCGGCGGAAAGGTGCATCTGATCCCCGGGGACGCCCGCAACCTGAAGCTGACCCATCCGCTGGATGTGGCCTTGGCGCGGGCAATTTTGCGGCAGGAGGTGGAAGCATGAAGCAGCTTCCCTATCGCATCGGACACGGTTATGATGTTCACCGTCTGGTGCCGGAGCGCCGGCTGATCCTGGGCGGTGTGGAGATCCCCTGGGAAAAGGGGCTGCTGGGACATTCAGATGCCGATGTGCTGGTTCATGCGATCATGGACGCCATTCTCGGCGCGCTGGCGCTGGGGGATATCGGGCTGCATTTTCCTGATTCCGACCCGAACTATGCCGGGGCGGATAGTTGTGCGCTGCTGGCGCAGGTAAAGCGCCTGATGGCGGAACGGGGCTATGCTCTGGGCAATCTGGACTGCACGGTCATTGCCCAGCGGCCGAAGCTGCGCCCCCATATCCCGGCCATGACCGCCCGCGTGGCGGCGGTGCTGGGCGTGGAGCCGGCGCAGATCAACCTCAAAGCGACCACGGAGGAGGGACTTGGCTTTTCCGGCCGGGGAGAGGGCATTTCCGCCCATGCGGTGGCGCTTTTGTATCGGGAAGAAACGGGGGATCATGATGCTGCTTGCCATTGATATCGGAAACACCAATATCACGCTGGGCGGCTTTGTGAGGGAAAGCCTGCGCTTTCTCACCCGGATCTATGCCGATCCCCACCGTACGGAGGATCAATACGCGGTGGAATTGCAGGGCATTTTTCGCCTGCATGGGATCGATCCGGCGCAGATCGACGGCATTGCGATCTGCTGTGTGGTGCCGGAGCTGACTGCGGTGTTTCGCGGCGTCTGCCGGCATTTTTGCAGCAAGCCGCCGCTGGTGCTGGCGCCGGGCGTGCGTTCCGGTTTGAAGATCGGCATCGACGACCCCGCCCAGCTGGGCAGCGATCTGGCCGCCGCCGCAGTGGCGGCGCAGGCAAAATATCCCCTGCCCTGCATTATCTGCGATTTGGGTACCGCAACGGCGGTCAGTGTGCTGGATGCCAAGGGTCGCTTTTTGGGCGGTACCCTGTCGGCGGGCATTGACCTGAGCCAGCGGGCGCTGACCCGTCAGGCGGCGCAGCTCTCTCCGGTGCAGCTGCGCTGTCCGGAGCGGGTGATCGGCCGGAATACCGACGCCTCCATTCAGGCGGGGCTGATCATCGGCACAGCCGCCATGCTGGAGGGGCTTGCCGCACGGATCGAGGAGGAGCTGCAGCAGAGCTGCACCATGATCATTACCGGCGGAAGAGCTCGGGAGGTGGCGGAGGCCTGCCGCAGACCGGTGACGGTGGACGAGCATTTGCTGCTGGACGGACTGCGCCGGATCTATGAGAAAAACAGACGGTGAACCCTGCGTTTTGATAAAATCGGCTAAAATTATCTGATACAGATAAAAAATGAGGTGTATTTATGAGAAATGGAAAGATTAAACGGCTGGCAAGGCTGGCGATTTTTGTCGCCATCACCCTGCTGCTGGCCTATACGCCCCTGGGCTATCTGCGAACGGCGGGGCTGGAGCTGAGTTTCCTGATGATCCCGGTGGCGGTCAGCGCTATTGTTCTGGGGCCGCTGGAGGGCATGATCGTGGGCGCGGTGTTTGGCATTACCAGCTTTGTGCAGTGTCTGACCGGCGCCAGCGCTTTCGGCGCGACACTGCTGGGGATCAGCCCCATTGCCTGCTTCCTGGTCTGCGTTCCCACGCGGATGCTGGCCGGTTTGCTTCCCGGATTTCTGTACCGGCTGTTTAGCCTGCGCGGCCCCAGCGTGGCGGGCTGTGCCGTCTGCTCCGCAGCGGCGCCGGTGATCAACACGGTGCTGTTTATGGGCGCGCTGGTGCTGTTTTTCTTCAATACGGAATTCATTCAAAGCCTGTCCCATGGGCTGGGTGTGTTGGGCTTCTGCGCCATGTTTGTTGGCGTGCAGGGCGTGGTGGAAGCCGTGGTCTGCTGCCTGGTGAGTACGCCTGTTTCTCGTGGACTTCTCCATGCGACCAAGGCCGAGCGCCGCGCCGCGGCGGAGGACTAAAATCCGCATTCCGCCGAAAATTTTCCAGTCTTTTCACAGCTTCCGGAGGGCGGCGCTCTCCGGCGCACGGCGCATATCCAAAGCCTCCCGCATACACTAAATGTAACGAAGTATCCCCTGCGTCCGCCGACGCGGGACGCTTTGTTGTCATTTCGTGATGTGGGAGGTTTTTTTATGCAGAATGTGTTGCTGATGTGCCGCTCTCTGACCTATGCGCAGCGTACCGAGCGCCTGTTGGAGCGGGCGGGCATTTCCGGATATATTCAGCGTGCCCCCGCTGGCGCCAGCAAACGGGGCTGCGGCTATTGTGTGCGCCTGCGGCAGGCGCATTTGGAGTGGGCAATGTCCGTGCTGGAGCAGGAGGGCTTTTTGCCGGAGCGGGTGCTGCGGCCGGAGGAGGACGGCAGCTTTCGGGAGGTGTCGGTTTGATCTATCTGGATGCCGCCGCCACCAGCTTTCAAAAGCCCCGGCAGGTGCGGGAGGAAATGGCGCGGACGATCCGCAGCTGTACCAGTCCCGGCCGCGGCGGCTATCCCCAGGCGATGCGCGCGGCGGATCTGCTTCTGGACTGCCGCATGGCTCTGGCAAAGCTGCTGGGCGTGCCGGAGCCGGAGCAGGTGGTGTTTACCACCAACGCCACCCATGGCCTGAACATCGCCATTCGGGATCTGGTGCGACCGGGGACGCGGGTGGTGGTGTCCGGCTATGAGCACAATGCGGTCATGCGTCCGCTGTACGCCTGCGGCGCGGCTCTGGAGATCCTGCGTACGCCGGTATTCGACAGCGCAGCGGCCGCAGCGGCCTTTCGAGAGGCGATCCCCCGCTCGGAGGTCTGTGTTTGCACCCATGTGTCCAATGTGTTTGGCAATATTTTGCCCTTGGAGGAGATCGCGGCCTGCTGCCGGGAAAACGGCGTGCCGCTGGTGGTGGACGCTTCCCAGTCTGCCGGGGCGCTGCCCTTGGATTTTCAGGCGCTGGGCGCGGCGTATGCGGCCATGCCGGGACACAAGGGGCTGCTGGGTCCCCAGGGCACCGGCGTGCTGCTGTGCAGACAGATACCGGAGCCGCTGCTGTTTGGCGGAACCGGTGTGGACAGCCGCAGCTATACCATGCCGGATTTTTTGCCGGAGCGGTTGGAGGCGGGAACGCCCAATGTGCCGGGGGTGGCTGGACTGCTGGCCGGCGTGCGGTTTATCCAGCGCATGGGAACAGAACGCGTTCTGCGCCATGAGCGGCAGCTGGTGCGCTGTCTGGGGCGGCTTCTGGCGCAAAAGGGCGGCGGCAAGGTCATGCTGGCGCAGGATGCTGCAGAGCAGGCGGGGGTGCTTTCCGTGATCCCCAAACAGCGGGACTGCGAGAGTCTGGCGGCGGCGCTGGGGCAGGCGGGAGTTGCCGTGCGGGCGGGGCTGCACTGTGCGCCCCAGGCGCATATCACCGCCGGAGATGTGGAGCGGGGCAGCCTGCGTTTTTCCGTTTCCGCCATGAATACCCGGCAGGAAATGCTTCAGGCAGCAGAGAGATACGGAAAAATAGTAACAAAATTGTAACTTTTTCTTGCTAGTATGTGTAAAATTGTTGTATAATTACCATTGTATTTTTGCACCTGCTTGTAGAAATACAGACCCATGATCCCGGCAGAGTCACGGGATCATGAACATAAGCCGCCCGGCAAAGTCCCGGCGGCGTGAACAAGAAAAAAAGACGGAGCAGAAACATGGAGTAATGCCTATGCAAACATTACAAACAATTTTTCATTCCGCCTCCGGTGTGCTTCGCATGGTGTCGATTTCCGACATTGCGGATATCATTATCCTTGCTTTTGTGATCTATAAGATCATCGGCTTTATCCGCCGGGCGCAGCTGTCCCGGGTCGCGGTGGGGCTGCTGGGTCTGGTCGCGGTGCTGTGGATCTCGGATGTATGTCACCTGACAGTGGTCAACTTCCTGCTGCGCCGGATCATTGAGCTGGGGCTGCTGGCGCTGGTGATCCTGTTCCAGCCGGAGCTGCGCCGTATGCTGGAAAAGGTGGGCAGCGGCCGGGTGTTCCGGGGGCTGTACCGGCAAAGCGAGCCGGAGGGTGTGGAAAACGCCATCCTGCAAACGGTGGAAGCCTGCGTGGATATGAGCGCCACCCGCACCGGCGCACTGATCGTGTTCGAGCGGAACAACCGCCTGACCGACCGTATCAATACCGGCACGGTGGTGGATGCGCTGCCCAATGCGGAGCTGCTGAAAAACCTGTTTTACAACAAAGCGCCTCTGCACGACGGCGCCGTCATCATTCGGGACGGGCGCATTGCGGCGGCGGGATGTATGCTGCCGCTTTCGGCCAACCCCAACCTGAGCAAGGAATTGGGAATGCGCCACCGGGCGGGCATCGGCATGAGCGAGCAAAGCGATGCGGTCGTGGTGATCGTCTCGGAGGAAAGCGGCGCAATCTCCATTGCCGTCAACAGTATGCTCAAGCGGCATCTGAACCGGGAAAGCTGTGAAAAGATCCTGCGGGCGGAGCTGCTCCGCGGGGAGGAGACCCGCCGCAGCGTGCAGGACAACCTCCGGGACTGGATCCTGGGGAGAAAGGGAGACAGCAATGGCAAGGGAAAGAATTCGTAAGATCGTAGACAGCCGCATTTTCTGGGCGGTGATCTCCGTTCTGGCGGCAATTTGCCTTTGGGCCTATGTGATCTCGCTGGAAACGGAGGACAGTGAACTGACCCTGCGCAATCTTACGGTGGACTTCACCGGCGTGGATGTGCTGCGGGAGTCCAAGGGGCTGATCATTTCCGAAGTCAGCGCGGATGAGGTGCAGCTGACCTTCCGGGGCAGCCGACGGGTCTTGAACCGCATCAATGAGCGCAATATTCATGTATATATCGACGCGACCGCCCTGGAGGTTGGCCGGTACAGCCAGCCGGTGCAGGTGGAGCTGCCGGATGGCGTCAACACCGGCGATGTGACCGTGACTACCCGAAAACCGCAATATATCAGCTTCCAGGTAGAAAAGCTGGGCAGCAAGGTCGTGGATATCCAAACCTCCTTTACCGGCTCGGTGGCGGAGGGCTTTGTGGGAAGCGAGCTCGTCACCAGCCCGGAGAGTCTGGAGATCTACGGCGCCCAGGAAAGCCTGGATCAGGTGGATCACGCGCTGGTGGTCGTGGAGCGGGACAATGTTGCAAGCAGTATCCACTATGACAGCAATTACAGCCTGATCGATGTCAACGGCAAGGAGATCGACATGGAAAAGGCCGGCCTTTCCGCCAACATGAACACGGTGCGGGTGAGCATGGAGATCAAGGTGATAAAGGATGTCCCTCTGGCAATCGACCTGCTGGACGGCGGCGGTGCGTTGCAGGAAAATGCCAGCGTCACCATCACGCCGGAGGAGATCCGCCTGTCCGGCGACGCCCAGCAGATGGAAAGCATCAATCGTGTTACCCTGGGAAGCATCGACCTGTCTCAGGTGGACGGAAGCTATGAACACAGCTATACGATCGTGCTGGATAACGGCCTGACCAATGAATCTGGCGTGACGGAGGCAAAGGTAACGGTGGAGATCCGTGGGCTGGAGAAAAAGAAAATGACTGTCAGCAACATTTCTCTGACAGGGCTGGAAAAAGGCCGGAAGGCGGAGCTGATCACCACCAGCCTGGAGGTCACGCTGCGTGCCAAGGCGGCGCTCCTGGAGCAGATCCAGGAGGAGAACCTGCGGGCCGTGGCAGACCTGAGCGGTGTGACGGAGGCCAGCGGCCAGGTGGAGGTGCCGGTTCACATCTATGTAGACGGCTTTGAAAGCGCCGGCGCCGTGGGCAACTACACCGCTCTGGTGCAGATCCAGCGATAACAGCACAACAGAAATAACAATCCTGCTTGAGGAGGGAGTCCTCGATATGAGACAATCGGCAATCGTAAAACGAAATTTGGAAAACAACATGGCGGAGGTGCTTGTCACCCGCGGCTCCGCCTGCGGCGGCAACTGCAAGTCCTGCGGTGGCTGCCACCATGAAAGCACGCTCACTGTCACCTGCTCGAACCCCATCGGCGCCGCGCCGGGGGAGCGGGTCACCATCGAGAGCAAGACCACGCGCATTCTCGGCGTGGCGGCGTTGGTGTATCTGGTGCCGATCGTGGCCTTTCTGGTGTTTTATGCCATCGGCAATTACACCATCGGCACGGAAAACGGCACGGTACTGATGAGCCTGATCGGCTTCTTCCTGGGCGTGGCGGTGGTCGTGGCGGTACACAAGCTCACCGGCAGCCGGCGCATCTCGTTCCGGATCATCTGCCGGGAGTAGGCCATGTATGGCTATGTCAGACCGCTGAAAGCCGAACTGAAGGTGCGGGAATTCGAGGCCTATCAGGGGGTGTACTGCGGCCTGTGCCACTGTCTGGCGCAGCGCTGCGGCAGCGCCGCACGCTTCGTGGTCAACTATGACTTCACTTTTTTGGCCATGTTGCTGGAGGAAGGCCAAACGGCGGACTTTGCCCCTCGGGGCTGTCCGGTTCGTCCGCTGCGAAAGCGGGCGGTGCTGAAACAAACGCCGGCGCTGGAGCGTGCGGCGGATCTGTCCGTGATTTTGGCGCATTGGAAGCTGCGGGACGATCTCCGGGACGAGGGTCCCGGCAAGACCGCCGGCGCGGCGGTGGCTCTGGCGGCGCTGCACCGGGCATATAGCAAGGCAAAGGCGGCGCAGCCGGAATTTGCGGCGGCCTGCGAGCAGTATATGCAAGGCCTGCACACGCTGGAGCAGGAAAGCTGCGCCTCTGTAGATCGTGCGGCGGATTGCTTTGCCACCCTGCTGGCAAGCCTTGCCATGACGGAGAAAGCGGAAGCCCGCAAACGGGTCCTGCGGGAGCTGTTTTACCATATCGGACGGGTCGTCTATGTGCTGGATGCAGTGGACGATCTGGAAAAGGATATGAAAAAGAAAAACTATAATCCTCTGGTGTATCGGTACGGTCTGACCGCGCCGCAGCTGCCGGAACCGGCGGTGGAAAGCCTGCGCCTGAGCTTGTCCCATTCCATGAGCGCCATGTCCGGCGCCTACAGCCTGCTGCCGGAAAACGCCTTTCGCCCCATTACGGAAAACATCCTCTATCTGGGCATTCCCAGCGCGATTAAGCGCCTGTTGGGGCAAAGCCCGGAGACAAAATGTACCACAGAGGAAATCAGAAACGCATAAACGGAGAAATGCTATGAAAGATCCCTACGAGGTGCTGGGCGTAAAGCCCGGCGCCAGCGAAGATGAAATCAAGCGTGCCTACCGGGAGCTGGCACGAAAGTACCACCCGGATAACTTCCACGACAGTCCGCTGGAGGATCTGGCACAGGAAAAAATGAAAGAGATCAACGAGGCCTACGATATGCTGACCAAGCATGGCGGCCAGCGGGGCAACACCGGCGCCCGGCAAAACGGCGCGGGCACCGGCTATGGCTACCGGGCCGGCGGCGGATATCGGCAATATACCGGGCCAAACAGCGAGGTGTTCCGGCAGATCCGGGTGTATATCAGCCGGAATATGCTGGCCCAGGCGGAGCAGCTGCTGATGGGAATGCAGGAGCGCAATGCGGAATGGCACTTCCTGATGGGCAGCCTGTGCTACCGCAAGGGATGGATGGACGACGCGGTGGAGTATTTCCAAACTGCGGTGAACATGGATCCCGGCAACGCGGAATACAGCGAGGCGCTGGCCTATATGCGTGCCGGCGGTACCGCCTATCGCCCCATGGGCATGGATGGCGCGGACGGCTGCAACTGCTGCATCAATCTGCTGGCGGCGGACTGCTGCTGCGAGTGCATGGGCGGAGACCTGATCCCCTGCATCTGAGAGGCGTGCTATGAAAAAAAAGACCCGCTCTCTCACCACGGCGGCGCTTTTGACCGCTTTGGGGACGGCGCTGCTGTATGTGGCGGCGGCGCTGCCCTCCGGCCGTCTGGCGCTGGGCGCGGTTGCCGGTGCGCTGACGGCGGTCTGCCTGCTGCAAAGCAATTGGCGCTATGCTCTTGGCGTGTTTGCGGCAACGGGCGTGCTGGGACTGCTGCTGGCGCCGGGAAAGCTGCCGGTGCTACTGTATCTGGCCTTTTTCGGGTACTATCCCATTCTCAAAAGCCCCTTGGAGCATCTGCCCTGGCGGTGGCTGGAGTGGGTGCTGAAGCTGGCGGTGTGCAATTTGGCGCTGCTGGCTGCCCGGGCAGCCGGTGCGGCGCTGGTGCTGCCCCACCATCTGGTGCTGCCCGCCTGGGCGCTGCCAGTGGTGTGCAGCGTTTTGTTTGTGTGCTACGATCTGGCCCTTTCCGGGCTGATCCGGTATTATATTTTACATATCGCAAAACATATTTCACGATAGGGAAGGAAACATGACGATGATACGCAGTATGACGGGGTACGGCAGTGCCAAGGGCATGGCCGATGGCCTCCAGCTTTCTGTAGAGTTGAAAAGTGTCAACAACCGGTATCTGGACTGCAATGTGCGCTTGCCCCGGGGCTTCTTGTTTGCCGAGGATATGGTCAAGTCCGCCGTGCAGCGCCACATTAGCCGCGGCAAGGTGGATGTTTTCATCAATCTGGACAGCAGCGGCAGCGCCGACACCGTGGTCACGGTAAACGAGACGCTTGCGGCGGGATACCGCGCCGCGCTGGCGGAGCTGGCGGAAAAGTTTCAGGTGCCGGATGACGCCACCGCCGGACTTTTGGCACGGTTTCCCGAGGTGCTCACCGCCGAAAAGCGGGAGACGGATCGGGAGGCCGTTTTGGCGGGACTGGGCGAAATTTTGGAGCAGGCGCTGACCGAATACGACACCATGCGGGCGCGGGAGGGCGAAAAGCTCTGCCAGGATGTGGAAAGCCGTCTGGTGGAGATCGAAAGCCTGGTCTCCTTTGTGGAGCAGCGCTCTCCCCAGACCGTGGCCGAGTACCGGGAAAAGCTCCAGGCACGTATGGAGGAAATTCTCCAGACCAAGGAGCTGGATCCCCAGCGGCTCCTGATGGAGGCGGCGCTGTTTGCGGACAAGACCGCCGTGGACGAGGAGACTGTGCGCCTGCGCAGTCACATTGCCCAAATGCGCACCATGCTGGCGGAGGGCTCCCCGGTGGGCAGAAAGCTGGACTTTTTGCTTCAGGAATTCAACCGGGAGGCCAACACCATCGGCTCCAAGTGCAATGACACGACGCTGGCCAAGGTGGTGGTGGATCTGAAGGCCGAGATCGAGAAGATCCGGGAGCAGATCCAGAACATCGAATAGACCAAAATCCAACTTACTTTTGTCTATGTCCGGAATCGTTTCCGGTAACAATAGAAAATCGTTCAAAAAAAGAGAAGATGAATGTGGAGGTGAACGCAGTGAAGCTGATCAACATCGGGTTTGGCAACCTGGTCTCCGCCGAGCGGGTCGTGGCGATCCTCAGTCCGGAATCCGCGCCCATCAAGCGCCTGATCCAGGACAGTCGGGACAGGGGCAATCTGGTGGACGCCAGTTTTGGCCGACGCACACGGGCGGTCATCCTCACAGACAGCGGCCATGTGATCCTCTCGGCGATCCAGCCGGAGTCCGTTGCGGGCCGCGCAGGAGGTGAGGAACTTGCATAACAACAAAGGAAAGCTGATCGTGTTATCCGGTCCCTCCGGAACCGGGAAAAGCACCGTGGTGGAACGGCTGATGAAATTGCAGGAGCTGCATTTCTCCGTTTCCGCCACCACCCGCCAGCCCCGGCCGGGAGAAGTGGACGGAACCGATTACTATTTCGTCACCCAGGAGCGGTTCCGGGAGATGATCGACGGCGGCGAGCTGCTGGAATATGCCACCTATGTGGGCAACAGCTATGGAACCCCCAAGCGGCCGATCCAGGAGCAGCTGGCGCAGGGACGCAACATCCTGCTGGATGTGGAGGTGCAGGGCGCCATGCAGGTGCGGCAGGCCATGCCGGAAGCGGTTTTGGTGTTTCTGGCGCCGCCGGATCTGGAAACCCTGCGCCGCCGCCTGGAGGGGCGGGATACCGACTCCCGGGAGAAGATCGAGGCGCGTTTGCTGCGGGCAGAGGAAGAACTGCTGTACGCAAGCCAATATGACTATATCGTGATCAACGAGGACGCGGACGAAGCGGCGGTGGAGCTCAGTGCTATCATCACCGCGGAAAGCTGCCGTTCTCAGGACAGAATTCAAATGATTGAGGTGCAATTACAATGATGCTCTATCCCCCTATGGCCGACCTGGTGGAAAAAGTCGGCAGTCGTTATATGCTGGTGAATGTTGTGGCAAGCCGTGCCAGAAAGCTCTCTGCCAAGGCAGAGGAGGAAGGCGAGCCGCTGGACAGAAAGGCGGTTTCCTGCGCCATTGACGAGATCTACACCGGCAAGCTCACCGTTCACGCCCGCCCGGAGTTTGGCGAGGCAGAGGAAGCCGCGGAGCCGGAAGCAGCCGAAGCAGCCGAAGCAGCCGCCGAGACCGCAGAGGCAGAGCCGGAGGAAGTACCGGCAGAGTCCGTGGCCACGGAAGCGCCGGAGACGCTGTAAGCTGCAATAACAAGAAGCAAAAAATTTTAGTAACACTTCGGCTCTGTCTGTCGAAAGGAGGGCGGTTGGCCAATGACGGTTGCAAAACTGGCGGTTGCCGCTGCCACATATTGGATCGACAGACCCTATGATTATCAAATCCCCCGGGAGATGGAGCCGGTGCTGCAGCCGGGAATGCGGGTAACGGTGCCCTTTGGCCGGGGAAATCGCCGGAGCGAGGGCGTTGTCCTGGCGTTGGCGGAGGACAGCGGCCAAACGGCGCTGAAAACCATTGAGCAGCTGCTGGATGCCAGCCCGGTACTGACGCCGGAACAGCTTCGCCTTGCTCTGTGGATGCGGGAGCGCTGCTTTTGCACGGTCTATGATGCAGTCAAGGCAATCTTGCCCTCCGGGCTTTGGTTTGACGACCGGGGCGAGCGCCGGGCAAAGGATAAGTACCAGGATTTTCTGACCCTTGCCATCCCGGCAGAGGAAGCACTGGTGCTGGCCGGACAAAAACGCCGGACAGCACCGATGCAGGCCTCCATTCTGGAGCTGCTGAGCACCGTAGGCTGCATTTCCCGGCAGGAGCTGCGCCATTTTACCGGCGCTTCCTCCCAAAGCATACAGGCGTTGGTGCGGGCAGAGCTGGTCACGCTGGAGAAAAAAGAACAGCTGCGCCGTCCGGAATTTCGCCAGGGTGAGCATCGCCCGCTGCCGGAGCTGACAGAGCCGCAGCGCATCGCGCTGGAAGGCTTGGCTGCCTTGGCGGAAAAGCCGAAGCCGGCAGCGGCCTTGCTCCATGGCGTGACCGGTTCCGGAAAAACCGCGATTTATGCCCATCTGATCGCGAAACAGCGGCAACAGGGGCGGGGCGCGATCTTGCTGGTGCCGGAGATCGCCCTGACCGCCCAGATGCTGGAGGGCTTTTCCAGCTATTTTGGCGAGGATGTGGCCGTGCTTCACAGCGCTCTTTCTCTGGGAGAACGCTATGACGAGTGGAAGCGCATCCGCCAGGGCAAGGCAGGCGTGGTCATCGGCACGCGCAGCGCTGTGTTTGCGCCGGTGCAGTCCCTGGGGCTGCTGATCTTGGACGAGGAGCAGGAGGAAAGCTATAAATCCGAAAACACGCCCCGCTACCACGCCCGGGATATCGCCAAATACCGCTGCGCCCACGAAAACGCCATGCTGCTTTTGGGCAGCGCCACGCCGGATATCACCAGCCGCTACTATGCCGACCGGGGACGCTATCACTATTTCCGCCTCAGCGGACGGTACAAGGATCGCGCCCTGCCAACGGTACAGGTGGTGGACATGAAGCAGGAGCTGCGCGCCGGAAACGGCAGCAGCATCAGCAGTGTGCTACGGCGGGAGCTTGCGCATAATCTGGAGCGGGGACAGCAGAGCATTCTGTTTCTCAACCGCCGGGGCGCAAACAAGCTTATCAGCTGCGGCAGCTGCGGCTTTACCTATGAGTGTCCCAATTGCAGCGTCAGTCTCAGCTACCACAGCGTGGGGCATCGGTTGCGCTGTCACTACTGCGGCAGCAGCCGCCCGGTGGACGAGCGCTGCCCGGCCTGCGGCGGCAAGCTCAACTATGTGGGTGTGGGAACGCAGAAGCTGGAGCAGGAGCTGCACCAGCTGTTTCCTGAGGCGGCGGTGCTGCGCATGGACACGGATACCGTGTCCGCTGCCGGCGGGCATGACGCCCTGCTGGAGCGCTTCCGGCGGGAGAAGATTCCCATTATGATCGGCACGCAAATGGTCACAAAAGGGCTGAATTTTCCCAATGTGACGCTGGTGGGCGTGATCTCCGCGGATCAAAGTCTGTACGCCGGGGACTACCGCGCCTCCGCCAGAACCTTTTCCCTGCTGACCCAGGTTGTGGGGCGTTCCGGCCGGGGCGACTGTCCGGGACGGGCAGTGATCCAGACCTTTACGCCGGATAACCAGGTGATTCGGCAGGCGGCGGCGCAGGACTACGAGGCCTTTTACCGGGACGAACTGACCCTGCGCCGGGTACAGGGCACGCCGCCCTTTTCCGTGCTGTATGCTGTCACGGCGTCCGGCCTGGAAGAGAGCGTAGTGCTGCAATGCTGCACCCGGGTGCGGGATCTGTTGCAGGCGGCAACGGCACAGCGGACAGAGGCGAGAGTGCTAGGCCCCGCGCCCCTGTTTGTGGCCCGGGTCAACCGCCGGCATCGCTATCGGGTGCTGCTGTGCGCACCGGAGGACAAATACTACCGGGGACTGCTGAGTAGCGTGATCCTGCGCTGTAGTCAGGACAAGGCCTTTCGGGGCGTGAGCCTGTTTGGCGATTTGGATCCGGTGGAAAATTAATGTCTGAATTTAACAAAATATAGAGCAAGTTTATCTGAAGGAGAGAATTATCATGGCGATTCGCAATATTCTCAAGGAGGGCGATCCCAGCCTGAGAAAGACCAGCCGTCCGGTCACGGAGTTCAACGAGCGGCTGCATATCCTGCTGGACGATATGCGGGATACCCTGCTGGAGTCCGGCGGCGTGGGTCTGGCAGCGCCCCAGGTGGGCGTGCTGCGCCGCGCCGTTCTGGTGCTGGAGACCAATGTACCGGAGGGCGAGGAGGAATATATCATCGAACTGATCAACCCGGAGATCCACCGGTACGCGGGCGAGCAGGACGGCCCGGAGGGCTGCCTGAGCGTTCCCGGCGTGTTTGGCCAGGTGCGCCGTCCGGAGTTTGTCAAGGTACACGCCCAGGATCGTTATGGCAACGAGTTCGATGTGGGCGGCCAGGGGCTGACCGCCCGCGCTTTCTGCCATGAGATCGATCATCTGGACGGCAGACTGTTTCTGGATGTGGCCGAGCGGATCCTGGAGCCTGAGGAACTGGAGGAAGCGGACTGATGCGCATTGTGTTTATGGGAACGCCGGATTTTGCCGCCGCCCATTTACAAAAGCTGCTGGACGAAAACATGGAAGTGGCAGCGGTCTATACCCAGCCGGACAAGCCCAAGGGACGGGGAATGCATCTTTGCGCCTCCCCGGTCAAGGAGGTGGCGCTGGCCGCCGGGCTGCCGGTGTATCAGCCCACCACCCTCCGCACGGAGGAGGAGCAGCAGCGGCTGCGGGAGCTGGCGCCGGATCTGATCGTTGTGGTGGCTTATGGCAAGATTTTGCCCCAGGCGGTACTGGATATTCCGCCGCTGGGCTGCGTGAATGTCCACGCCTCTCTGCTGCCCAAATACCGGGGCAGCGCGCCCATCCAGTGGGCGGTGCTCAATGGCGACGCCGTCACCGGCGTTTCCACCATGTATTTGGCTCTGGAGGTGGACAGCGGCGATGTGATCTACACCGAAGAGACCCCTATCGGGGAAAAGGAGACAAGCGGCGAGCTGTTTGACCGCCTGCGGGATATGGGCGCTGCGCTACTGATCCGCACCGTGCGGGACATTGCGGCGGGCACCGCGCCCCGCAGGGCGCAGAACCATGCCGAGGCGACCCATACCGTGCAGCTGGACAAGAGCTTTTGCCCGCTGGATTTCACAAAGCCCGCCCGGCTGGTGGCCAAGCAGGTCTATGGCCTGCAGCCCTGGCCGGTGGCCACGACGGAGATCGACGGCGTGACCTTGCGCATCTGGGCGGCGGATGTGACCGGAAACCACACCAGCCGCGCGCCGGGAACCCTGCTGGCGGCGGATAAAAACGGTCTGGAGCTGGCCTGCGGCGATGGCGGTACCGTGCTGCTGACGCAGGTGCAGCCCTCCGGTAAAAAGCGCATGGGCGCAGCGGATTGGCTGCGGGGGCATCCTGTCCGGGTGCAGGCATGACAGCCCGGGCAGCGGCGCTTACCGCCCTGCGGCGATGCCGCCGCGACGGCGCCTGGTCGGATGCGGTGCTGGATGGCATCCTCCGGGACAGTGTGCCGGAGCGCCGGGATCGCGCCCTTGCGACCCGGATCTGCTATGGCGTGCAGCAGAACAGAACATATTTGGATTTCATCCTCAGCCAGTGGTGCCGCCAGCCCTTGAAAAAGCTGGAGCCGCTGGTGCTGGATATTTTACGCCTGAGCGCCTATCAGCTGCTGTTTTTGGATAAGATCCCCCCCTCCGCTGTGGTGGACGAGGCCGTAAAGCTGGCAAAGGAACACAGCCGGGGCGCGGCGGGACTGGTCAATGCCGTGCTGCGCCGGGTGGCGGAGCATCGGCAGGCGCTGCCGGAGCCGCCGGGTCTCGGCAGTCCGGAATACCTGGCCTTGCGGTACAGCCACCCGCTGTGGCTGGCGCAGCGCCTGGTACAGCAGGAGGGCTATGCCCAAACGGAGGCCTTTTTTCGCGCCAATAACGACATCCCGCCAACGGCCTTGCAGGTCAACACCCTGCGGACAGACACCGAAAGTTTGGCTGCGGCGCTGGCGGAGCAGGGTTTTGCGCCCGCGCGCCATCCCTGGCTGCCGGATTGCCTTTTGGTGCCGTCTGCCGGCGGCTTGATGGAGACAACGCTGTTTCAAAGCGGCCTGTTTTATGTGCAGGATCCCGCAGCGGCGCTGTCCGTGCTGGCGGCGGATCCCCGACCGGGGATGCAGGTGCTGGACGCCTGCGCCGCGCCGGGAGGAAAGAGCTTTGCCGCCGGACTGCGGATGCAGGGCAAGGGCGAGATCCTTTCCTGCGATTTGCAGGAAAAAAAGCTCCGGCGTTTGGAGACCGGAGCGGCGCGTTTGGGACTGGACTGCATTCGCACCGTGCCCATGGACGGGCGAAAGCCGATGGCAGCCCTGTGGGAGCGCTTTGATCTGGTTATTGCCGATGTGCCCTGCAGCGGGCTGGGGGTGATCCGGAAAAAGCCGGACATCCGGGAAAAAAATCCGAACGACCTGGCGCGTCTGCCGGAGATCCAGCGGGAAATTCTGCTGGGGCTGGCGGATTGTGTCAAGCCCGGCGGCGTGCTTTTGTATTCCACCTGCACGGTGCTGCGGGAGGAAAACGACGAAGTGGTAAAGGCCTTTTTGGCGCAGCGGCAGGACTATTGCCGGGAGGCGGTTACCCTGCCCGGTCTGGGACAGCTGCCCGATGGCGGGCTGACCCTTTGGCCGCAAAAGCACGGCACGGATGGATTTTATTTTTGTAAAATGCGGAGGCGCCTATGAACCGGGATCTGAGAAGTATGCTGCCGGAGGAACTGGAAGCGGTCATGACAGAGCTGGAGCAGCCCCGGTACCGCGCCGGTCAGGTGTTTTCCTGGCTGGCCAAGGGCGCGGCGGATTACACGGAAATGCAGAATCTGCCAAAGACCCTGCGGGAGACCCTTGCCGCCAACTATCCGCTGACCGGCCTGCGGTGCCTGCGCAAGCAGGTGTCCAAGCTGGACGGCACGATCAAATACCTTTGGGAGCTGGAGGACGGTAACGCGGTGGAAACGGTGGTCATGCGCTATCAGCATGGCAATACCGTCTGCATTTCCTCCCAGGTGGGCTGCCGGCAGGGCTGCGCGTTCTGCGCCTCGACCATCGGCGGTCTGGTACGCAATCTCACAGCCGGAGAAATGCTCCAGGAGGTGCTTTGCTCCGAGCGGGACAGCGGCTTGCCCCTGTCGAACATTGTGCTGATGGGGATTGGAGAGCCTCTGGATAATTACGACAATGTGCTGCGCTTTCTGCGGCTGGTCAGCCATCCCAAGGGGCGCAATCTGGGAATGCGGCACATCAGCCTTTCCACCTGCGGCTTGGTGGAGCAATTCCCCCGGCTGGCGGCGGAAAATTTGCAGCTGACCCTTTCCGTGTCGCTTCACGCGCCGGATGACGAGACCCGCAGCCGCATCATGCCGGCCAATCGCGGCCGGGGTGTGGATGCGCTGATGCAGGCCTGTCTGGCATATTTTCGCAAGACCGGCCGCCGGATCAGTTTTGAATACGCCATGATCGACGGCGTCAATGACACCGACGCCCACGCCAGACTGCTGGCGGAGCGGGTGCGGCCTGTCGGCGGTCATGTCAATCTTATTCCCCTGAACCATGTGGAGGAGCGGCAGTTCCAACCCAGCAAACCGGCGCAGCTCCGGCGCTTTGTGAACATTCTGGAGCGCGCCGGCGTGAATGTCACCGTGCGGCGCAAGCTGGGCGGCGATGTGGACGCTTCCTGCGGTCAGCTGCGCCGGAAGCGGGAAAAGGGGCGAGAGGAGGAAGCATGAAAGGATACGGAATCACAGACAAAGGCAAGGTTCGCCGGGAAAATCAGGACAGCTTTGTTTTGAAGCTGCTGCCCCGGGCGGAACAGGCCATTCTTGTGGTGTGCGACGGCATGGGCGGCGCCCGCGCTGGAGAGATCGCCAGCCGGCTGGCGGCGGAGCGCTTTGCCAGCCATGTGGCGGAGGGTCTCCAGCCCGGGCAGGATCCGCTGCTGTCGGATCTGGTGCGGGAGGCCGCCGTGCTGGCCAACACGGAGATCTATGAACGGGCCAGCCGGGACGAGGCCTGCCGCGGCATGGGCACGACTCTGGTGGCGCTGGTCATCCGGGGCAAAAGCGCGGTCATTGCCAATGTAGGCGACAGCCGCGCCTATCGCATCCGGGGTGAGGAGATCGTCCGCATTACCCGGGATCACTCCCTGGTGGAGGAAATGGTCAACGCCGGAAAGCTGACCCCGGAGGAGGCGGCCACCCACCCCCAGAAAAACCTCATCACCCGCGCGTTGGGCGTGGATGAATTTGTCAGCTGCGATGTGTATGAGCCCCATCTGGAAAAGGGCGATATCTTCCTGCTCTGCACCGATGGTCTGAGCAATCAGATCACCGCGGAGGAGATGCTGGAGCAGCAGAAAAAAAGCAAAACCGCAAACGGCTTTTGCAAAAAACTGTTGAAAATTGCGCTGGAACGGGGCGCGCCGGACAATGTGACGGCCTGCGCCGTGCAGCTTTGATCCCGCAGGAAAGGAGGAAGACAGATGGATCACACAACAATGGACAGATATCTGGGCAAAACGCTGGATGATCGCTATGAGATCCTGGAAGTGATCGGCTCCGGCGGCATGGCCGTTGTCTACAAGGCGCTGTGCCACAAAACCGACCGCTATGTGGCGGTGAAGATCCTGCGGGACGATATGGCAACGGATGCGGATTCCCGCCGCCGTTTCCTCACGGAGAGCAAAGCCATCAGTATGCTCAACCACCCCAATGTGGTAACGGTGTACGATGTCAGCTGCGAAAATGACCCCATGTATATTGTCATGGAGCTGGTGGACGGCATCAGCTTGAAGCAATATATGCAAAAGCGCGGTGTGCTGACCTGGGAAGAGGTCATGCACTTCGCCGGGGAGATCGCAAAGGCGCTTTCCCATGCCCACAGCAAGGGTATCATTCATCGGGACATCAAGCCCCATAATATTTTGCTGACCAAGGACGGCATGGTCAAGGTGGCGGACTTCGGCATCGCCCGGCTGCAGGGAACCCAGAACACCGTGGTCAATCAGGAGGCTCTGGGCAGCGTGCATTACATCTCCCCGGAGCAGGCCAGGGGCCTGCCGGTGGACGCGCGCACGGACATTTACTCTCTGGGCGTTGTGATGTATGAAATGCTCACCGGCCGCCTGCCCTTTGAGGGGGAAAGCGCCGTTTCGGTCGCCATGCAGCACATCAACGCCACGCCTCCCCAGCCCCATGATATCGTTCCGGAGATCCCGCCCGGGATCGAGGCCATTACCATGAAGGCTATGAAGGCGGATGTGGAGCAGCGCTACCAGTCCATGGAGGAGCTGCTGGAGGACATCCGCAGATTCCATGCGGATAAAAACGCCCCGGTGGGCGTGCTGGCAGCCGGTGCGGCGCAGGCGGAAACGGCGGCGGAAAGCACCTCGGAGACGGCAGAGGAAGCCACGCCGGAAACGGCGGCCGCTCCGGAGAATACCCCGGATGGCGGGGAAGCGGAAGCCTCGGCGGAGGAAGCCGGGGATGGGATTCCCTTACCGGAGGAGATCAGCGAGCAGGAGCTGGATCATGCGGAAAGCTTGGATCCCGACCTGTACAGCGGAAAAAAATATGTGGTCAAGCAGAATGTGGAGCCGATATCGGACAAGGGCGAGCTGAGCTATGACAAGTATGTGCGCCGGCGCTCCCGCTCCAAAAAGGTCAGTATGCTTTCCGGTATTCTGATCGTTCTGCTGTTCTTGGTGGGCTGCTTTGCGTTTTTGTGGAACTCGTTTGTGCGGGATGTGTTTGAAGATTCCGTGCGGGTGACTGTACCCAGCTTTGTGGGACAAAACTACAACGATGTGCTGGCCAATCAGGAATATCTGGACAAATATCACTTCACCGTTACC
This sequence comes from bacterium, assembly GCA_963595735.1. Lineage (GTDB taxonomy): Bacteria > Bacillota > Clostridia > Oscillospirales > Oscillospiraceae > CALWOS01. The sequence continues at coordinate 72,400 of CAVBJJ010000003.1, forward strand.
ACCGAGTCCAGCGAGACGGTGGAAAAGGATCTGGTCATCAGGCAGACGCCGGAGGCCGGAAAAAGCCTTGCCGAAAAGCAGGAGGGCATTGAGATCGCGCTGGTGGTCTCCAGTGGGATCGACACCGTGGAGATCCCGGAGACCTACAATCACGATTACCGGGATGCGGCCAACGACCTGCGGCGGCTGGGCTTTACCGTGGAATATGCGTTTGAGGAAAGCGACAGTGTGACGAAGAACTTTGTCATCCGCTCCGAGCCGGAGGCCGGCAATCGCCTGGCCGAGGGCGAGACCGTGAAGCTGTATGTCAGCGGCGGACCGGAAATGACAATGTGCCAGGTGCCGGAGCTGCGGGGCATAACCCAGGAGGAGGCCGAGGCGCTTCTGGCGCAGGAGGGACTCACGCTGGGCGAGGTAACGACCGCAAACAGCAGCAAGTACGAATATGGCCAGGTCATGCGCCAGGGTACCAGAGCCGGCAGGGAAGTGAACGAGGGCACGCCCATCGATCTGGTCATCTCCAAAGGCCCTGTGGAAACCGGCAATGACACCACCGGCGGCGATACCGCCAGCAATGACGACGATGCAGAGGCAGTTGCCCCCGGCGTGGAGGAATGAGCGCTATGGAGGGAACGATCATCCGCGCTCTGAGCGGGTTTTATGATGTTGCCTGCGGAGAAGACCGCGTAATCCGCTGCCGCGCCAGAGGGAAATTCCGGCTGGACGGCACCTCGCCCCTGGTGGGCGACCGGGTGCGGTTGGACGCGGTGTCGGAACAGACCGGCGTGGTGACACAGCTGCTGCCGAGAAAGAACTTTTTCATCCGTCCGGCGATCGCCAATCTGGATCTTCTGGTCATCCTCTGCGCCAATGTCAACCCGGTCACGGATCCGTTCCTGATCGACCGGGTCGCGGCCATCGCCACAAACGGTGGCTGTGAGGTACTGGTGTGCATCAACAAGGCGGATCTGGACCCCGGCGACCGCCTGTATGAGATCTACAGCCTCTCCGGCTGCCGGGTGCTGCGCACCAGCGCCGCCACCGGGCAGGGGCTGGAGGAGCTGCGCCGAATGATCTCGGGCAAGACCTCGGCTTTTACGGGCAACTCCGGCGTGGGAAAATCCAGCGTGCTCAATGCGCTGGCGCCGGAGCTGCAGATCCCGGTGGGCGAGGTGAGCGAAAAGCTGGGGCGCGGCCGGCATACTACCCGTCATGTGGAGCTGTACCGGCTGGATGACAGCAGCTTTATCGCCGATACCCCAGGCTTTGCCTCCTTTGATGTGGAGCGGATGCCGGGAATGTACAAGGAAAAACTCCAGCACTGCTTTCCGGAGTTTCGACCTTATCTGGGGCAGTGCCGGTTTCAGGACTGCGCCCATTTGCAGGAGCCGGGCTGCGCGGTGCTGGAGGCCGTGGCGCAGGGGAAGATCCACCCCAGCCGCCACGAGAGCTACGCCCGCCTGTATGCCGCGCTGGCAAAGATCCCGGACTGGGAACGGAAAAAAGAAAAATAAACCGCACATTTTACCCGCCCCCGGCATATCCTGTACCAAGAGGATGCTGCCGGGGGTGATGATTTTGCGCAGAGACAGGAGAAGAAAGCCACGGCTGGCCATTGCCGCCGTGCTGCTGGGCATACTGATCCTGCTGGCGGGCTTCTGGCCGGAAAGCTTCTGGTGGCTGGTGACCGCAGTGGGGCTGATCTGCTTCGGCCTTTGGCGGTTGATCTGCCGCAAGTAATGGGAAAGCAGGAGGAAAAATTATGCGGTTTTATGTGTTTCGTATGCCCCAGTTTCTCAGCAGGCTGCTGAAAAAGCTTGGAAAAACAGAAGACTAAGCAAGCTCCCCCCTGACGGCGACCCTGTCAGGGGGGCTTGCAGCTTGTCAAAAAAGTCTGGGGCTTTTTTGACAAGCTTATCCGTCGAGTATTTCGGAGCAGCCAAAATACTGTGGGAACCCCCAAATGGGCTTCCCGCGACGGTTCATCTGATTGAGGCGGGGCTTGCCCCCCACAAACTCCCCCGCTGCTGTGGGAAATGATATTGCTTGCTGTTTTTGACCGCCTCGCCTCTCCCTTTGGGAGAGGTGGCTGAGCGCAGCGAAGACGGAGAGGGCAAACAAAGACCATATCATATATCCACTGTGTGGCTTGATTATCTGCCAAACCCTCTCAGTCGCCTGTGGCGACAGCTCTCCCAAAGGGAGAGCCAAGGGCAGGAGAGTTTTGTGACAGGCTCAAAGCTCCCCCTGACGGCGATCCTGTCAGGGGGAGCGTGCTGCTTTATGCGGGTATAGTTTTTCTCCCGGCTGCATACACATGAAGCAAACAGCGAAGGGAGCGATGCAGATGGAGATGCAACTGCCGACCCAGACCCTGCAGGGGTATGCGGAGGTTTTCAGCAGCAGTTTTATTCAGGAGGAAAGTTACGAGGCGCAGGTGACGGAGGTGCTGCCGGATGTGCGGGAGATCCTGGACACCACCGGTTATATTCTGGTGCGCAGCAAGGACTGCGGGGCGGGCAGCCTGCGCCTGAGCGGGCAGATCGCTGCGGTGGTGCTGTATGCGCCGGATGGAGCGGCGGATGTGAAAAGCCTGCACCTGAGCATTCCGTTCCAGGTGGATGTGGAAAACGAAAGTATCCCGGCGGAGTGCCAGTGCCACAGCGCCCTGAGGCTGGTGCAGCTTTCTGCCATGCCCCAAGGTCCCAGACGGCTGCATTTGCGGGCGGAGATCGCCGTGCAGTGCCGCTGCTGGCAGGAAAACCGGCAGGCAATACCGGTGGCGGCAGAGCAGGCGGGGGTACATATGCGCCCGGAAAGCGTGGAGCTGGATCAGGTCTGCCAGCTGCAGGAAAAGAGCTTTGTCCTGACTGATACCTACAGCTTTGCCGGCGTAGCCGGGGAGGGGGCGCAGCTGCTGCGGCAGCAGGCAGAGCCGGTGGTGGAGTCCGTCAGCTGCACCGGCGGAAGATTGCTGCTGCAGGGATATTTGCGCTGCACGCTGCTGTTTCTGCCCCAGGGCGGCCAGCCGGCGCAGGCGATTTACCGCACGCCCTTTACCCAGGTGCTGGATCTGGAGGAGGAGCTGCCCACAGACGGCGCCGGACGGGCAGACCTGCTGCTGACTGGGGCGTTTTTCGAGCAGGGCATCGGCGGACAGGGAGAGCTGACCGTCATGGCGGAGTATCACCTGGCGGCGCAGCTGCAATACACCCGGCGGTACACACTGCCCTATGTGGCGGACGCCTACAGCAACAGCCGGCAGCTGGCGCTGTGTTGGGAAATGGCCGAGGGGCAGTGCGCCGCGCCGACCTTTCCCCTGCGGGAGAGCAGCCGCGAGACGCTGGAGATCAGCGGCGAGGCCAAGCAGATCATTGCCGTCCGGGCGGGACTGGGGCGCAGCGGTGTGCAGAATGGAGAGGTATACACCGGCGTGCAGATTCATGTGCTTTATACAGACGCCCAGGGGCTGGTGCGCGGCGCGGAAAAGCAGCTTCGCCTGACTGCCGCCCTGCCGGAGGACAGAAGCGATGGGCAGCTGCTGGAGGCGGTGGTGACCGAGTGCGCGGCGTCTCCGGCGGCGGAGGGCTTGGAGTTGCGCCTGGGCGTGGAATTTATCCTCCAGCAGACCCGCCGGCTGGAATGGGAATTTGTCAGCGCCATGGAGTGGGATGAGGCGGAAGCGGCGGATCACAGCGGCGTACCCAATCTGGTCATCCGGGAGATCTCTCCGGCCTGTACGCTGTGGGAGCTGGCCAAGGCGGGCTGCTCCACGGTGGAGGCGCTCCGGGCGGCAAACGGACTGGAGGAGGACTGCACCATGGCGGAGGGCATGGTGCTGATCCCCAAAGCACTGTAAAACATACGCTGTCACTTCTGGGGGGCAGAAGTGACAGCTTTTTTCATTTCTGATCACAAGGCAAGACCCTTGATCCGCTCTACGATCGTGCTGTTCTTTTCCAAAATTTGCCATGTCAGCACGGGGGTCAGGGTACTTACCAGCTTTTTTCCGGATGTGGGGAAAACAGCAAGTATCTCAATTTTGCGATTTTTCCTTCCGGCGGGAAAAGGGGACAAGACGGGACTTGCAAAGTGCGTCGGCCTGTGGTATAATACCGGACAAAAATGGATAAGTCTGCAATTGCAGGATCTATACACTATCAGAGGAGTTGTTTTACTTATGTCCGGACATTCCAAATGGCATAACATACAAAAGACCAAGGGTGCGCAGGACGCCAAGCGCGCCAAGGCCTTTACCAAGATCGCCCGCGAGATGATCGTGGCGGTCAAGGAGGGCGGCAGCGGTGATCCCAACAATAATTCCCGTCTGGCGGCGGTCATCACCAAGGCAAAGGCCGCCAATATGCCCAATGACAACATCAAGCGCACCATCGAGAAAGCCCTGGGCGCCGGCGATACCTCCAACTGGGAGAGCATCACCTATGAGGGATACGGCCCCTGCGGCGTGGCGGTGATCGTGGAGACCATGACGGATAACCGCAACCGCACCGCATCCGAGGTTCGGCATTACTTTGACAAGTACGGCGGAAACATGGGCGCCACCGGCTGCGTTTCCTGGTCCTTTGATAAAAAGGGCGTTATCATTATTGATAATGAGGAGGGTGATCTGGACGAAGATGCCGTCATGGAGGCCGCGCTGGAGGCCGGCGCCGACGATTTCGAGGCAGACGGCCCGGTGTTCCAGGTGACGACCGCCCCGGACAGCGTTTCCGCAGTGGCGGAGGTGCTGGGGGAGAAGTACAAGCTGCTGTCCGCCCAGGCGGAAATGGTGCCCCAGACTTATATTGCCCTCACGGACGAGACGGATATCAAGAATATGCGGAAGATGCTGGATCTGTTCGAGGACAACGACGATGTCCAGAATGTCTACCACAACTGGGAGAACGAGGACGCAGAGTGAGATCTGCATATGCGGATTTTGGAAAAATAAATCAAAGCGCCCTTTTCCGATAAACGGGAAAGGGTGCTTTTTCTGTTGCCTTGTGCATTTTCCTGAGCGGCGGCAGTGGAGGAAATGTGCTTTTTACAAAGAATCCCCATAAAAAGGACAAATGTCCATGGAATAAAGGCGAACAAGAGGGGGACGATAGGTTTTTCGCCGTCAAAAATCACAAAAAAATTCTTTTCCATATTCTGTACAAAAAACGGGAAAAGAAAATGGGGAATATTACGCTGTATACAATTTGTGAAATATGACCAAGAAATTGAAATCGGATTTGACAAGTTGAACAGAACAATTGTGATACAAATGGCAAAGTTGTGAGAATAAACCCCGCCTTTCTCCCAATTGTGCATCTTGCTTAGTTTTGCTATGGAAACAAAACTTCTTCTTGACATTTTTGGCACACAAGTCTATACTGCAAATAGAACGTGTACACGCCCTATCCGGACGCGGATAGTACAATATCACTTTCAAAACTAACGGTAAAAGGAGCTTGTTTAAAATGGCTGTTATTAAGGCTATGTACTCCACCAAGGAGACCATTAACTACGAAGGCTTCGGTCCTGTTGAGAAGCCCATCCACCGTGTTGTTGTTGCCGGTGTTATCGACAACCCCTATGCTGGCAAGTATGTCGAGGATCTGTCTCCTCTGTATGACATCGGTGCCGAGGTCGGTGCTGTTCTGACCGAGGAGGCTCTGAAGCTGCTCCCCGGTGGCGGTAAGGCTGTCGAGAACTACTGCAAGGCTGCTCTGATCGGTACCAACGGTGAGAAGGAGCACGGCGGTGCTGTTCTGCATCCCAAACTCGGCAAGCCCATGCGTGAGGCCATTGCAAAGGATCTGGGTCTGACTGGTACCCAGGGCTGCTCTGCTCTGATCTCCTGCAACAAGAAGGTCGCTCTGCCCGGCGCTAAGATCGATCTGCCTCTGATGTTCCGTGACTACTGCGCCATTCGTTCTCACTACGACACCATTCCTGACTTCAACTTCCCCGGCCATCCCCTGCCCAACGAGATCGTTGTTATCGTTGGCTTCACCGATGGCGGTCGTCCCCATCCTCGTCTTGGTGGTCATACCATCGAGGAGTATCTGGCTGCTGGTGGTCCGACCGGTACCATGAGAGACGGCGCGAAGTAAGTCGGTCTTACTGAATTAAACAGTTCTAAATGAAAAGGGGGGAGGGAGGAAACAGTATCGAGTTTCGGTAATGTGACTCGAACTCCCCCTTCTTCGTGTGACATTGAAAACAAACAGCAAAAGCCTTTCCCGGCTGTTGCTGCTGCAAAAAAGTTTTTAACAAAGCGTTTGCTTTTGTTGAATTCTTATGAAATATTTTGAAAATGAGGGATCGGATTATGGCCAAAACGTTAATTAAAAATATCGGCTGCCTGTACTCTGGTGATGTCAATGAGCCCGTTCTGAAGGCAGACTCCGTTCTGATCGAGGACGGTAAAATCGTCGAAGTTGGCAACGGCCTCGCCGCTGCTGATGCTCAGGTCATCGATGCAAAGGGCACCACTGTTATGCCCGGTCTGATGGACAGCCACGTCCACACTGTGTTCGGCTCCTGGACTCCTCGTCAGGAAGCCATGAACTGGGTTGCTCCCTATGTCGCTTCCGGTGTCACCGGCCTGATCAGCGTCGGTGAGACTCATATTCCCGGTAAGCCCAAGAACCACATCGGTATGCGCGCTCTGTCTGTCGCTGCAAAGCAGACCTTTGACAATGTGCGTCCTGCCAAGATGAAGGTTTTCGGCGGTGCATTCATCATGCACAAGGACACCACCAAGGAAGATGTATTCTACATCAAGGCACAGGGTGTCAAGTGCACCGGTGAGATCGGTCTGGGCTCCTGCAACGCTTCTAACCTGGAGGACACCATCCGTGTTCGCGGTTACTGTAAAGAAGCGGGTCTGCCTGTGACCCTGCACCGTGGTGATCCGTACCTGCATGGTTCTGCCGCTCAGGATCCCGATAGCATCGTTGCCATCCAGCCCGATGTTATCTGCCACACCACCATCGGTCGTTGCCCCGATGCTGAGATCCATCGCTACTTCGAGGAGTGCCCCGATGCAGCCATCGAGCTGACCACTCCCCAGCTGAGCTACACCTCTGCGAACACTGAGGTCATCAACACCGCAGTCCGCAGAAAGGAACTGGGTCGTATCATCTTCGGTAATGACTGCCCCTCCGGTTTCGGTCTGTATCCCCACGGTATCTGGGATATGGTCGTTTTCGCCGCTGCTTTCGCCGATGTCTCTGTCGGTGAGGCCATCTGCTTCGGTACCGGTAACATCGGCCGCGTGTTCGATCTGGGTACCGGTGTTGTCAAGGCCGGTAGTGCTGCCGACCTGCTGATCGTCGATGCACCTGTTGGCTCCGAGTATGCGGATGCTACCGCTGCTATCGCCGCCGGCACCATGCCCGCACTGAGCATGGTCATGATCGATGGTGAGGTTGTTGCTTGGGGCGATAAATGCCTGAGCGCCCCCGCCAAGGTCAGCGCCACTCGCTAAAACGGTTTGATTGCCGTATCTCAGAATTGAAATGGGAGCTGAAACTGTTATGAAAAAAACTTATATTAAGAATTTAGGTCTGGTTTGCACCGGCGACATCAAGAACCCCATCTCTGATGCCAAGGCTATCTATGCCGAAGACGGTGTTATCAAATATATGGGCGCTGAGGACAAGAAGTACGAGGATGCCGCCGATACCGTTATCGACGCACAGGGCTATGAAGTTTGCCCCTCTCTGATTGATGCTCAGGTTCATGTTCCTATGATGGACTTCATGCAGGAGTTCCAGGCTGCCAATGTCGCTTTCGGCTTCATGGCCGGCGGTACCGGTAGTGTTATCTCCGTCAGCAACGATGTTCCCGGTATGCCCTACAATGTGCAGGCTGCAAAGGCCATTGCCGTTGCTTCCAAGCAGATTTGGGATTCCTATGCTCCGAGAGGTGCAAAGGTCGAGGCTGGCACTCTGACCCCCGTTGAGGGTCTGACCCAGGCTGATCTGGACGAGATGGTCGCTGCTGGTGTCAAGGTTCTGGGTTCCCTGGGCCGTGGCCCCGTGCAGGATGTTGCCAAGGCTGCCGAGCTGGCTGCCATGGCCAAGAAGGCCGGCATGGTCGTCACCGCTCACTCCGGTGGTGCTGCTGACGCCAACTGTGCCACCTACACCGCGGACGATCTGGCAAAGATCAACCCCGATGTTGTCCTGAACATCAACGGTGCACCCACCCCCATGACCAATGCCGACATCGACAAGGTTCTGGCTACCGACGCTTATGTCACCATGGTTCCCCACGGCAACCTGAAGGTTCTGCTGGAGACCGCCGAGAAGGCCATCAAGAATGGCAAGAAGGACAAGCTGCTGATCGGCTCCAACACCCCCAAGGACGGCTTCACCGTTCTGGGTACTTGGGTTGTTGTTGCTGCTCTGGCTGACAAGTTCCAGGACATCCACCCCGCAGAGTTCATCTGCATGGCTTCCGGTAACATTGCCGATGCCTATGGCCTGGATCACGGTAAGCTGGCTGTTGGTTACAAGCTGGATATGGACTTCCTGTGGAAGTACGGCTACGACAACGATGCTATGGGCACTCTGAAGGCAGGCATGGTTCCCGCCTCCGGTAACATGATCCTGGATGGCAAGATGGTTATGACTCGTCATAAGAATGTTCCTGCTCTGGATCCCGCACTGCCCGTGCTGGTTACCAACAAGTAAGCAGTTCGCATTATACACTTTTCGCCACCGGGGAACCCCGGTTTCCCGGTGGCGTTTTTTTCATGAGCGGATCGGTTACCCGATTCAAACATAATAGGGGAGAGCGGCTTGCATTCCCCACCGCAGTTCGATTGTCCACCATTGTAGACCGATTTTTTTCGGTGTTTCGAGGGCGGATTTTTCTTTGTCCAGAAATAAATTGGGGAAAATACGGGAAAAAGTGCACAAAAAGTAAAATGAATTTTTATGCACTTTTCAGAAATCCTGATTTTTGGCGACGAAAAAAAAGAAATTCGTTGATTTTCAACGCATTTTAGTATATTTTTAATATAGCATCTTCCGGCTGGAACACTTCAGTCGAAGTTGAACAAACAACCTATACTGTGAAAAGGGGATTTTAAGTTATGCAAGTTAAAGCTTTTCAGGCTAACAAGCAGAGCAGAGTCTACGAGATCAACGACAACTGCATCGGCTGTGGCCAGTGCGCCAAGAAGTGTCCTGTAGACGCCATCGTTGTGGCGCCCAATGCCGCCGGCAAGAAAAAGGCCACCGTGCAGGACAAGTGCGTCGGCTGCGGCATCTGCTTCAAGGTCTGCCCGATTAACAAGAAGGCGGAGACCGAGGATAAGAAGGCTGTCTCCATGGTGACTCCGGCAAAGCCCGAGAAGGTCATCTGCCAGACCTGCCCCATCCACTGCTGCATTGGCCCCGGCGAGAACGGCTCCTGCCAGCGCTACACCAATGTCAACGGCGTTATCGAGCGCAATGTGCCTTATCAGATCGTGAATCCTGATCAGCTGCATCTGGATCCCAAGTCCGGCCTGCCCGAGTTCCCCATCATGCTGGGTTACGGCGCCGGTACCAACCTGTACTCCACCGATGTTCCCGCAAAGGTCATCACCTCTCGTGTGGTGGACGGCGTTGAGATCGTCTCCTGCGTCACCGAGACCGTTCTGTCCTTCAACGGCGCCCGCGTCAAGATCGACACCGACGAGTTCATCGGTAACAACGGTACTCCCGTTAAGCGTGACGGCATGGTCGTCGGCTTCATCAACACCGCTGAGTATGGTTCTCAGATGATCCACATCGGTGGTTCTCACCTGAACACCAGCGCGGACGGTCACTGGGTTCTGCGTACCACCTGCGACCTGCTGAACAAGAAGCCCGTCACCCTGAAGACCGACACCGTCAACGAACTGACCATCCAGCACGGCCATCCTCCCATCTTCGACGGCGTGCAGGCACAGCGTATGCGTATCGGCTGCGGTACCGTCGGTGCTACTACCTTCACCCGTGAGATGTGGGGCGAGAAGATCGTGGACGAGGTCATCACTATCGACTACGATATCACCTCCAAGATGTCTGCTCACACCACCGCCGGTGTGCGTTATGGCTATCCCGATTCCGGTATCACTCCTGTCGGCCGTTACAGCTCTCAGGGTCGTTACTTCGGTATCCCCGGCAACGGTTGGGGCGGCTCCAATGTTATGTGCGCCCGTGACGCTATCGCTTCCATCGACAAGAATGTCGCATGGCCCGGTCTGCGTCTGGCTGTTATCGAGCCCACTGCTGTTCGCTGCGGTTACTTCGAGCTGGATGAGAATCTGGAGCCCGTTGAGAAGCCCGTCCCCGAGAAGGTCATGAAGGTCCTCGAGTGGATGCGCAACGAGTGCGAGCCCTGCAACTGCACCGTGACTGTCGTTTCCGGCTTCGGTGGCGGTATCCGCGATACCATCGTCCGCAACGACTCTCTGGCTGTCAACCGTGCGCTGCGTTCCGGTAAGTGCCGTTACACCATCAACGGTCAGCCCTGCCACATCTGGCCGGGCGGCGGTATCACTGCTGAGGCAGATGTTACCTACATGCCCGAGGGATCCTTCACCTGGGTTCCCACTCCCGCAAGCGTCTGCCCCATGGAAGTCACCATGACTCGCGAGACCTACGAAGAGATGGGCGGCTACATGGATGCCATCGTTCCTGTTGAGGAGCTGATGAAGAACCACAAGTACGAGATCGTCACCCTGCAGACTGACAAGACCCTGCGCTAAGCGCCGGAAACGGTCAACTCGTTCGGGTATCGTACGAAATTGATATTGAAGTAGACTAAGCTCCTACCTATGTGGGGGAGGGGGCGTGTGTGAGCACAGCCCCCTCTCTCGCCCAGTAGGAACTTTCTTGCTATTTACGGAAAACTGACAACAAAAGGGAGCGGATAGAAATGCAGCAGAAACAGGAAGAACAGAACCAGCACTGGCGTGTGCTTTCCCCTGGCAAGGTGTTGTTCAACTATGGCCCGACCACCATGGTCGTCATGGCGGATAAGGACGGCGAGCCTCTGACCGAGCTTTGCTGCGAGGCTTTTGGCGTGATCGACAGCGCCTTGACGGAGATCACGGCGTCCTTGCATTATCTGCGCAGCTATCCTGCGGAGATTCCTTTGGAGGAGCTCAGCGGTCTGCCGCGCAAAATGGTGGAAACCGTTCTGGCTGTGGACGAACCGACCCTGACGCCGATGGCGACGGTGGCCGGCACAGTGGCCGATGCGGTGGCGGATTATCTTTTCTCCAAAGGCGCCAGCCGCGTGATGGTCAACAACGGCGGAGACATTGCGCTGCGCCTGCAGCCTGGCACCGCGGTCAAGGTGGGGCTGGTCACGAGCCTGTCCAGCGGGCAGATGGATCGTGCGGTCACAGTTCATGCAGAGGATGGGATCGGCGGTATTGCCACCAGCGGTCTGGGCGGCAGAAGCCTGACCCGCGGCGTGTGCCAGGGAGTCAGCGTGTTTTCTCCCAATGCGATGCTGGCGGATGCCCTGGCCACCCATATTGCCAACTGCTCGTATATTGAAGCGGAGGGCGTTTTGACAACCAAGGCCGGCAATGTGGACCCCAATTCCGATATCAAAGATCTGGACATTGTCTTTGGCGTGACGGAGTTGAGCGGAAAAGAGATCAAGCAGGCCTTTAAGCAGGTGAAAGAAGAAGCCCTGCGCCAGAAGAAAAAGGGCAATCTGGTTGCGGTTTGCGCCCGGATTCAGGATCAACTGATGGATTTCCAGATGCCGCAAGACTAAAAAAGAGAAAAATGCAGCGCTCTATGGCCGGTGTTCCGGCTGCGGAGCGCTGCATTTTTGATTTTGTATCCACAATATGGGGCTTGTTGGAATCTCTTGTTCCGAAAAGGGGATCAGCAGGCCTGGGTCGTATCGGCCTCCAGCTGCCAGATGCTGCCCGAATTCTGGTGGTTCTGGCGATGGGGGTGGGGATCGGGAAGTGTGCGCATGATAAAGGTCTCAAACAGCTCGCTCAGGCGATCCACAGCGGCATTGCAGTCCTCATTCATCTGGGTCCAGAGGAACTTGAACAGGAAGCCAAAAAACGCATAGTAGCACAGATCCGTTGTATCCTGGATCTGCTTCTCTGTGAGCGCGGCGCCCCGACTCCGGTGGCGGATGTAGTCATAAAAGAAACGGTGGCTGCACTCAAACACCAGCCCCTCCAGTCTGTCCCGGGGGAGACAGTCGGAGAAATGGGAGAGCAGCTGGGAATTGCTTTGCAGTCGGTGGAGGCAGGCCTTGAGGGGATCCTGCCAGTTGTACTGGCTGCGGGCGGCAAGAAAATACAGGTTGAGCTTGTCCCGGAACCAGCACTCCAACAGATCGTGGATGTTGCGGAAGTGATAGTAAAATGTGTTGGGGCTGATGCCGCAGCGGGTGACCAGGGCAGAAACGGTGATTTTGTTGAAAGGCATTTTTTCCAACATATCCTGAAAAGTATTTATAATGGCTTTTCGTGTGAGCTGTGCCATAAAATCCACCTTTCTAGTTATAAAATTGAGAAATCAGTTTATTAAATTTTCACATTGTATACAAATTTAATTTTGTACTTCAATCATACACTAAAAAAGGATATCGCAAAATTGCTCAAAAATCAAGTATATTTTTTGAACAAAACAGAAAAAAGTTTGATGAATGTGTAAAAAAGATGTGGGATACTGCTGTAGAATGTGGCGAGAAAAACCGGAAAAGCATTGGCAAACTGGAAAATATTGTTTTTTCTTGTAAGTTGATTTGCGGTATGTTACAATGCCACTGTATAAGCTGCTGAGAAAAAGCGATCCTGTTTTTGAAAAAACAGTTGTCCAACACAGAAACGGAGGTACTATGATAAAGAAAAGTACGATACTACTCTTCTCTGCGCTGGCAGCCGTACTTTTGCTGGCGACCGGTGCGCTGGCGGCATCGGATGCCTGGGAAACGCCGGGGAATACGGATTTGAATATCCAGAACGGCGGAACCATGCTGCTGACAGAGGACACTTTCTATTACAGCAAGGACAGCGGCATTTTTGCGGAGACCACGGCGGGGGTCAGGCAGCTATCCACGGCCAAGGCCGGAAACCTGAACCTGCGCGGCGACCTGCTGTACTATACGCTGGAGGATGGCAGCGTACACAGCCTTTCCCTGAAAAACGGAAAAGACAGCACGGTGTACAAGCACAGTGAGAAGATCAAGCAGCTGTATGTGATCGGCGATCAGCTGCGGTTTTTGTCCGGCGGAAGGGTCTTTGCCTATGATATGCAAACGGACACCCTCACCCAGCGGGGCAGCCTGCAGAATGTGATCAAGCTTCTGCCCACGGAGTATGGGGACATTTGCCTGACCGGCACGGTGCTGGACTATGACCTGTACGCCGGGGAAAAGGCTGTGCTGCACCATGTGGAAAGCGCCTATACCGACTCCGGATGGCTGGTTTTGAGCCAGGAGGAAGAGGACTATCAGATCGGGCTTTCGGATCTGTTTTCCGGCAAGCTGGTGCTGCAGGAGTTTGACCTCCATGGGCAGCAGGACGCCACAGAGCTTCTGGGCGAGCTGGCGGAGGAGGACTGCGAATACTGTAAGGAAAATGCCCAGGAGGTCAGCCTGCTGGACACGCCGGCAGCCGGCTCCGGCGGCGATGTGCCCGGTGCGGTGATTCCCACCGTCAGCCAGGGACAGAAAAACATGGTGCGCCGCGCCAGACAGCTGCTGGAGATCCAGTGGACGCCGCTGATCGACCGCTACCAGTGGGGCTATCGCGGCACCTTCACCGCAGGCAACACCATTAGCGGCCTGCCCTATGGCCAGCCGGTGAACAACGGCGGCTATGTGGGCTATAATGTCAGCCTGGAAAAATTCGCCGCGGCCGTGGCGGACAGCACCAGCGTGTTTTATACCACCTATTCTACTTACAACAAAATCGCCCCGGCGTATTCCACGGATTGCAGCGGCTTTGTCTCCTATGCCTGGCAGCTGAAAAACCGCACTACGACCTATGGCTGGGCCAATGTGGCCACCAAGGTCAGCGACCAGAGCGTTTACAGCGTGCAGGTGGGCGACGCCCTCAACCACACCACCAGCCATATCGTCATGGTCTCGGATGTGAAGTATGACAGCGAGGGCAACCTCATCCAGGTGACGATCGTGGAGGAAACCCCCGTTAAGACCAAGACCACGGTATATGGACAGGGCGGAGCCTATGACCTGAGCCGCATCCAGAGCTATTATCTTAGCGGCGGCTATGCCATTTACCGCCTGGCCACCCGGGACAGCGTGACCTATACCCACAGCTGCGCCGTGCCGCTGGATGGGGAAAAGTGTGAAAACTGCCTGGACGCCGCGCCTATTTGCAAGGTGACCTCGGGCTATGGTACAAAGAGCCTGACCCTTTCCGCGCCCGGCGGCGGTACCATCTATTACACCACCGATGGCAGCACGCCGACCACCAGCAGCCAGAAATATACCGGCGCGCTGACCTTTTCTCAGGGGACGACGGTCAAGGCCATTGCCGTCAGCGGGAACTATAACAAGCACCGCACCATGACCTACAAGGTGACGATCCCGCCGGTGGCAACGCCCACAGGCAGCGTGACCAGTGGGCTGAGCTCCGGCAATACAGTGGCCTCCGGGGCAAAGATCACCCTGAGCACCACAACCAGCGGGGCGGCGCTGTACTATACCATCGACGGCAGCACGCCGACCACCAGCAGCACCAAGTATGTTTCCCCCATCACCATTACCAAGGACACGACCATCAAGGTCATTGGCGTAGCCTATGGCTGCACGCCCAGCTCTGTGGCAACGCTGACCTATAAGCTGGGACAGAGCTATACCATCACCGCCAGCGCCGGGACCGGCGGCAGCATTTCGCCCAGCGGCAGCAAGCAGCTGTTCCAGGGCGGCAGCCAGAGCTATACCATCACTGCCGGCAGCGGATACCAGATCGCAGATGTCAAGGTGGATGGCAAAAGCGTGGGCGCGGTAAGCAGTTACAGCTTTACCGGCCTGAGCGGCAACCACACCATCGCCGCCAGCTTCAAGGTCAAGTCTGTCAGCCTGCCCTTTACCGATGTCACAAGCAGTCAGTGGTTTTACAGCGCGGTGAACTATGTGTATGGCAGCAACCTGTTCAAGGGTGTGAGCGATACCAGCTTTGCCCCGAACATCTCCATGAGCCGCGGTATGTTCATCACGGCGCTGGGACGCATGGCAGGGGAGGAGGAATTCTCCGGCAATATCGGCATCGTCACCGGGAACGAGGTGCGGCTGCGCAGCGCGGCCAGCACCAGCAGTACCATCGTTGCCACCAAAAACAAGCACGATATCTGCCTGGTTCTGGGCAGCACCCAGTCCGGCGGCTACACTTGGTATAAGGTGCAAAGCCAGTCCAAAACCGGCTATATCCGGGGGGACTACTTCAAGGCCTATACCGGCGGGCAGAGCGACTTGGGACAGAACAAATACTATAATGGCTATGCCCAGTGGGCCTATCTCACGGGGATTTTGAACGGCGCCACCGCCGACAGCTTTGGCGGTGACAACGCCATCTCCCGGGAGAATATGGCGCTGATCCTGTATAATTACAGCAACAAATACGGTCTGACGCTGCCCAGCACCACCGCAAAGGCCAGCTTCAGTGATGACAGCCGCATCAGCTCCGATGCCAAGCGCACGGCGGTCTATGCCCTGCAGCAGGCCGGCGTCATCAGCGGCATGGGAGATGGCAGCTATTCGCCTCTGGGCGCCGCTACCCGCGCCCAGGTAGCCCAGATATTCATGAATTTCAAAAACGCAGTCAAATAGAAAATCTCAGCAAATTCCCCTGTCTGGAGACAGGGGAATTTGCTTTTTCAAAAAAATTTAAAAGTTTGCAAAAATTATATATCTTTTCAGGCAAGATGTGGTAAAATAGACAGAAGCTGAATTTCGGAAGCCAGCCCACGGGACAAATCATTTTCAGGAGACGGAAATCGATGCTGCATGAACTCCAAAAACTGAAAAACAAATTTGGGAAATGTCCAGAAACGGATCCCCAGGCAGCCCAGATGAAACGCAAGCCGGTTCCGGTGGTCTGTGCCGATCCGGAAACCGGACTGAACGCAGCCCAGGTGCGGGAGCGCACCCAGGCCGGCTATGTCAACACCCCGGTGGAACCGCCCAGCAAAACGGTAAAGCAGATCGTCATGGGCAATGTGTTCACCTATTTCAACATGGTGTTCTTCATTCTGGCGGGACTGATCATCGCCGTGCGCAGCTGGTATAACTTGACCTTTATGCCGGTCATCGCGGCAAACATTGCCATTGGTATTATCCAGGAGCTTCGCAGCAAGCAGACGCTGGATAAATTAAACATCATAAATAGCGCCAAAGCCCTTGTAATACGGGACGGCAAACGCCGCACCGTACCCATCGACACGCTGGTGCGGGACGATATCGTCATGTTCTGCGCCGGCCACCAGATCTATGCCGACGCCGTGGTGGTGGATGGCGAGTGCCACACCAACGAAGCCCTTATCACCGGCGAAGCGGACGAGATCAAAAAGGAAGTGGGCGCGGAGCTGAAAAGCGGCAGCTTTGTGGTGGCGGGCGTGGTCAAGGCGCGCCTGACCGCCGTGGGCGCGGACTCCTATGTCTCCCGCCTGACGCTGGAGGCCAAAAAAGCCAAGGAGCCGCAGCAGTCGGAAATGATGCGCTCCCTGACCGCGCTGGTCAAGTGGATCGGCATTTTGCTGATCCCCCTGGGCATTGCCCTGTGCGTCAAGGAAGTGCTCTGGCTGGATCGCAGCTTCCAGGACGGCGTGGTGTCCACCGTGGCCGCGCTGGTGGGCATGATCCCGGAGGGACTGTACCTGCTGACCAGTCTGGCGCTGGTGGCGGGCATTCTGCGCCTTGCCCAGCGGAAAACGCTGGTGCACGATATGAGCTGCATCGAGACGCTGGCGCGGGTAGACACCCTGTGCGTGGACAAAACCGGCACCATTACGGAAAACAAAATGATCGTGGAGGATGTCGCCCTGCTGTGTCCGGAGCGCTTTGCCGAAAGCGACATCCGCATGGTCATGGCGGACTATGTGTTCGCTCAGCAGGACGATAACGACACTATGGCGGCGCTGCGCCGGTATTTTTCCGGAGAGGTGCACCAGCACGCTGCCAAGATTCTGCCCTTTAGCTCCGCGCGGAAATATGGCGGCGTGAGCTTTGACAAGGATGAGACCTATCTTCTGGGCGCACCGGAAATGATTTTGGGCGACGATATCGACGAATACGCCGAGCAGATCGACTATTACTCTTCCAAGGGCTGCCGGGTGCTGCTGTTGGCGTTGTATGACGGCAATCTGGACGATGAGGATCTGACCGGGGAGATCATGCCCCTGGCCTTGATTTTGCTGGCCAACAAGATCCGCAAAGAGGCACCGGCCACCTTCCGTTTCTTTGCCAAGCAGGGGGTCACGGTTCGGGTCATCTCCGGCGATAATGCGCTCACCGTTTCTGAGGTGGCAAAGCGCGCCGGAATTCAGAATGCCGACAAATTCGTGGATGCCCGCACGCTGGATACCGATGAAAAGCTCCGGCAGGCGGCCAATGCCTATGTCGTGTTCGGACGGGTCACGCCGGATCAAAAGCGCAAGCTGGTGCGCGCCATGCACGATGCGGGACACACCGTTGCCATGACCGGCGACGGCGTCAACGATGTGTTGGCGCTGAAGGAGGCGGATTGCTCCGTCGCCATGGCTTCCGGCAGCGAGGTAGCCTGTCAGGTCAGCCACATTGTGCTGATGGACTCCAACTTTTCCTCCATGCCCAATGTGGTCATGGAGGGGCGGCGGGTCATCAATAATATCGAACGCAGCGCCAGTCTGTTCCTGGTCAAGAATATTTTCTCATTCTGCCTGGCCATCCTCTCCCTGATCTTCACCTGGCAGTATCCCTTTACCCCCAGTCAGCTGTCCCTGGTCAGTACGGTCACGATCGGTATTCCCTCCTTTGTGCTGGCCATGGAGCCGAACAACAGCCGCATCAAGGGCAGATTCCTGCGCAATGTCATTTCCAAGGCGTTGCCGGCGGCCATCACCGATTTGATTTTGATACTGGGTGTTATCCTGTTCAACGAGGCCTTTGGCTTCCCGGAGGGCATGATGAGCACCATTGCCACGGTAGTGGTGTCGGTGGTGGGCTTCTGCATGGTACACAGCCTGTGCCAGCCCTACACGCCGCTGCGAAAGCTGTTGATGGGATTTTTGATCATCATGTATCTGTTCTGCGTGGTGGTGCTGCACCAGCTGTTTACCCTTACGGGACTGGACTTTGCCTGTGTGCTGGTCATGCTGGTGTTCAGCTTCCTGGCGCAGCCCCTGCTGCAGGTCTGCACGGTGTTTCAGGAACGCTTTGGCGCCTGGATCAGCCGGCAGGCATGGATTCGAAAGCTGCACAAGCGCATCCACACCTGATTCCCAACGCACTTATCCAGACTCCCATGTCCGACAGCGGGCATGGGAGTTTTTGCGTAGAGGTAGAAAAAGACCATCGGGACACACTGTGAGGTGCGAGCCGATGGTCTTTTGTGTTTTGCATTGTTGAAAATCAGGTTTTCCGCTCAAAGGCGTTGCCGCATTTCCGGCAGACGATGCGGACGCGGCCTTTTCCCTTTGGCACCCGCAGAACGGTGTGACAGGCGGGACAGCGGAAAAAGCAGTATTCCCGCCGCTGCCGCCACATATCTCGCATGCCGGACAGGCGGTTTTGGATTTTCCAGCGCAGCTGCAGGAAGCGGGTGTTTTCCGCCTGGCGCTTGTAAACATCCCGGGAGAACGCCCGGAAGTACACATAGGCGACCAACAAAATGCTCAAAAACCACAACACGCTGGACACCCGCGGGCTGGAAAACAGGAGATTGACCACCAGCAGAATACAGGCGATCAGAATGCAGAAACGAGACAATTGGTCAAAACCGTTTCTGCCGGCAAGCCAGCGACGAAAACGGTGCATGGGGGTCAACTCCTTTCAGGGTTTACCTTGAATTTACAGACTACACTTATATTATAGAGCCTGTTTGCGGATTTGCAATCCCTTTTTGCCAGTAGTAATACAAAGTTTACAATTTGGTTGCAAAATTGCCACGATTTGCCCCGGAAAAAGCGAAAAAGCGGCCGCTCCGTACCAAAGATAGGAAAAGCCCCCGGACAAAACAAGCAGTTGTCCGGGGGAGGGGGAGTGGGAGGAGAAAAATCTCCTCCGATGATTTTCGGCTTAGCGAATTTGACCGTTGCCGCGGATGATGTACTTGTAGCTGCACAACTCCTCCAGCCCCATGGGGCCGCGGGCGTGGAGTTTCTGGGTGGAAATGCCCATTTCACAGCCCAGACCGAACTCGCCGCCATCGGTAAAGCGGGTGGACACATTCACATACACCGCGGCGGAATCCACCTGGGCGGTGAACGCCTCCGCAGCGGCGGGATCCTCGGTGATGATCGCATCGCTGTGGCCGGTAGAGTGGGCGGCAATGTGGGCGATGGCATCCTCCACGCTATTTACCACCTTGACGGCCAGAATATAGTCCAAAAATTCGGTGTCAAAATCCTGCGCACCGGCCGGGGTACCGGGGATGATGGCCGCGCTTTCCGGGCACAGGCGCAGCTCCACCGGGGGCGTGCGCTCCTGCACCAGCAGCCGCTGCAGTTTGGGCAGGAACTGCGCGGCAATGTCCCAGTGTACCAGGCAGACCTCCTCCGCATTGCAGACGGAGGGACGGCTGGTTTTGGCGTTTTCGATGATGCGCAGTGCTTTTTCCTGATCGGCCGCCGCGTCCACATACACATGGCAGATACCGGTGCCGGTCTGGATGCAGGGGACGGTGGCATTTTCGATGATGGCACGGATCAGTCCGGCGCCGCCCCGGGGGAAGAGCAGATCGACCAGCCCGTTGGCAGTCATCAGCTCCGTGGAGGAGGCGCGGGTGGTGTCCTGGATCAGGCAGACCAGATCGGCCGGCAGCCCCACCTTTTCCAGCCCCTGACGCAGGGCGGAGACAATGGCATTGTTGCTGCGGAAGGACTCCTTGCCGCCCCGCAGCACGCAGGCGGAGCCGGCTTTCAGCGCCAGCGCGGCGGCGTCGCTGGTGACATTGGGGCGGCTTTCGTAGATAATGGCGATCACGCCCATGGCAACGCTGGTCTTTTCAATGACCATGCCGTTGGGGCGGGACACCCGGCGCAGCACCTTGCCCACCGGATCGGGAAGCGCCGCCACCTCGCGGATGCCCTTTGCCATACCGGCAATGCGCTCCGGCGTCAGGCGCAGGCGATCGACCATGATCTGTCCCAGCGCCTGCTGATTTTCCGCGATATCCTGGGCGTTTGCCGCCAGAATTTCCGCCTCATGGGTCAGCAGCGCTTCCGCCATTGCCAGCAGCGCCTGATTTTTCATTTCGGAATTTGCGGTGACCAGGGCGCTTTTTGCCCCTCTGGCCGCAAGTAAAATTTCTCTTGTTGTCATGCCTGTTTCTCCTTTTTTCCCAGAAAACGGGTGCCAACGGGCTTACCCTCTACAATATCATACAGCAGCGCGGGCTGACCGCCATCGGTGATGACCATGTCCGTTCCCGCCTCGGTCGCCAGCTTCGCGGCGGTGAGCTTGGTGTGCATACCGCCGGTGCCCAGGGAGCTGCCCTTGCCGCCGCCCAGTGCCAGAATATCCTCGGTGATCTCCTCCACCTGGGGGATGAGCCTGGCGTTGGGGTCCTTGCGGGGGTCGGCGGTGTACAGTCCCTGGATGTCCGACAGCAGCACCAGCAGATCCGCTTTCAGCAGGCGCGCCACCACGGCGGAAAGGGTGTCGTTTTCCCCAATGGTCGTGACCACGCCGATCTCATCCGTAGAGATCGCGTCGTTTTCATTGATGATCGGCAGGGAGCCAAGCTCCAGCAGTCTGCCCAGGGTGTTTTGCACATTGGTGCGGCGATAGGGATCGTTGATGTCCGTTGCGGACAGCAGAATTTGCGCCACCGTGTGGTTGTACTGGGAGAACAGCCGGTCGTAGGTATACATCAGCTCGCACTGCCCCACAGCCGCGGCGGCCTGCTTGGTTGGCATATCATCCGGGCGGCAGGGCAGACCCAGCTTGCCAA
This sequence comes from bacterium, assembly GCA_963595735.1. Lineage (GTDB taxonomy): Bacteria > Bacillota > Clostridia > Oscillospirales > Oscillospiraceae > CALWOS01. Next base: position 93,530 of record CAVBJJ010000003.1, read on the forward strand.
CGCCCATGCCGATGGCGCCGGAGGACACCAGCACCAGCTCGTGGCCGGCGTTTTTCAGGTCGCTGAGCACCCGTACCAGATCGTCCACATGGCGGATGTTCAGCCGCCCGGTGCTGTGCGCCAGGGTGGAAGTACCAACTTTGACAACAACTCTCATTTTTTACCTCCCAGCTCCAGGGTTTTCTCATAGGCGGCAAGAACCGCCTCCATGGCGGCGCTGCGCAGTCCCTTTTCCTCCAGCGCCCGCACCCCCTGAATGGTGGTGCCGCCGGGAGAGCAGACCGCGTCTTTCAGCGGGCCGGGGCCGGCGTCGCTGTCCAGCAGCAGCTGCGCCGCGCCCAAAAGGGTCTGCGCCGTGTACAGCTGCGCCTTGCGCCGGGGCAGGCCGCAGGCCACGCCGCCGTCTGCCAGCGCCTCGGCAAACAGATAGACAAAGGCCGGGCCGCAGCCGGAGACTGCGCTGCCGGCGTCAATGAGCGCTTCGTCCAGCCAATCCAGCTTGCCGGAGGCGGCCATTGCGGCGGAAAACTGTTCCAGCTGCTCCGGGGCGGCGTTTTTTGCGGTGCACAGCAGCATTCCCGCGCCCACGGCGCAGGGGGTGTTTGGCATGATGCGGATGATCGGCCAGTCTGTTGCGGAAAGCTCTCGCACGGTCGCGATGGAAACACCGGCGGCCATGGTCACCAGCACACAGGGCTTGCTGCGGGCGGCGAACAGCGGGCGCAGCTGCGCCATCAGCTCCGGCAGCATCTGGGGCTTGACGCCCAGAAATAAAAAGTCGCTTTTTTCGGCCAACAGGGCGTTATCACCCCAGGTGCAGCCCAGGGCTGTTGCCAGGGCTTCCGCCTTTTCCGGACTGCGGTTGGACAGCAGGATCTGCTCCGGAGACAGGCTTTTTGCCGCGGCGCGCGCCAGGGCAGCGCCCATGTTGCCGCAGCCGAGAAAGCCAAAAACAGGGGATTTTGTCATGGGATTCGACCTCCTTTATCAAAAAAACCGGAGGGTTCCGGCAGCTTTGCTTTTGGAACTGTCAAAAAGTCCCGGACAGTTTGACAGAATATTGCTTCGTATGTTCTGCATTATAGCGCAAAGGGGCGGATTTGTAAATTATCTCCGGGGAAAAATCCGGCGGAACGCCAAGCTTCTGCTTCGCTATTTTCTGAAAAAACGAAAATCGCAGCAAGCGCCGCCGTGACCCAGCGTTGTCGTGCGGGAAAAGCCCAGCTTTTTCAGCCCGCCGTATGTGATCGGGTCGGAGTCGCAAAACAGGCGACACAGCGCCGGGCAGCCGGCTTCTGCGCAGGCCGTGTGCCAAAGGCATTTTGTGATGGTAACGGAAAAGCTGTCCCGGCTGTGCGTTTGTGTGCATTCCCACAGGTCGGAGCTGCCTGTGATGTTCAAAAATATCCTGCTGTAAATGGCGTAAAAGCCCGGTATCCATTCCAACCCTGCGGTAAAGGCGTGCTTTTGCGCCGCGACGATATCCAGAAGATAGCTTTCCATACAGGCAAAGGTCTGCTCCTCCGAAAAGCCGTTTTCCAACAGGGTCTGATACAGGGCGATACAGGGGAGAATGGTCTGTACCAGCGTTTTTCTCTGGCTTTTTGACCGGTTTCTTTCACTCTGGATCAAGGTTTGAAGAGCTCTGGCCTGCCGGTCGAACAGGGCGCTTCCTCTGGCTTTGCCGAATTTGCCGGTCAAAAAGGCCAGGATCTGCTTTTGGCGTTTTGTCTGCATGGTCATGGCGCCTCCTGATTCCTGGATTTTGTGGTATGCGGTGCATTCCGGGTGGCCTTGGGCTTTATGGGCATTTGTGCTTTGGCCGGTTTTCTTTTGTCCAATGTTTCGGATTGGTGTCATCCGGGGCAAGTCCTGCGAGGATGGCTTCATAGTGCGCCGCTTTTTTGTCCATGTAGCTTGCGGTGGCTTTGGCTTCCTCCAGACGCTGATAGGCGGCATCCCGCTGCTTCCGGATGATCGCATACCGCGCCCGCAGGTTTTCCTCCGATTCCTCCAGCAGACACAGGCGGCAATACGCCTGGATATCCTCCAGGGATGCCCCGCAGCCCTTTAGACACTGGATCCCCTGCATCCAGTTCACGGATTCCTCGGTGAACACCCGGCGGTTGCGGCCATCGCGCTTACAGGGCAGCAGACCCCTGTCCGTATAAAACCGCAGGGTGTGCTCTGTGACCCGGAAGCGCTCCGCCATCTGTTTGATCGTATATGACATACTGCTTCCTCCCTACAAAAAACTCTTGACTTCGTGTTACACGAAGCTGTTAAAATGAGACTGCCGAAAAACAGGCAGTCAGCAGAAACCGCCGGGGAAAGCCTTTTGCGGCGTTCCAAGCGTATTTTGGCATAGCCGAAATGCCTGGCGGACAGGCTGAAATGATTATAGCATAGAGCATACGCCTGCGCAATTGCGGCGACGGAGGAGGAACCATGGAATATTTTACTTTGAACAACGGCGTGCAAATGCCCCTTGTGGGCTTTGGCACATTTATGCTATGCGGAGAGGTCTGCACCAACGCGGTCAGGGAAGCGGTGCAAAGCGGCTATCGTATGATCGACACGGCCGAGGCCTATGGTAACGAAAAGGAAGTGGGAGAGGGCATCCGCGCCAGCGGCATCGACCGCAGGGAGCTGTTTCTTGTCACCAAGCTCAATTTCAAATCCTATGAAAATGCCGAGAAAACCGTGATGCAGTCGCTTGCCGCTCTGCAAACGGATTACATCGACCTGCTGCTTCTGCACTGGCCGTTTGCGAATTACTACGCGGCGTGGCGCAGCCTGGAAACGCTGTATGAGAGCGGCAGGCTTCGCGCGATCGGCGTTTCCAACTTTGAGCCTGACCAGCTGCTTGACCTGATCGCCTACAATAAAATCATTCCGGCAGTCAACCAGATCGAAACCAACCTCTACTGCCAGCGCAGTGTGGAGCGGAGTTGGATGGACAAAAAGCAGGTGGCGCATATGGCCTATGCGCCGCTGGGGCAGGGAAATCGAAACGAGATGTTCAGAGAGCCTGCCGTGCTGGCGGCAGCGGAGAAATACGGCAAGACCCCGGCGCAGATCTTACTCCGTTTTCTGACCCAAAAGGGGATCGCCGTCATTCCCAGAAGCACACAGCCGGCGCATATCCGGGAAAACCTTGCGCTGCTGGACTTCACATTGACCGATGCCGAAATGGCGCAGCTTTCCGCGCTGGACAAAAAAGAGCCGCACATCGGCAAGCCGGAGACCCCGGAACTGGTGGAGCTCTCCCTGACCTGGTAAAAGGGCGGCGCCGTGGTCAGCCCCTGCCATGTTTTTTTGTGGAAAAGCCTTTGCCGGTTTTTCGCCCTGTTCGCCTTGTGAAGGGAAAAAAAGTGTGCTATACTGAAACAACAACGGATCCCGAGGGATCAGATATGCGAGGCGAAAACTATGGCGATTCTTCTCACCGGCGGCGCCGGTTTCATTGGCTCCCACACGGCGGTGGCCCTGCTGCAAAACGGGCAGGATGTGGTCATTGCAGATGACCTGTCCAACAGTTCGGAGGATGTGATCCGGCGCATTGGAATTATCACCGGCAAGACCCCGAAGTTTTACCGGGCGGATGTGGCAGAGCGGGCGGCAGTGGAGCAGATCTTTGCGGAAAACTCCATTGACGCCGTGATCCATTTTGCCGGCTTTAAGGCGGTGGGGGAATCCGTGCGCAAGCCGGTGGCCTACTACCGCAACAATCTGGACACCACCTTGACAGTGCTGGAGGTCATGGCGGCGCACGGATGCAAGCGCTTTATTTTCAGCTCCTCTGCCACGGTCTATGGGGAGAACAACCCCGCGCCTTATCTGGAGACCATGCCCACCGGCTGCTGCAGCAATCCCTATGGCTGGACCAAGTTCATGGTGGAGCAGATCCTGCTGGATGCGGCGGTGGCAGATCCGGAGATGAGCGTGGTGCTGCTGCGCTACTTTAACCCCATCGGCGCTCACGAAAGCGGCCTGATCGGGGAAAAGCCCAACGGGATCCCCAACAACCTGATGCCCTACATCACCCAGGTGGCGGCGGGCGTGCGGGAAAAGCTGTCCGTGTTCGGCAACGACTATCCCACGCCGGACGGCACCGGGGTGCGGGATTATATCCATGTGGTAGACCTGGCAAAGGGGCATCTTGCCGCCTATCTGTACAGTCTGAAGCACACCGGGGCGGAGGCCGTCAACCTGGGCACCGGGCAGGGCTACAGTGTGCTGGATGTGGTACACGCCTTTGAGCGGGCAAATGGGGTAAAGGTTCCCTATGTGATCGCGCCGCGCCGCGCCGGAGACCTGGCGTCTTACTATGCCGATGCGGAAAAGGCAAAGCGGCTTCTGGGCTGGAAAGCGGAAAAAAGTCTGGATGATATGTGCCGGGATTCCTGGAACTGGCAGAAAAATTGTGACAAATAAAAGGGGAAAAACCAAGGCGAGATAGAGCGGTTCTACAAAAAGTTGTATGATAGATTGTTTGTACAGTTGTAGAACTTGCATTTCCGGCTGGCTGTGCTATAATCCTCCTTGTGCCTTTTTGGCAAAAGAGGGAGGACGAAAGAAAATGTTGTCAAGCTTGGAAGAAAAAGAACGGGTAGCCAATCCGGATCCCCTGGGTCTGTTGGGATTTGGTATGACCACCACGCTGCTGAACCTGCACAATGTGGGGATCCTGCCCCTGGACATCGTGGTCGTTGCCATGGGTCTGGGCATGGGCGGACTGATCCAGATCCTTGTGGGGATCCGGGAGATGCGGCAGGGCAATACCTTTGGCGGCACGGTATTCAGTGCCTATGGTATGTTCTGGTGGACATTGGTTCTGATTTGGCTGCACCCCTTCTCTTCTTTGGAGCCGGTCACGGGAACATCTCTGGGAATCTACCTGCTGCTGTGGTGCCTGTTTACGGTGTTTATGTTTATCTGCACCCTGAAGCACAGCAGAGTGACCCAGCTGGTGTTCGGCAGTTTGACCGTCCTGTTCCTGCTGTTGGCGCTGGAGAACTTTACCGGCAGCCATGTCATCGGACTGATCGCCGGTGTGGTGGGAATCGTTTGCGGTTTGGCTTCGGTGTACAATTCCGTTGGCCAGGTCGTCAATGGAGAGTACGGCAAAAAAATTCTGCCGCTGTAACTGCGGTATGCACAAGACACAAAGCGCGCCTGTCGGTTTTTCTGATGGGTGCGTTTTTATTTTCTGAGAAAAGGGAGGTAAACCATGCTCTGTTTTGTTCTGGTTCTTGCAGCGATCGTGCTGCTGTATCTGCTCTGCCTGCGGCCCAATACCAGCCGCCGGGAGCAGATGGCACCCTTTGCCCGGCAATATATCGCCCACCGCGGCTTGTTCGACGCCGACGCCCAGCGCCCGGAAAATTCCATGGCGGCGTTTCGCGCGGCGATTGAGCATGGCTACGGCATTGAACTGGATGTACAGTTGACCGCCGATAATGTTCTGATGGTGTTCCATGACGAGAGCCTGGAGCGGATGTGCGGGGTAAAGCGCCGCCTTTGTGACTGCACACTGGCGGAGCTGAGGCAGTATTCCCTGCAAAACACCCGGGAGCAGATCCCGCTGTTTCGGGATGTGCTGGCGCTGGTTGCCGGGCGGGCACCCTTGATCGTGGAGATCAAGTACCACGCCGGCAGACATATCCAAAATGCTGCTGCGGCGGCCGCCATGCTGGACGACTATCGAGGGCTGTACTGCATCGAGTCCTTTCACCCTATGGTGGTCAACTGGTTCCGGAAGCACCGTCCGGCGGTACTGCGGGGGCAGCTTTCCTGCCGCTGCGGACAGGAGGCGGCGGAGCGCCGCGCCATCGAGCGTTTCGTGCTGACCAATCTGCTGCTCAACGGCCTGACCCGGCCGGACTTCATCGCCTATCACCACAAGCACGCCGACCAGTTTTCCTATCGGCTGTGCCGGAAGCTCTACCATGTGGTAAACGCGGCCTGGACGATCCGGAGCCAAAAGCAGCTGAAGCGGGCAAAAAAATGGGCGCAGATCATCATTTTTGACAGCTTTATTCCGGAAAAATAATTGCATTGTCGCCCGGTGCGTGCTATACTGCGAATGGTTAGAAAAAGCTAACCAGGAAAGGAGAACTGCACTATGATCCAGACAATTTTAACCATCAAGGGAATGTCCTGCGGGATGTGCGAAAGCCATATCAACGATGCCATCCGGCAGGCCTTTCCTATCAAAAAGGTCACCTCCTCCCGGTGCAAGGAGACCACGGAAATACTCTCCGAGGCCGCTTTGGACGAGGCGCAGCTGCGGGAGCTGATCCAGAAAACCGGATATGACCTGGTGGCGATCGAAAGCCATCCCTACGAGAAAAAATCCCTGTTCGGGAAAAAATAAAAGAAAGCCGCCGAGCATTTGAGGGGTTTCCCCAATGCTCGGCGGCGCAGCCGGGAGGAAAACTCATGGAAAAGCAGGAAAAAACCAATGTCATGCGCGTGCTGGAGCAGAAAAAAATCCCCTACACGCCGCACCGCTACGCCCATGCGGAAGGCGAGGCGGTGGACGGCGTTACCGTGGCGCAAAGCATGGGGATCCCACCGGAGCGGGTTTTTAAGACCCTTGTGACGGTGGCGGCCAGCCGGAAAAACTATGTGTTTGTGATCCCGGTGGCGGAGGAGCTGGACTTGAAAAAAGCCGCCAAGGTCGTGGGGGAAAAGAGCTTGGAAATGCTCCATGTCAAGCAGCTGCTGCCCCTGACGGGCTATGTGCGGGGCGGCTGCAGTCCCGTGGGGATGAAAAAGCAATTCCCCACCGTGTACCACAGCAGCGCCCGGCAGGAGAAGACCATTCTGGTCAGTGCTGGGAAAATCGGCAGCCAGGTGGAGCTGGCTCCCGCCGCGCTGGTGGACTTGACCCGGGGCAGCTTTGGCGATGTGACCAAGGCATAAGAACGATGCGATATAAAATTCCCGCCGATGTCGGACAGATTCCGGTATCGGCGGGAATTTTTCTTTTGTAATAGAACATCAGCTGCGAAGCGTCGCGCGGATGCGGTCGGGATACAGCAGCAGATCCAGCGCAGCCTCGGCCGAACGCACCAGAATATCCGCATGGGGGAGCAGTCCGGCACAAAGCCCCTCTTCCTCCAAAACGGCAATGGCCAGATCAGCGGCGTCCAGCATGGGGATGTCGTTAAAGCCGTTGCCCACGGCAAACACGCCGCCGCCCAACTCCCGGACAATCGCCGCCTTGCAGTCCGCCGCCCCGGCCTGGGGAAAGGTGCGCAGGGACACGCCCAGGGATTGGCACTGCTGGGCAACGGTGCCGTAAGTATCGGCGGTGAGGACATAGACATCCGCCAGCGCCGTCAGCTTTTGGATGCGCGCGGCGGCGCCGGGCAGCAGCACGCCGTCCCGGGCAATGGTGCCGTTGTAATCCAGTACAACGGCGGAAATGGTCACGGTCTCCCGACCGGGAATCGCAATGGAGATCATAGGGGTTTCCTCCTTTTGTCCGATTATCCGAAATGCCCTGCCAGAAAGGCGCGGGTCTCCTCCTCTCGGGGGGCGGTGAACAGGTGGGTGCCCTGTTCCACCACCCGGCCGTTATAGAGAAACACGACCCGGTCGGCAATGCGCTTGGCCTGGGCAATGTTGTGGGTGACGATCACCAGCGTGTAATGGGATTTGAGCTTTTGAAAGGTGTTTTCAATTACGGCGGTGCTTTTCACATCCAGCGCGGAGCAGGGCTCGTCCAGCAGCAGCAGTTCCGGCTCCACCGTCAGCGCTCTGGCGATGCACAGTCGCTGCTGCTGCCCGCCGGAGAGCTTCAGCGCGCTTTTTTGCAGGTCATCCTTGACCTCCTCGTAAAGGCCGGCCAGCTCCAGCTTTTCCCGCACCAGCTCGTCCAGGGCTTTGCGGCTGCGCTGGCCGTAGTACCGGGGGGCATAGGTCATGTTTTTGTAAATGGAAAAGGGAAAGGGGGTAGGCGTTTGGAACACCAGCCCGACCCGGCGGCGCAGTTCCTCCCGGGGCAGGGTGGAGATCTCCCTGCCGCAGAGTTGGATGGAGCCGGTAACGGCTGTACCCGGTTCCTCCTGCAGCAGACCGTTCATGCATCGCAGCAGGGTGGATTTGCCGCAGCCGGAGGGACCCAGGATCGCGGTGATCTGCTGCCGGGGAATATCCAGGCTGGCCTGTTCCACGGCGGCCTTGCCGTCATAGCTGGCAGTGACCTGCCGCAGGCTTAGGATCATTTCCATTGTTTTCTTGTCCTCCTTGCGTACAAAGTTGCCAGAAAATTGCTGATGAGGATCAGCGCCATCATGACAAAGGCGGTGCCATAGGCCGTGCTCATGGAGGTTGCACCCTGGGCAATCAGCAGATACAGGTGCATGGGCAGCGCCATGGCGGGCTGCAGCAGACTGTGTGGTACGCCGGCATAGGCCACTGCGCCGGTGAAGATCATGGGAGCGGTGGCGCCCATGGCGTAGCAGGCGCCCAGAATCACGCCGGAGACCAGCTCGCCCCGGCAGCAGGGCAGCACGATGTGGGTGATGGTGTACAGGCGGGAGCAGCCCAATGCCTGAGAGGCCTGCAGGGTCTGAGCAGGCAGTTCCCGAAAGGCCTTTTCCGCCCGCACCTCGATAAAGGGCAAAATCATAATGGCAAGCGCCATGCTGGAGGACAGAATACAGCGCCCCCAGGCCAGATCCCGCACCAGAAAGCTGTAAGCAAACAGTCCCAGCACGATGGAGGGAATGCCGCTGATACACTGTACCACCAGGGTGATGATCCGGCTCAGCCAGACTTTTTTGCAGTAAAAGGCCAGAAACAGCGCTGTGGCGATGGCGGGAATGCTACCGATGGCGACAGCGCAGCCGGTAAAGCAAAGGCTGCCCACAATGGCGGGCATAATGCCGCCCTCCTGTCCCAGCACCGCGCCGGAGGGGGGCTTGGTCAAAAAGTCCCAGCTGATCGCACCCGCGCCACGGAAAAACACATACAGGAACAGAAACAGGATCACGGCGCAGACCAGCCCCATGCCCACATAGGCCCAAAGCCGGGTCAGCTGTGCGCGAATATGCATGGCTTCAGGCCTCCTTTCGCAGCAAGCGGCGGCGGAGCAGGGAGATGCCGATGTTGATGATAAACAGCAGCACCATCAGCACCAAGCCGGCGGCGTACAGGGCGTGATAGTGGGTGCTGCCCACGACCGCAGTGCCCATTTCCAGGGCGATGACGGCGGCAATGCTCTCGCCCTTTCCCAAAAGGGTGGGGAAAAGGTTGGCGTTTCCCATGACCATCATGACCGCCATGGTCTCGCCCATTGCCCGGCCGATCGCCAGTACCATGCTCAGCAGCAGATTGGTGCCGGAGGCCGGCAGCACGATGGTGGACATGGCATACCAGGAATCCACCCCCAGGGCGCTGGCTGCGGGCGTATAGCGCTCCTTTGCCTTGCGCATGGTCTCGCTGAAGCTGGAGATCAGGTAGGGCAGCAGCATGATCGCCAGCAGAATGCCGGCCGCCAGCACGCAGGAGCCGGTGTGTACGCCGGCGCGGATGAAGAACTTGACCAGCACCACAAGGCCGATAAAGCCATAGACCACCGAGGGGATCCCCGCCAGCAGGTCGATAAAGGGGTACAGCAGACTGCGGGCGCGGTCGGAGGCCACATTTGCCAGAAACATGGCCGCGCCAAGACTGACGGCCACGGCGATCAGCATGGCAATCAGGGACACAAAGAGCGTACCCATGATGAAGTTGAAAATGCCGAAAGCGGTGCTTCCGGTATAGGCGATGGGCATCCAGCGCTGCCCCAGCAAAAAGTCGTGGAGACTGACCTCCTGAAAGGTGGGGAGGGCTTCCCGGACGATGAAATAGATCACAAAGGCCAGCGTGATCACAGCCAATATCGTCAGGGCGATGACCAGAACGGAGAACAAACGGTTGCGGAATTGCCGCATACACAACACTCCTTGCTTCGCCGCGTATTTTGGCGCGGTCTCTGTTTTTTGCCGCAATCTCAAACAGCTGCTGCCGGATGGCAGCAGCTGTTTTGGGATTTTTACAGATTTTCAGTTTACAGAGAAAACTCAGGCAGCGGGCGTAAAGGCGGGGATATAGCCGTTTGCCTCGACAACATCATAGCCGGTCTGGGAGAAGACATAGTCGATGAATGCCTGCTCGCTGGCGGAGATGGTGTCACCGGTGACGAACATGACAGGACGCTGCACGGTGTAGTTGCCATCGAGGATGTTTTCCTCGGTGGGCTCCACACCGTCTACCTTCATGGCGACCAGAACTGCGCTGCCGGCATCCTCGTTGGCCTTGTTATAGGCGCCGAAACCGGCATAGCCGATGCCCCAGGGGTCGTTGGCGATGTTGGTGGCCAGCTCCGTCATGGAAGCGGACTGGGTGGCAGCGGCGCTGACTTCGCTCTCGCCCATGATGGCCTTCTGGAACACCTCGTAGGCGCCGCCGGACAGGTCACGGATGTAGACATTGATGGTCTCCGCAGGCAGAGATTCGTCTACCTGATCCCAAGTGGTGATCTCGCCGGAGAAGATCTGGCGGATCATATCGGTGGACATATCGTCCATCACATCGCAGATGGGGTTCTGGGCGTTGACAGAAACGGTGAGGGCGTCGCGGGCGACGATGTACTCAGAGTAGTTATCGCCCAGGGCGGCCTTCTCCTCGTCCTTGATGTCGCGGGCCAGCATACCGAAGTCGGCCGTCTTGTCGATGGCGGCGCTCACGCCGACACCGGAGCCGCCGGGAGCCACATAGATGGAGATGTTGCTCTCGGGCATGGAGGGATCCACATTATTCCAGGTGACATACTCCTCGGTGAAGGAGGAAGCCAGGGAGGACATAATGGGATACAGGGAGGTGGAGCCGCAGAACATGATGGAGGACTGGAAGCCATCATCATTGGTGTTGGCGTCCGCCGTTGCGGGGGTCGGATCCTGGGTCGCGGGGGTGTTGTTGTTCTGGTTGCTGTTGTTACTGCTGCTGCAGGCAGCCAGAGACAGCACCATGACCAGTGCCAGAGCAAGTGCGATGATCTTTTTCATGGGTCTCGTTCCTTTCTTACTATAAATTGCCATATAGCAATTTGATTATATTCCAATGCAAAGTTTTTGTAAAATAGTTATATCCGATTGATTCACACGATCAATCGGATATGGCGATAATAAAAATGGCGATCCGCAAAAGCAGATCGCCATTTTTGATATTATGTGAAGAATAACTTACTTCAGCTCGACCTTGGCGCCGACAGCTTCCAGCTTGGACTTGATCTCCTCGGCCTCGTCCTTGGAAACGGCTTCCTTGATCTTGGCGGGCACGCCCTCGACCAGAGCCTTGGCTTCGCCCAGACCCAGACCGGTGATGCCGCGGACTTCCTTGATGACCTTGATCTTCTCGGAGCCGAACTCGGTCATGACGACATCGAACTCGGTCTTCTCCTCAGCAGCGGCGGCAGCGCCACCGGCAGCGGGAGCAGCAACAGCGGCAGCGGCGGAAACGCCGAACTCTTCCTCCAGAGCATGAACCAACTCGGCCAACTCCAGAACGGTGAGAGCCTTAACTTCTTCGATCATAGCGGTAACTTTCTCGCTAGCCATTTTTAGTATCCTCCTAAAATAAAGTGTTGTTTTCCCTGCTTACTCGGCAGCGGGAGCCTCGGCGACGGGGCCGCCGTTCTTCTGCTCGGCGATCTGGTTGAGCACGACCGCCAGGCTGGTGATGGGTGCGAGCATGGTGCCCAGAACCTTGCCATACAGCGCGTCCTTGGAGGGCAGCGCGGAAATCTCGCGCATTTCGTCCTGAGACAGGATCTTGCCGTCCATGAAGCCTGCCTTGATGGTGAACATACCGTCATCCATCTTGTCGGAGAACTCCTTGATCACGCGGAAAGGGGCAATGGGATCACCAGCGGTGGTGGCCATAGAAGTGGTGCCGTTGAGAATGGCGTCCAGCTCGTTATAGCCAAGCTTGTCGATGGCAAAGCGCACCAGTGTGTTCTTGACAACGGAGTACTCCACTTCGGCCTCGCGCAGGGCGCGGCGAAGGTCGTTATCCTGGGCAACAGTGATGCCCTTGTAGTCAACGAAAATGCCAGCGGTGGCATTCTGGATACGCTCAGTCAAAGCGGCCACGATGGCCTGCTTTTCGCTGAGAACTTTTGCGTTAGGCATTTGGGTTTCACCTCCACGGGAAATGTTCGCGCCCGAAAAAGAAAAATCCCCATGTCGCAAAGACATGGGAACAGAAAGCGTCTGTTTGAGATCCAGTTGGATCGCATAGAAGCCATTCCTCGGCAGGATTTATGGCAAAAAGCCACCTGCTGTCTTTGGAGCGCTCTAATATCATACCAGAACGCTCCAAAGATGTCAAGGATTTTTTGAAAATTTTGCCGAATTTTTGTTATGCCTTGTGATCGCAGCCCAGGACATTCACGATTTTATGAGCGACCATGTCCTTGATGGCCTGACGACCGGGCTTCAGGTACTGGCGGGGGTCGAAGTGATCGGGATTCTGCGCCAGATGCTCCCGGATGCTGGCGGTCATGGCCAGACGCAGATCAGAGTCGATGTTGATCTTGCACACAGCCATACCTGCGGCCTGGCGGAGCTGGTCCTCCGGCACGCCGATAGCGCCGGGCATACTGCCGCCAAAGCGATTGATTTTTTCCACAAACTCCTGGGGCACAGAGGAAGCGCCGTGGAGCACGATGGGGAAGCCGGGCAGGCGGCGGGAGACATCCTCCAGAATGTCAAAGCGCAGCTGGGGCTTGGTACCGGGCTTGAACTTGAACGCGCCGTGGCTGGTGCCGATGGCGATGGCCAGGGAGTCGCAGCCGGTTTTGGAAACGAACTCCTCCACTTCCTCCGGACGGGTATAGGAGGAATCCGCGGCGGAGACCTTTACCTCGTCCTCCACGCCGGCAAGGGTGCCCAGCTCCGCTTCCACCACAACGCCGTGGTCATGGGCATACTCCACGACCTTGCGGGTGAGGGCGATGTTTTCCGCAAAGGGCTTGGAGGAGGCGTCAATCATCACGGAGGAGAAGCCGCCGTCGATGCAGGACTTGCAGGTCTCAAAGCTGTCGCCGTGATCCAGATGCAGGCAAATGGGCAGATCGGTCTCGATCACTGCCGCTTCCACCAGCTTCATCAGATAGGTGTGGTTGGCATATGCCCGGGCGCCCTTGGACACCTGCAGGATCAGGGGGGCGCGCAGCTCGCTTGCGGCCTCGGTGATGCCCTGGATGATCTCCATGTTGTTGACATTGAAGGCGCCGATGGCATAACCGCCGGCATAGGCCTTTTCAAACATTTCCTTGGAAGTCACAATTGCCATACTGCAAAACCTCGTTTCCTAAAATTTTTTCTGGAAAGTATATGCCGTGGAGACCGTCAAAGAACAGTCAACCGGCAAAAACATCCGCAGCAGCGGGGGGGAGTTTGAGGGGGTCAAGACCCGCCTCAATCAGATAAACCGCCACGGAAAGCCCAGAGGGGCTTTCCAACAGTATTTTGGCTTGGCCAAAATACTCGGCGGAATCAGAGGTGTCAGATGCGCGCCACGCCGGTTTTTCTCGCGGCTTCGGCAACGGCCTTTGCCACGGCGGGGCCGACCCGGGGGTCAAAGGGCTGAGGAATGATGTTGTCCGCAGCCAGCTCTTCCGGCGCGATCAGTCCGGCCAGCGCCTCTGCCGCGGCCATTTTCATCTCCTCATTGATGTCCGATGCGCGCACATCGAAAGCGCCGCGGAACACGCCGGGGAAAGCCAGCACATTGTTGATCTGGTTGGGCAGCTCGCTGCGGCCGGTGGCCATCACGGCAACGCCGCCGGCCTTGGCCTCCGCCGGGTCGATCTCCGGAGTAGGGTTGGCGCAGGCGAAGATGATGGCGTCCCGGTTCATGGTCTGCACCATCTCCCGCGTGACCAGATTGGGGGCGGAAAAGCCCAGGAACACATCCGCGCCCACCAGCGCTTCTTTCAGACCGCCGGAAAGACCCTCCCGGTTGGTCTGGCGCGCCAGCTCCGCCATGTAGGGGTGCAGCTTGTCGGCGTCCTTTTCGTTGAGAATGCCGACCTTGTCGCAAAGGGTAATGTGCCGGAAGCCGGCGGACAGGAGCAGGCGGCACACGGAGGAGCCGGCCGCGCCGATGCCGTTGATGACAACGCGCACATCCCCGCGATCCTTTTTGACCAGCTTCAGCGCATTGGTCAGACCGGCCAGCACGATGATGGCGGTGCCGTGCTGGTCATCGTGGAACACGGGAATATCGCAGACCGCCTTGAGTTTACGCTCGATCTCGAAGCAGCGGGGGGCGGAGATGTCCTCCAGATTGATACCGCCGAAGCTGCCGGAGATCAGGCGGACAGTCTCCACAAAGGCGTCCACATCCTGGGTCTTGACGCACAGGGGGAAGGCATCCACATCGGCAAAGGCCTTGAACAGCACGCACTTGCCCTCCATGACGGGCATACCGGCCTCGGGGCCGATGTTGCCCAGCCCCAGAACGGCGGAGCCGTCGGTGATCACGGCGCAGAGATTGTGGCGGCGGGTGAGGGTGTAGCTCTTGTCCGGATCCTTCTGGATCTCCAGGCAGGGCTGCGCCACGCCGGGGGTATAAGCCAGCGCCAGATCCTCCCGGGATTTGACCGGGACGGAAGTGGTGATCTCGATTTTACCTTTCCATTCACCATGGAGGCGAAGAGATTCTTTTGCGTAATCCATATGATAAAGTCTCCTTTTTTCTGTTGTTATCATTAAGACAGAAATACAATACCAATTTTATATTATACAACGATTCGTCATGGCTGTCACGCACAAACTTGGGAATTGCCGGAAATTTATTCCAGCTCCCGGCAGATACGCGCGGCGACCTTTTCCAGATCGGCCATGGTTTCGGCCTCCATGATCTCCCGTTTGCAGCTTCCGGCGTGGGAAACGCCCCGAAGATACCAGGCAAAATGCTTGCGCGCCTCCAGACAGACCACCCGCTCCGGCTTGTATAGCAGGCTGACGGAAAACTGGTGCATGGCGGTTTCCACCCGCTGGCGTAGCGGCGGCCGGGGCGGAACTGGCTCTCCGGCCAGGGCGGCGTTTGCCCGCTGAAACAGCCAGGGATCGCCAAAGCTGCCCCGGCCGATCATGGCAAAGTCTGCCCCGGTGTAGCGGAGAATATGCGGCGCGTCCTCCGGCTCCCAGATGTCCCCGTTGGCCGCCACGGGAATGGACACCGCCTGTTTCACTTCCCGGATGATGTCCCAGTCCGCCCGCCCCTCGTACATCTGGGCGCGGGTACGGCCGTGTACGGCGATGGCGGCGGCGCCGGCCTCCTGGCACATTCCGGCAAATTCCACGGCGTTGACATGGCCTTTGTCCCAGCCCTTGCGGAACTTGACCGTGACGGGAACGGTGACCGCATCGGTGACGGCGTGCAGAATCTCTCTGGCCTTGTCTGGGGTCTGCATCAGGGCGCTGCCGTCGCCGGATTTGACGATTTTTCCCACGGGACAGCCCATGTTGATGTCTAAAATATCTGCTTTGGATATTTCCAACGCCTTTTTCGCCGCTTTCGCCATGGTTTCCGGCTCGCTGCCGAAAATCTGCACGGCAACCGGATGCTCCTCCGGACGGGTTTGCAGCAGGGTGACGGTTTTTTTGTCCTGATAGCACAGCGCCTTGGCCGAGACCATTTCGCTGCAGCACAGCGCCGCGCCCAGCTCCTTGCACACGGTGCGGAAGCCGATGTCCGTCACCCCGGCCATTGGCGCCAGCAGGAGCTTTCCCGGGATGGCCACGCTGCCGATTTTCATACCGGTGTTTTCCGTCACAGAGCCAGCTCCAATCCCACGGGGCAGTGATCGCTGCCGAAGATTTCCGGGCAGATGAACGCGCTTTTGATCTTATCCCGCAGCCGGTCGGACACCAGGAAATAGTCAATGCGCCAGCCGGTGTTGTTGGCTCTGGCATTGCCGCGATAGCTCCACCAGCTGTAAGCGCCGGTAAGCTCCGGGTACAAGTAGCGGAAGGTGTCGGTGAATCCGGCGGCCAGCAGGGCAGAGAATTTTTCCCGTTCCTGGTCGGAGAAGCCGGGATTGCCCCGGTTGGTTTTCGGATTTTTCAGGTCGATCTCGTTGTGAGCCACATTCATATCGCCGCAGATCACCACCGGTTTTTCCCGATCCAGCGCGCAGACATATTCCCGGAAAGCATCCTCCCAGGCCATTCGATAGTCGATACGGCGCAGGCCGTCCTGGGCGTTGGGGGTGTAAACGCAGACCAGATAAAATGCCTCATACTCCACCGTGACGCAGCGCCCCTCGGTGTCGTGGTCGGCAATGCCCAGCCCCTGCCGCACGGAAAGGGGTGGCACCCGGGAGAAAACGGCGGTGCCGGAATAACCCTTTTTTTCCGCATAGTCCCAGTGCTGCTCATAGCCGGGGAGATCCAGCTGGATCTGCCCCGCCTGCAGTTTGGTTTCCTGCAGGCAAAAGCAGTCGGCGTCCAGACTTTCAAAAATTTCCAGAAAACCCTTTTTTACCACGGCGCGCAGGCCGTTTACATTCCAGGAAATCAGCTTCATTGTGCAGCCTCCTGCTTCTGATTTGCCATCGCGTCGGCCAAACTGGCGTTGCGCAGGCGTTCCGGCTCTCCGTCTGCCAGGGTTTTGGTCTCCGGTGTGCGGATGGCCTCCAGCCGGTGGATGGGAATGCCCATGGCGTGGAATTTGGCCTCATAATCGGTCATCACGCCAACGGGGCCATTTGCGTGCAGGTCGTCCGTTATGGCCTGCAGCTGCCAGCCCTCGCTGCGGAACTGCTCCAGAGACCAGTCAAACAGCGGGGCGTTGTCGGTTTTGAAATGCACCGCGCCCCCAAGGGGCAGCAGCTGGGCATAGCGCCGCAGAAAGCCCGGCGCAGTCAGCCGGTGCTTGGCATCCCGGCTTTTCGGCCAGGGATCGCAGAAATTGATGAACAGCCGTTCCACCTCGCCGGGGGCGAAGATCTCGCCGCAGCAGCGCACATCCCGATCCATAAAGCGGACATTTTCCAGCCCGGCGTCCCGGCAGCGCTCCATGGCCACCACCATGGCGTCCGGAACCTTTTCCATTGCCACCAGCAGAGCATCCGGCGCGGCGGCAGCAGTCTCCATGGTAAAGCGGCCCTTGCCGCAGCCCAGCTCCACATACAACGCCCGGCAGCCGGGCAAAAGGCTTTTCCAGCTTCCCAGAAGGGATTCCGGATTTTCGGCCAGCAAAGCGGCGCAGCGCTCCATACGGGGCAGAAGATTGGGCTTTTTTCGCATTCTCATGTTGTATCACCTTATACATTATAATATGTAGTCGAAAAGTTCGGAAAACATTATATCATGGAAGCCACCCCTTGACAACCGGGGAGATGCTTTGTATAATAAGAAAGCTGATTATAAGCATCCTTATTATTTAGGAGGCAGGCATCTATGGAACCTCTGCATTATCTGATCATGCGGGTGCAGGCGGCGCAAAACCGCCGGATCCTCTCCGGCGCAGTAGCGCTGGGACTCACCCCCGGCCAGCCAAAGGTGTTGGAATTTTTGCTGCACCAGGGGGAGCATGACCAGAAAACCATCGCGCGGCACTGTGAGATCGAGCCGGCCACTGTGGGAAACATCCTCCAGCGGATGGAGTTGGCCGGACTGATCCAGCGGCGGCCCGGCGCGGCGGATCGCCGGGCGGTTTTTGTCTCGCTGACAGCGGACGGACGCCGGGCGGCGGAGGAAATGGACAAGGTCTTTGCGGAAAATGACCGGTGTGCTTCCCAGGGCTTTTCCGAGGAGGAACGGGAAAGCCTGCAAGCGCTGCTGAAGCGGGTGCATCAAAATTTGACAAAAGAGAAAGAAGTGGAACAGTAAATGCAGCATCAGCACCATCACAAAAAGGTCAGCGAGCAGTCAAGCGCCTGGGTCTATGCCAAGCGCTATCTTTATCTGATCGTTGGCCTGTTTATTATGTCCATCGGTATCGTGTTTGCGATTCATGCCGATTTGGGAACCTCTCCGGTGTCCAGCCCTCCGTATGTGGTCAGCCTGATGACGCCGCTGACGGTGGGTAATGTGACCATCATCTGGCACGCTATCCTGATTCTGTGTCAAATTCTGATTTTGCGGAAAAACTATAAGCCCATCCAGCTGCTGCAGCTGGTGATCGCGGTGATTTTGGGGTATTTCACGGACTGGATGAATGCGGCGATTGGCCCTTATCTGGTACATACGGCCTATTGGCAGCAGTGGATCTTCTGCCTGATCGGCATTGCCATTGTGGCCGTTGGCGTGGGCTTTGAGGTCACGGCGGACGCGGTGCCTCTGGCCGGCGAGGGCTTTATTCTGGCGGTTTGCTCCGTAAAGCCCATCAAATTCTCCACGATGAAGGTCATTTTCGATGTGAGCGTGGTGATCGGTTCCGCGGTGCTGTCTCTGGTGGTGTTCCATGAGCTTCGCGGCATCCGGGAGGGTTCCATCGCCGCTGCGCTTCTGGTGGGCGTGGCCGTCAAGCAGACGGTAAAGCCGCTGGGAAAATTTGCAGCAAAATATCTGGACTGATTCTATATTATTTATGGTATCAAGCGCCGTTCGGGGCAAAGCACTCCGGACGGCGTTTTTTGCTTTACAGCAGTCTTTCCGGCGTTTGTTTACAAAAAATGCTTGAAAAGCAAAATGGCCTGTGGCAAACTAAAAAATATTACTTTTTTTGGCAGGGAGGGAGCGCAATGTTCCACATCTTGGTCGTAGATGATGATAAAAACACCCGGCGGCTCATGCGGGCGGTGCTGGAGTCGGCAAATTACACGGTCTCCACAGCGGAGGACGGCGCAAAGGCGCTGGATCTGCTGGACAAGGAGTACATCGACCTGGTGCTGCTGGATGTGATGATGCCCAATATGGACGGCTATACCTTTACGGAAACGCTGCGGGCGGGGAACAGCAATCTGCCCATCCTGATGGTTTCCGCCAAGCAGCTGCCCGCAGACCGCAAGCGGGGCTTTCGGGCAGGGATTGATGACTTTATGACCAAGCCGGTGGACGAGGAGGAGATGCTCCTGCGGATCCAGGCGCTGCTACGCCGCAGCCAGATCGCCAGTACCCGGAGGATCGTCATCGGCTCCCTGGTGCTGGACTATGACTCCCAAACCGTCACCCGGGACGGCAAAAGCGAGGTGCTGCCCCAAAAGGAATTTCAGTTGCTGTTCAAGCTTCTGTCCGAGCCGGGAAAAACCTTTACCCGCATTCAGCTGATGGACGAGATCTGGGGCATGGAGAGCAGCAGCGGCTGGGAAACGGTAACGGTACATATCGGCCGGCTGCGCCGGCGCTTTGAGGGCGCGCCGGAATTTGAAATCCAATCCGTGCGCGGGCTGGGCTACCG
>CAVBJJ010000004.1:0-87052 GCA_963595735.1 bacterium
GGAGAGGGCAAACAATGACCATACCAGCTTGATTATACGCAAGGCCCTCTCAGTCGCCTGTGGCGACAGCTCTCCCAGAGGGAGAGCCAAGCGTGGCTTTCCACGGCGGTTTTATCTGATTGAGGTGGGTCTTGCTCCCCTCAAGCTCCCCCACTGCCGCAAAGTTTCGCCCTCTGCAGCGCATTTTGACAACAGCAAAAAGGCGCGGCCTGCGGCCGCGCCCTTGGGTGTATGATTGATGTTTTGTTGGCGGATTATTCTCCGTCGTAGGCCTTCTGGAAGATGGCGATGATCTGCTCCTTGGTGGCCTTTCTGGGGTTGGTGGCTGCGCAGGCATCCTGCATGGCGTGCTCTGCCATCAGCTCGAAGTCCTCCGGCTTGACGCCCAGCTCCTTCAGGTTGGGGGCGATGCCCATGTAACGGCCAAAGGTCTTCAACTCCTTGATGCAGGCTTCGCCGGCCTCGAAGGGAGACATACCATCCACATTGACATGCATGGTCTTGGCAATGACCGCAAAACGGTCCAGGTTGCCAATCAGGTTGAACTCCTGCACATAGGGCAGCAGGATCGCGTTGCAGACGCCGTGGGGCAGGTTGTAGAAGCCGCCCAGCTGGTGCGCCATGGCGTGGACATAACCCAGAGAGGCGTTGTTGAACGCAACACCGGCCAGATACTGGGCATAGGCCATCTCGGAACGAGCCTTCATGTAGTCGCCGTTTGCCACAGCCTGGGGCAGGTAGTGGACGATCTTGTCAATGGCCTTGATGGCGGCGGCGTCGGTCAGAGGCGTGGCGTCGGTGGAAACAAAGGCCTCCACCGCGTGGGTCAGGGCGTCCATACCGGTGGCGGCGGTCAGGCCGGCGGGCATACCCACCATCAGGTCGGGGTCATTGATGGCGATGGCGGGGGTGACTCTCCAGTCCACGATGCACATTTTGACCTTACGCGCCGTGTCCGTGATGATGCAGAAACGGGTGATCTCGGAAGCGGTACCGGCTGTGGTGTTCACCGCCACCAGGGGGGGCAGAGAGGTGTGGGCACGATCCACGCCCTCGTAATCGGAGATCTTGCCGCCATTGCTGGCCACCAGACCGATACCCTTGGCGCAGTCATGGGAGGAGCCGCCGCCCAGAGACAGGATGCAGTCGCACTTGTTGTCATGATAGAACTTCTCGCCCTCCACCACATTGGTGTCCTTGGGGTTGGGCTCGGCCTTGCCAAAAACGGCGGAATCCACACCGGCATCTTTCAGGATGTTCTGAATGCGAACGGTCATGGGATGCTGCGCCAGGAAAGCGTCGGTAACGATCATCGCCTTGGTGCCGCCAACGCTCTTCATCAGGTGACCGGTTTCCTCCACGGAACCGGCGCCGAACACATTTCTGCTGGGTACGAAGTAATAAGTTGCCATGGTAATTTCCTTTCCTTTCTGGCATATTTGTTATAATGCCGAACAACATTTGGTGTTTTTTTGTTAAAATTTTTACAAAGCAAGCAGAGGAGCCAAACTCCTCTGCCAGCCTTGGTAAAAAGCTCGTCAGGGGATCCGCCGCGAACTGCGGCCTTGCTTTGTCCTTAGTATCTGCCGGCCATCTTTTTCCGCACGGCGGCGGAAGACAGGGGCATCTGCCAACCGTGGTGGTTGGTGTGCAGCAGGTGGTGAGATTTTTCACCCAGCGGTGCGCCAAGGAACTCCTTGTACAGCGTCTGGACTTCCGGATTCTCGTGAGAGAATCGGATTTTTGCGTTTTTATCCAGCCGCCACAGCACATCGCCGCGAACCGCGGCCTGCTCGCAGCCATCCTTAATGGGCTGACCGCCGCCGCCGGCGCAGCCGCCGGGACATGCCATGACCTCCACGAAGTCGTATTCCACCTTGCCGTCTTTGATGGCCTCCATCAGGCGGCGGGTATTGCCCAGACCGGAAACGACGGCAACGCGCACCACACCGGCGCCGGGCACTTCAAAGTTGGCCTCTTTCCAGCCGTCCATGCCGCGCACATTCACAAAGGTGTCCGCGTCCGGATTGCTGCCGGTGACCAGATAGTAGGCGCTGCGCAGGGCAGCGTCCATCACGCCGCCGGTGGCGCCGAAGATCACCGCCGCGCCGGTGCCGGTACCCAGGGGAGAATCAAAGCTCTCCTCGGCCAGCTCACCGGGAACGATGTGGTCGCTGCGCAGCATACGCACCAGCTCACGGGTGGTCAGGACAATATCCACATCCTTATCGCCGCAGCCATCGCTCATGATGGGCAGATCACACTCGCTCTTCTTGGAAGAGCAGGGCATGATCGACACCACATACATCTTGTGGGCGCTGATGCCCAGCTTTTCGGCAAAGTAGCTCTTGGCGACCGCGCCGAACATCTGCTGGGGAGACTTGGCCGTGGACAGGTTGTCCGTGTACTCGGGGTACTGGCTCTTGAGAAAGCGCACCCAACCGGGACAGCAGGAGGTAAACATGGGCCAGCTGTACTGCTCCCTGTTGGTAAAGCGCTGCAGGAACTCCGAACCCTCCTCCATAATGGTCAGGTCGGCGGAGAAATTGGTATCAAACACATGGTCGAAGCCCAGCTTGCGCAGTGCCGCGGCCAGACGGCCGGGAGAGGCCTCCTCGCGGCTCATACCCAGCTCCTCGCCCCAGGCGGCACGCACGGCGGGCGCCACCTGCACCACTGTCACGATCTCGGGATCGGCCAGGGCGTCGAAGACATAGTGGGTGTCGTCCCGGCTGCTGAGCGCGCCGGTGGGACAGTGGGTGATGCACTGCCCGCAGTAGGTGCAGTCGGCATCCTCGATCTTGCGGTTCAGGGAGACATCAATGGTCGTCCGGGAACCAGTGCCGGCCACATCCCAGATGCCCAGTCCCTGCACCTTGTCGCAGATCTGCACGCAGCGCATACATTTGACGCACTTGGCCGCGTCGCGGATCAGGGGGGCTTTCGGGTTCCAGCGGTTTTCGGGCAGCTCCGTTGTGTAGGGATTGCCGATAATATTCAGGTCGGCGGCAAGGGTCTGCAAAGTGCAGTTGCCGCTGCGGGTGCAGGTGGGACAGTGGCAGTCATGCTGGGACAGCATCAGCTGCATATTCACCCGGCGGGCGTCGCGCACCCGAGGGGTGTTGGTGCTGACCACCATGTTTTCCTCCACCGGCGTATTACAGGAGGCCACAAGATGGTTGATCCCCTCTACCTCCACCACACAGATCTTGCAGGCGGCGATCTCGTTGATATCCTTGAGATAGCACAGGCTGGGGACGGGGATACCGGCGGAGCGGGCGGCTTCCAGGATAGAAGTACCTTCCTTGACCTCTACGATTTTGCCGTCGATCGTCAGTTTTACCATCGTTCTTTTCTCCCTCCTTTGAAAATGCCATAGCCGAAGTGATCGCAGCGCAGACAACGGGAGGATTCCTGCTTGGCGCCCTCCTCTGTCATCTCGCACTCGATGCAGACAAAGTCGTTCTTCCGCTCGGAAGCCTCGCGCTCGTCAATGTTCACACGACCGGTGGGCTTTCTGTCGTTAAAGCGGGCATGGGGCACTTCCACATCCGTCTCAATGACATGGTTGAAGCCCAGGTGCTCGTCAATGTTCGCTGCGGCAACCTTACCGGCGGCAATGGCACGGATAACGGTCGCGGGGCCGGTGACGCAGTCACCGCCGGCAAACACACCGTCCATATTGCGCAGCTCGCCGCTGCCGGGTGCCTCGATGGTGCCGCGGTTGACGGTCACGCCGGCGGACTCGAAGCCACGGGTCTCGATGCCCTGGCCGATGGCCACGATGACCACATCCGCCGGGATGCTGACCTCCGGCAGACTGGCGGCGGTGGGACGGGGACGCCCGCCCTTGTCCATTTCACCGGGCATCTGGGGCTGGGCGATCAGGGCGGCGGCGTTTCCGTTGCCGTCGCTTTCGATACGCAGGGGGGCATGGAGCGTCAGCAGCTCTGCGCCCTCTGCCACAGCGCCGTGGACTTCCTCCGCCAGAGCGGTCATATCCACCTCGCGGCGGCGGTACACGCAGGTGACCTTTTCCGCACCCAGGCGGATGGAACTGCGCACACAGTCCATTGCCACATTGCCGCCGCCGACGACCACGACATTTTTGCCGGTGAAGTCGGGCATATCGCCATCGCCGATGCCGCGGAGAATTTCCACCGCAGAGACGACATTGTTCAGTTCCTCACCCTCGATGCCGATTTTCTTATCGGTGTGAGCGCCGATGGCGATGTACAGGCAGTCATGCTTTTCCTGCAGCGCATCAAAGCCGATGTCCTTGCCGATGTCCACATTGGTGTGCGCTTCGATACCGGCGGAGAGGATGTGCTCAATCTCCGCATCCAGCTTGGTGCGGGGCAGACGGTAATCGGGAATACCGTAGCGGAGCATGCCGCCCAGCTTTTTCCGCTTTTCATACACAGTGACCTGGTGTCCCATAATGGCCAGGTAATAGGCGGCAGACAGACCGCTGGGGCCGCCGCCGATGATGCCGATGCTCTTACCGGTGGGTTCGCCCCGCTTCGGCGCGGGCAGTTGACCGGCGTTGTCCACGGCATAGCGCTTCAGGCCGCGAATGTTGATGGCGTCGTCCACCATGTTGCGGCGGCAGCGCGCCTCGCAGGGGTGCTCGCAGATATAAGCGCAGGCGGTAGCAAAGGGGTTGTCCTTGCGGATGAGCTTGACGGCGTCGTCGCAGCGCCCCTCCCGCACCAGTGCGATATATCCGGGAATGTCCACCCCGGCGGGACATAGCGCCACGCAGGGGACAGGGTTTTCCAGATTACCCAAGCAGCGGTGGTTGAGCACATGCTCCAGATAATCATCCCGGAAGCCCCGCACGCCCTGCAGCACCATTTCGGCGGCGCTGGTGCCAATGGCACAGTCGGCGGAGTTTGCGATCACTTCCGCTGTTTTTTCAATCAGCTGGACGGTCTTGGCCGTGCCCTTTCCGTCCAGAACATCGTGCAGCAGGTTTTTCAGTTGGCTCAGGCCAACGCGGCAGGGAACACATTTGCCGCAGGTCTGCGCATGACACAGCGTCAAAAAATTCAGCGCCATGTCCACGGGACATAGTCCCGGGGGGCTGGCAGCGATCCGGCGCTCCACATCCTTGTAGAGACCCTCCACGACTGCCTGCGCGCGGCTTTTGGTATTCACTTCCAGTCTGCTCACAGATCCACTTCCTTTCCAATTCACGCGGTGGTATATATGATCCGCGCCGTTTTTTACGGTTTGGGGAAATATCACGCGTCTGTATGCGGATTGTTTTTTCCAAAAGAAAATGGAAACCTGACAACTTTTTATCACATTTTCCTCAGGATTTTTTGTTTTTCCTGCATAACTGTAACTAAAATACTACAAATCCGTATCCATGGCAAGCCCCTTTTTCCCAATTTATAATAATTAAATTTTTAACCGCTGCTTCTTGTTCAAACTGACCCATATCCCCATTTTTTTGCTTCCTTTTTTGGGGAAATCCCCGCCTTTTCCCCGCCAGTTTTCCCCGGTCTCTCCGGCTGCATTTCCCATTATGTATACTGAAATACAATTGATATTTTTATCACAAGACAAATCGGCGGCGCACCCGGAAACAAGACGCCCGCACGCCGATTTCGGCAGCTCCGCTCTCCCCTGCCGGAAACTAAAACTTGATATTTTTTGAACAAACTTGACAGAAATCTTGCAATTTTTTATCCATCCCCAAATCTTGCACATTTTGTCCCCGCCTGATACACTACTGTTTGCGATTACGGTCGTATAAATATACAATGTATAATATGAAATGGGGACGCGCTTGTCCCCCCGGAGGGGTTTTATGTACAGTCCGGCAAAAACCGCAGATCATTACGCCGCCCTGGGTGCGGCAAAAACCCGAAAAACCATTCTGCATCTTCTGGTACAGTCCATTATGGCCGGCGTTTTCGTGGCGCTGGCCGCCATGGGAAGCCAGGCCGTTGCCGTCAGCGTGCCTTGGCTGTCTTTGGGCAAGTTTCTGGGCGCCTGCATCTTCCCGGCAGGTCTGACCATGGTCATTGCCTCCGGCAGCGAACTGTTCACCGGTAATGTACTGCTGATCATCCCCACGCTGGACGGGCGCACCAGCCCGCTGGCCATGCTCCGCAACTGGGCGCTGGTCTACCTGGGCAACCTGATCGGCAGTCTTTTTGTGGCGTACAGCGTCACCCGGGGACACACCCTTTCCCTGTTTGACAACGCCCTGGCGCAATTCGTGGTGGACACGGCGGTAAACAAGGTAAACCTCACCTTTGGCGAGGCTGTCATCCGCGGCATCCTGTGCAACATTCTGGTCTGCACCGGCGTGTGGATCGGCACCGCCGCCAAGGACATGGCCGGCAAGGTCATCGGCATTTTCTTCCCCATCATGCTGTTCGTGCTGTGCGGCTTTGAGCAGTGCGTTGCCAATATGTTCTTCATCCCGGCAGGACTGTTCGCCCTGAAAGAATACGGCATCTCCGCCCCGGATCTGACCTGGGCCAGCTTTTTCGTCCGGAACCTGCTTCCAGCCACGCTGGGCAACATCATCGGCGGCGCCGGCATGGTGGGCTGCACCAACTGGCTGTGCTATCTGAAGCGGGAGAAATATTAAAGTCCCCTGCCAAAACACGGTACTTTCCATACCCCCAAAAATAAACCAGACCGGTTTGCGCAAGGCGTGCGCAAACCGGTCTGGTTTTTTCTATTTTTGCTTCTTTTCGTCCGCCAGCGTCCGCAGCAGTCCGGCACAGCCCTCCTGCACATCCCGCCAGGTCGCACGGAAGTCCCCGGTAAAATAGGGATCCGCCACCTGCCCCGGACGGTCGGTATAGTCCAGCATCATGGACAGCTTGCCCGCTGGGTCGCCGCCGAAAAACGCCCGCAGCTCCTGCATATTCCCCTCGTCCATGCCGATGATCCGGTCAAATTCCGTATAGTCCTGCCGGGTGATCTGCCGGGCGGTCTTGCCGCTGCAATCAATACCGTGGCGGCGCATTTCCTCCCGCGCCGGCGGGTAGACCGGATTGCCGATCTCCCAAGCGCTGGTCGCGGCGGAGGCCACGGCTATCTGTTTTGCCAGCCCTGCCTTTTCCACCATGTCCCGCAGCACAAATTCCGCCATGGGACTGCGGCAGATATTGCCCAGGCAGACAAACAAAATTTTTGTCATCTTGCTGCTCCTTTTTTCTGTCGTTCCAGCCCCAGCAGATCCCGCACGACCTCTCCCGCAGCGATCAGCCCCACCACGCCGGGCACAAAGGAAATGCTGCCCGGGGTCTGCCGCCGGGTATGGCCGCCGCTTTCCTCCGGCGGAGTGAAACGGTCGGGCGTCAGCGGCGTCTCCTGGGAATAGACCACCTTCAGCCGCGGGATCCCCCGGCTTTTCAGCTCCTTGCGCATCACCCGCGCCAGCGGGCAATTGCGGGTCTTGCTGATATCCGTTACCTGAAAGCCGGTGGGGTCAAGCTTGTTGCCCGCGCCCATGGCGCTGATGATGGGCGTCCCCGCCCGCCAGGCCGCCTCCGCCAGCATCAGCTTTCCGGTCACGGTGTCAATGGCGTCCACCACATAGTCGAACGCCCGGAAGTCAAACTGCGCCGCGGTATCCGGCAGGTAAAAGTACCGATGGCAGCGCACCACCGCCTGGGGGTGGATGTCCCGAATTCGCGCTGCGGCAACCTCTACCTTGGGCTGTCCCAGGGTGCTGTGCAGGGCGATGATCTGCCGATTGAGATTGGTCAGGCTGACCACATCGTCGTCGATCAGATCCAGCTGTCCAACGCCGGCTCGCGCCAGCGCCTCCGCCACATAGCCGCCAACGCCGCCAACGCCAAACACTGCCACACGGGACGCCTCCAGCTTTTCCACCGCCTCCTGTCCGATCAGGAGCGCGGTACGGGTAAATTCCTCCTGCATCTGTTCTTCCCCTTTCCTGTGTCTGCTATGTTTTTTCAAAATTTTTCTGTTTTCCGTTCTCTTCCGGCGCAAACGCCCGGAATGCTTTTCAGCATACCACAATCCCCTAAAAAAGGCCACAAATTTTCTGTATAAATCTTTCCTCCGGCGGAAATGCTTCTACTGTCTATATTTGATAAAAGGAGTGCTGTCCTATGATCCCCTGGAAAAATTTGTGCAAAAAACCGTCCTATTGCTACTGCACCGCCCTCAACCGCGGGGCAAGGCTGGGCAAGCAGGCCACCGGCTTTCTGCGCCAAAGCCTGACCGTATATCTGCCGGAGGAGCTGGACGCCCAGCTGGACACGGCCAAGGCGATGGGGCAGGAAATGGAGACTCTGCGCCGGGATATTACGGAACATCTCCGCAAGGACGCCTTTCCCCCGCTGGAGCCCACCGACATTCTGATGCTGCTCCGCGCCCAGGAGCTGCTGGTGTGCAGTGTGTTTCACAGTCTGGAGCAGCTTGCCCTGGCGCAGGCCACGGAGCTGCGCCGGGACATCCCCGCCATCGGCGACCTGCTGTCCCGGGGCGGCGATCTGCTCTGCCAGGCAACGGCGGAATTGGAGGAATTCCGCCGCTCCCATTTCCTCCGCCCCGCGCTGGCACAGCTTCGCGGGCTGGAGCACGAGGCGAACACTCTCCTGCGCAAGGCCATGCAGGAGCTGTTTACCGGCGAGAGCGACCCCATGACCGTTTTCAAATGGAGCCGGGTCTACGACAGCCTGCACCGCTGCTTTTTCCGCTGCGCCAATGCCGCAAGCGCACTGGAGCTGCTGGTGACCGTGAACCAGTGAGCGCCGCCAAGGCTTTTCCAAAATGCACCGCGCCCCCGGCAGGCAGCCTTTTTGGCCGCGCCGGGGGCGAATTTTCTGATTTTTACTTTGGCCTTACAGTCCCAGCCCATACACCCGGTTGGCGTTTTCAAAAAACACCTTGTCCCAGTGCCGCTCCGGCGTCAGACGCTGGATAAAGCGGACATAGCGCTCCAGATTCACCAGCGGCCAATCTGTGCCGAACAGCAGGCTGTCCCAGCGGCCGATGGCCTGCATCCAGC
This sequence comes from bacterium, assembly GCA_963595735.1. GTDB lineage: Bacteria > Bacillota > Clostridia > Oscillospirales > Oscillospiraceae > CALWOS01. The sequence goes on from CAVBJJ010000004.1 coordinate 9,011, forward strand.
TTTGCAGCATTCCCAAAAATCCGGACTGCTCCTGAAAATAGCGCTCCAGATCCGGCGTGCCCTCCAGCAGGCCGGACAGATCCGCCGAGACATTCTGATTCTTCACCAGCACCGCCACCGCGCTTTCCAAAAACGGATTGCCGAAATGGCACATGACAAAGCTCGTCTCCGGATGATCTGCCGCCACCTGATCCAGCACCAGAGGATGGCAGTATTTCATGTGGGCGTTGGCAAAGGAGGTCAGCCCCATGTGTACCGCCACAGGTTTTTGATACTGCGCCGCCAGGGCATACAGCGGCTCGTGAACAGCGTCATAAAGCCAGACCTGGTTATAGCCCGGATAGAGCTTGATACCGCAGCAGCTTTCCCGCCGGAGATTGGCTTCCACCTGCGCCAGCGTTTCCGCCGTCAGTGCGCCGTGCTCCCGGTTCACGCCGATGTCCAACCCCACGCAGTAGTGAAACATATCCTCCGGATAGGCGTGATAGGCCGGATCCAGACTGTAATTGCCCATGACCACGCCATGTACCATGCCCAGCTCCCGCCACGCCTGGCGCAGATGCGCCGTGGAGTTCTCGTGGCCGGCGCGGCGTACCATTTCGTTGACCTGGGGATCGTTGGGAAACAAATGCAGATGGGCGTCGATGATTTGCATAGCAAGCAGCCTCCTTGGCTTGGAATCTCCCTGTGAGTATACCACAGCCTCTGAACTTTGTCAGCCCATTCCGCATGAACCGCGCCGCATTTTCTCAGGCAAACAGCTTTGCCGCGTTGTGATAGAACACATCCTCCACGGCGCTTTCGTCCAGCCCACAGGTCAGCACCTTTTGGATCTCCACCGAGGGGTGGTGGAAGGGATAGTCCGTGCCAAACAGGATGCGATCCTTTCCCACCTCCTCATAGGCCTGCCGGATCTTGATCCCCATGGGCATTCCGGACATTTCCAGATACAGGTTATCCTGGCGCTTTGCCATTTTCAGCGCCGCGTCAATATACACCCCGTGGCCGTGTCCCATGTGGATCATCACGGTTTTCACCTCCGGGAAGCGCTCCGCCAGCAGGGCGATGCTCCAGGGCAGCGAATAGGGCGCATGGCCGGAGTGAATGAACACCGGCAGGCTTCGCTGCCGCGCCAGCTCCATCACCGGATCCAGAATCACATCATCCGCCACAAAGGCATGGCGCAGCGGGTTGAGCTTGACGCCGCGAAAGCCCTGCCCGTCCACATAGGTCTCCACCTTTTCCCGGCAGGCCTCCGCGCCCTCCAGCGGGTTGAGATACACCAGCGGCAGAAAGCGTCCGGGATGCTGGGCGACGGCCTGCGCCACTCCCTCATTTCCGGTGTGATCCCGGGAACAGAGTACGGTCTTTTCGATTTCATAGGTATCCATCAGCGCAAGCAGCTGCTCCGGCGAGCCGTCCACACCGGCCCAGCCGCCAAAATCGCCAATATGCGCGTGGGCATCGATCTTTTTCATCGTTTTTTCCTCCTTACATTGCCTGCAGGCGACCCATCACCCGGGAGGCATTGAGCACCCGGATGATCACCGCGCCGACCACAATGCCAACGGCGGTCTGGAGGGAAATGGTGGGGATCGTGGCCAGCGCCGCAGCGGGGCTGATGAGCACGATCTTCACCAGTTGATACCCGACGATCTGGCAAATGCCGCCCAGAATCGCGCCGACCAGCCAGTTGCCCTTTTTCTCCGGCAGCGCCTTTTCGATCACCGTTCCCATGACAAAGGCCATGATACCCTTGATCACAAAGGTCGGGATCACCCACAGCAGGAATCCGCCCAGCAGGTCGGAGAGCGCCGCGCCGATGGCCGCAGCGAGCACGCCGTCCCGTCTGCCCAGGATCATCACGCCCACGAAAATGGCGCAGTCGCCCAAATGGGTGTATCCGTTTGTCACCGCAATGGGGATTTTGAAGGTATAGGTGAACACAAAAATAATGGCCGCCATCACGGCAACTTTGGTAATGCGTTTCAGAGACCGATCCATAACGATCTCACTCCTCTCGTGTTTGATAGGCCTCATTATAACAAAAACTGACCCCTTGGAAAGAGTCAGTTTTTGTATTTTTAATCAGGTCAATTTTAAGGCGCGGAACCTTTTTCTTTTTGAGTATCTTCTATGTTCATAAGTGCAAATACAATGCACTGGTTAATAAATTCATTCCGGGATATCCCGATTTCAGCGGATTTATTGTCGATTTCGTGCAATGTTACAGTAGAAATACGCACAGAAATCACTTCTTTCTCTGGCTTCTTTGGAATAAAGTTTGCCATTCTCTCACCGCCTTCCTCTTGACATATTGTACCCTTTTTGTTATGTTTAATATATATTCTTATTTAGATATCATAATAAGACTACATTCTTGATATGCATTGAGGTGCAAATAATTAACTAATCTATTTTCAACAACTTAACATGGATACCAAAAAACAAAATTACAGTTTCTCAAACACTATTTTTAATTCCAAAAGGTAACTGTCCACTCAAAAAGTAATAGATATAGAAAACAAAAAACAGAAAGAGGAAAAGAAAATGAGAAAAATCGTCGCGCTCATCCTAGCAAGTCTATTATCACTTTCCATGTTTTGTGGTTGTAACTCTTCCACAACGACGCCACAAGAAACCACGCCTCCCACCGACGAGGACTTTGTCTCCAACTTGGGAAAAGGGTTAACTGCCAGGTGGACACTAACCAATTCTGATAGCTATAACGATGACGCCCTTGATACCGCGTCACTTTCTGAACGCAATAAAGCTTATAATTTATTCGTGAATGCCGAACTTGATACAATTGGTAATCTAAGCGATTATCAATTCAAAAACGATGAAGTAAAAACATTGGCAGAAACTTACATGAAAGGCCTAGATTTACAAAAAGAAGGTGTTTCGTATATTGCCAGTTCTGACTACAGTACCAATTATACACAAACATGGGAGTTGGGTTCTTGCTATAGAACAGTGGCCATAACCGAACTTTACAACAACTACGGCCTGACTGTTGATGAGAAATATCAAAGTACTCTAAATGATTTTATTGCTCAAAATGAGGATGCTAAGAAACAGATTGCTATCCAAGAGTTTGTAGATGAGTTACCTGACAAACTATACTACACAAAAGATGAAGAAAATTCTGATGAATGGTATACTTATTATGAAGCAGTAGTCGAAAATACTACAGCTTATACCATCGACAGCTTGGAAATTGATATTGATTTCCTCGATGCTTCCGGTATCGTGATCGCCCAAGATTCCGATTACTTAGAAAACCTCCAACCCGGTACAAAATTACGAAGCAAACTTTTTTATGACAATAGTGAAGGAGCCTTTAAATCCATGCAGTACCATATAAGTGCCTATCACGAATAACTAATGTTAAGGTAATTGCAAAGGAGGACACTTGTAGTGCAAAAGTGTCCTCCTTTGTTCACATTCCCCGATTCTTCCGTCCCGGCTGTGGAGAATCTACTGTATTCCAACAAAATGCAAACCCGCTCTTTTCTATCCGCGAAAAAGCGACTATAATGATAGACATATCACAACAACAGGGACAGACCAAAAAGCCCGGGGGGCTGTCCGAGGAAAGGACGCAGACGCCGTGGAGGAACAGGCCATTGACAAAACAACATTCCGGGGCGAGCTGGCGCTGCTGGTCGCCGTCGCCATCAACAGCTTTGGCGTTGTGCTGATGCTGCATTCCGGCGCGGGCATTTCCGCCATTTCTAGCGTACCCTTTGCTTTTTCCCGGGTGTTTCCGCGCCTGAGCCTTGGCACCTGGACCTATTTATTCCAGGGACTTCTGGTGCTGAGCCTGATGCTTCTCCGAAAAAAATTCGTCCCGCCGTATCTTTGCAGCTTCCTTGTCGGCTTTGCCTTTAGCGAACTGTTGGATGTCCACGAGGCCTGGATCGCCATTTTGCCCATGACGCTGCCCCTGCGGATCGTCTATTTCCTCGTCAGCTATCTGCTCATCAGCCTCGGCATCGCCCTTTCCAACCGCTGCCGGCTGCCGATCGTCCCCACGGACCTGTTCCCCCGGGAGCTGGCGCAGATCACCCACATTCCCTATGCCAGAATCAAAATCGCCTTTGATGTGATCTGCCTTGCCACCACCGGCATTCTGACCTTTGGCTTTCTGGGACGGCTGGAGGGGCTGGGCATCGGCACGATCCTGGCCGCGTTCACCATGGGGAAAATGGTGTCGCTGTTCGGCTCCCTGCTGGATCGAAGATTCCGCTTTGTCACAGCGCCCGCGCTGGCAAAGCTCCGGGGCGCGGACGCGGACGAGGCCTAATATCGTACATATATTATAAAGAGGCTGTCAAAAAACAGGCAGCCGGCAGAACCCTCCGCAACAGCGGGGGAGCTTGAGGGGGTCAAGACCCGCCTCAATCAGATAAACCCGCCGCGGAAAGCCCAGAGGGGCTTTCCAGCTGTATTTTGGCCGAGCCAAAATACTCGGCGGATAAGCGAAGTCAAAAAAGTTTTGGACTTTTTTGACAAGCTGATATAAAATCTCCCGACACTGACCCATCCGGTAGCTGTCGGGAGATGTTTTTTCTGTAATTTTCTGTTGTGTCAGGGCATGATCGAGTTAGCGCCGTCCAGCACGAAGCTCTGCCCGGAATAAAACTTGCTGTCCGGCCCGGCCAAAAAAGTCAGCGCCGCGCCGATATCCGTTTCCGGATCGCCCAGCCGGTGCATGGGAAGCTGCTCCATCTGCTTTTCATAAAGCTCCGGGAACTTCTTTTTCCACTCCTCCGCCGCCGGGGACTCCGCGCCGGGCAGGCACACATTGACCGTGATCCCGTACTTGGCCCACTCCTTGGCCGCGATTTTGGTCAGGCCGCGAATGGACTCCTTGTTGCTGGCATAGGCCAGCTGCCCCGCATAGCCGAACATACCGGTGGCCGAGGCAAAGTTGATGACGCGCCCCTCCCCCTGGGCTTTCATATAGGGGAAGCAGGCCTGCATGAAGTTCAGGCTGCCGATGGTGCCGGTGGACCACGCCAGGAACATGCTTTCATACGGGGTATCCTCCACCGGCGCGGAGGGCGGCAGGCTCTGGGCGTTGTTGATGAGAATATCCACGGAGCCAAAGGTGTCCACGGTTTTCTTCACCGCCGCAAACACGCCCTCCCGGTCCGAGGTGTCGCAGGAAATGGCAATGGCCTGACCGCCCAGCTCCCGGATCTCCCGGGCAGTCTCCTCAATGGGGCCAATGCGGCGGCCAATACAGGTCACCTTTACCCCGCGCTTTGCCATGCAAAGTGCCACGCCTTTTCCGATCCCCTGCCCGCTTCCGGTGATGATCGCAACTTTTTCATTGAGCTGTTTCATATGACCGCATCCTTTCTGCTGTTCTGCCGCGTAGTTCAGCGCTGCCACGCTGCGCGGCACGGGGCCAAAATGCCCATTTTTGTTTCCGATGCCTTATTATATCCCACCGGGAAAGGCGCGTCAAGAACCGCAGCGCCCGTTTCCTGCTGCTGTATTTTCGGTTTTTCCCTTGCGCCGGCCGCCCAGACCTTTTATAATGTGGATAAACGAAGCACAAAAATAAACAATAACGGAGAACCCTATGCTGGAACAGAAAAAAGTCCCGGAAAATGAAATACCCCAAACGCCCAGCCGCCGGATCCGGATTCCGGAGGAACCGAAGCGCCTGATGCAGCGGCTGCTGGACGCCGGCTACGAGGCTTTCGCCGTCGGCGGCTGCGTCCGGGACAGCCTGCTTGGCAGAACGCCCCACGATTGGGACATTTGCACCAACGCGCTGCCGGAGCAGACGAAAGCGGTGTTTTCCGATTTCCGCGTTTTGGACACCGGGCTCAAGCACGGTACCCTGACCGTTTTGCTGGAAGCCCCCTATGAGATCACGACCTACCGCAGGGACGGGGAATATTCCGACCACCGCCACCCCGACCGAGTGGAATTTGTTTGCGATCTGACCGCCGACCTGCGCCGCCGGGACTTTACCATCAACGCTATGGCGGCGGATATCCACGGGGAGATCACCGACCCTTTCGGCGGCCGGCAGGATCTGCAGCGGCGGCGCATCCTGTGCGTGGGCGAAGCGGAGCGGCGCTTTACGGAGGACGCCCTCCGCATTCTCCGCGCCATGCGCTTTGCCGCCCGGTTCGGCTTTACCATCGAAGCAAACACCGCCCAGGCCATGCTGGCAAAAAAGGAGCTGCTGCAAAACATCGCCGCCGAGCGGATCGGAAGCGAGTTTTTGCAGATCCTCTCCGGCAGCTGCGCTGATCTGCTGCTGCACTACAGCGCAATATTCGCCGTTTCCATCCCGGAGATCGCCCCCTGCATCGGCTTTTCCCAGAATAATCCCCACCATTGCCACGATGTGTGGACCCACACGGTGGAGACCGTACGCAGCTGCCGGGGCGGCACGCCGGTAAAGGCCGCCTGCCTGTATCACGATTTGGGAAAGCCCCTTTGCTATTCCACGGACGAGACCGGCGTGAGGCGTTTTTACGGTCATGCCGCTGTCAGCGCAAAGATCGCGGAAAGCAGTCTGCGGGCGCTGCGTCTGCCGGCCAAATTCATCGCCGAGGTGGTGCAGCTGGTGGCGTCTCACGACTGGACACTTGCGCCGAAAAGACCCCTTGTGCGCCGCTGCCTGCACAGGCTGGGAGAAGTGCAGTTTGAAAATCTGGTGCTGCTGCGCGCAGCGGACAGAGCCGCTCAGCGGCTGGATGCGGCACAGCGTCAGGCGCTGGAGGCCGAGACAGAGCAGCTCTTGCAGCTGGCGCGGGAAATCCGGCAGCAGGACGATTGCTTCCAGCTAAAAGATCTGGCTGTGCGGGGCGGGGATCTGCTGCAGCTTGGCTTCCCTGCCGGAAAAGCCCTGGGCAACGCCCTGCAATGCCTGCTGGAGCTGGTGATCGACGACAAGCTGGAAAACAAGCGGGAAGCCCTGCTGGAAAAGGCAAGAGAGCTGCTTCCAAAAACGGAATCCCCCGGCACGGCGGGCAAGCAAAAATAAAATCCTCAAAAAACAACCAACGCGCCTGCGGCGATCGCCGCAGGCGCGTTTTCCATGGGGTCTAAATGAGATCTAAGGGGTTTTATTCACCAAGCAGACGGAACAGGAAGGTCACGATCTGTGCTCTCGTGCAATCGTCATCCGGGCTGAAGTGGGTGGCGTCTGTGCCATTGGTGATACCGTTTTCCACCGCCCAGGCAACCGCCTTGGCATAGTAGGCATCCGCCGCCACATCTGCAAAGGGCGCATCGCCCTTTACCGCCGGGGTCTTGGCATAGCGGTACAGGAAGGTCGCCATCTGGGCGCGAGTGCAGCTTTCCTCCGGGCTGAAGTGGGTGGTATCCGTACCCTTGGTGATGCCGTTCTCTACCGCCCAGGCCACTGCCTTGGCATAGTAGGCCTCCGCCGCCACATCCACAAAGTCACTGGCGTTCTTCGCCTCGGGAGAACCGGCTGCACGCCAGAGGAACACGGCCATCTGGGCACGGGTGCAGCTCTCATCCGGGCTGAAGGTGGTTGCGCTGGTGCCGGTGGTAATGTTCTTATCCACCGCCCACTTCACGGCCTCCACAAAGTACGCATCCTCGGGAACATCCCGGAAGCCGCTGTTGCTGCCGGACTTGGCAAAGCTGGCAGTGACAGTGACATTCTTGCCGGGCATGGTAAAGCTGTAGGAGCCATTGCTGCTCTCCTTCAGCGTCACGGCATTGCCGTTGCTGTCGGTGACAGCGATCTTATCCAGGGCATAGCCGCTGTCCGGGGTCACCGTGACCGTAACGGTCTGACCGGAGGCCGCCGCGCTGCGGTCTGCTTTCACCGTGCCGTTCTGTGCCTTGGCAACGGTAACGGTGTAGGTCGTGGTGGTTCCACCGCCACCGCCACCACCGCCGCCGGTGCTCTTGGTAAAGCTGGCTGTGGTCACGGCACTGTCCGCCATGCCGTCCTTCACGGCAATGGCCTTAATGGTCGTGGTAGCCGTCAGGGTGATCGGCTTGCTGTACAGGGTGCTGGAGGCAGTGGGCGTGCTGCCATCGGTGGTGTAGTAAATTTCCGCACCCTCCGTGGCGCAGGTGATCGTCACGATCTGAGAACCGGTAAAGCTGCCGCCGTTGGGAGAAATTGCCGGTGCGGCAACGGCTTCCTGTGCCGGATCGTCCACCTGGGGTGCATTGTTCTGCTTGACGATCGTGCCATCCAGCTTCCAGTTGTCGATAGTGATTCTGGCGCCGTCTCTCAGGACAATGCCATAGCCGGAGATACCGGTGCTCAAATCGCTGCGCAGGCTTTCCTCCTCGCACTGGTTGTGGATGAGCAGGTCAGCCAGTTCCTGGCTGTGCAGGAACGCGCCGGTTTTGCCCTCGGTGTTCTTGATCTCACCGGTGGTCACCATGGTAACATTCACGCCAACATCCTTGGCGGGCTGTTCCACGGAACCGTTCTGCAGTTTCTTCTCGTTATTGTAATAGCCGTAGCTGAGGACTGCGATACCGGTGTTCCGGCCCACAAGGCTGCCAATGTCCGCAGTCGTGTTGTTGGTCTTCAAGCTCATGTCGGCATAGACATTGCCAGCCACGCCAGCCTGCATACCGGCAATGCCGCCGATCGTCGCGGAGTTCACGCCCGCCTCGGCAGTAATGCTGCCCAGGGCATAGCTGTTAGCGATAACGGAGAAGCCGTCCAGCGCCACCAGGCCGCCGCCATAAGCGGTGTTGCCGGAGGAGGCGGTCGTCAGGTTCACATTTGCGCCGCAGTTGGTAACAATGCTGTGCCAGGTGTAACCGGCAATACCGCCTGCGTAGCTCTGATTCATCGTGGAAACGGACACAGAGCCGGAAACCGTGCAGTTGTTGATCAGGCAGCCGCCGCCCGTCTGGCTGTTATCAACTACGGCCGCGATGATGCCGCCGTAAACCGCTGTGCTGTCGTTGCGCTTTGCCACAATGGAGGCGTTCTGCACGCCCAGGTTCCGCACAACAGCGCCGTCCAGGCAGGCAAACAGGCCGCTGGACACATAGTCCACGGGATTTGCCGCCGTGCCGATCACCATGTTGCTGATCTTGTGGTTCTGTCCGTCAAAGATACCGCCGAAGTAATGTGCGCCGGCATTGCCCACGGGGACCCACTGGCTTCCCGCCAGATCAATGTCCGCGGTCAGCACAATGTACTCGTTGTCGAAGTGCTCGTCTTCATTGACTGCCGCTGCAAAGGCGCGCAGCTGATCCGCAGTCCGGATCTGATAGGGCTTCTCTGCGGTACCCTCGCCGCCGTCGAAGATCTTCTCGGGATCGGCCGTGTCATAGCCGCTGGTGTCGCCCAGCAGCGCCTTGTTCAGCGCAACGACCAGCGCGCCCTTCAGCGCCTTGTCATCGCTGCTGCCGGTAGATGCGTCATTGACGGTCTGATCCGCAACGACCGCGTCCAGAATGGTCTTTGCATTTGCCGCGTCAAAATCCGCAGGGGAAACGATTTTTGCGGAAGTGACTTTGCTGTCCTCGACCGTGACGGCAACGATCACATTCTCAGCCGTATCGCGGCCATAGTAGGTGCCGTCCTTGTACTTCACTTCCTGGGTGGGCGGCGCGATGGGCTTATAGGTCACATCTGCGTTCTCTGCACCGAAGGTCACCAGCTTCTCGCTCACGACCCACTTTTTCAGGCTCAGACCCAGCGTATTCGTATCCGCCGGGAAGCTGTTGAAGTTTTCGTTGAGCTTATCCGCCAGCGCCTTTGTGTTCAGTGCCGGAAGCGCTTCCAGACCGTCCACCAGCGCGCCGCTCATAAACTCGCCGTTCTCGTTGTAGCCCAGGGGAACCGTACGGCCCAGAGCCACAGGGGGATTCACCGTGCTGCCCACGATGGTCAGCTTTACATTTTCGCTGTAGTAGCTGTCATAGGTTTTGCTGATCGCCGTGGCCATACCGGCAATTGCGCCCACATACTGTGTCCAGGAGCGGGCAGTTGCATTGGTCGTGGTATAGCAGTTGACAAGGGTGCTTGCCTGGCAGCCGGCGATGCCGCCCAGATAGGCCACGCCGCCGTCATCCACGGTGCGATCGGTTTCGCCGGAAACATCGCCCAGGGTGTAGCAGTTGGCGACCAGACCAAAGGAGGTCAGACCGGCGATGCCGCCCGCTTCCGCATTGGCAGTCTTGCAATAGGCATCCAGGCTGGTATTCGTCCAGCTGTTTACGATATTGGAATACTGGCTGTAGCCAACGAGACCGCCGGCGTAGCTGTTATATTCCACCATGTCAGAGGTCGTGGTTTTCACCACCACGGTGCCGGTTGCCCAGCAGCCGTCCACCGTTGCGTTATCCGTAAAGCCCGCAAGGGGACCTGCCATGATGGAGTACTCACTCGTCACATAGATCTTTGCGTCCTTCACGCCCAGGTTCTTCACCGTGGCGTTTTCCAGCTCGGCAAACAGACCGAAGTACATCCGGGGCTTGGTATCCTGTACCGGTGCGCTTGCGCTGCCGATCTCCAGGCCGCTGACGGTATGGTTCCGGCCGTCAAACACACCCTTAAAGGTCTGCAGGCCCGCATCCACATTACCGGCAGGCGTCTGCCCCTTGTTCAGGGTGATGTCAGCGCCCAGCGCAATGTACTTGCCCGCATAGTCTGTATCGCTGAAAGAGTCTGCAAATTTGCTCCACTGATCCGCCGTCTCGATGATCCAGGGATCGGCTTCCGTACCGGAGCCGGAGTCAAACACATCCACGGGGTCTTTCGGCTCCTCATAGGCCTTTGCGCTCAGGAGGACCTTGTTGTTCTGCAGCGTCCAGCCGTACCAGACCGCGGGGCGCATTGCATTCAGCTCGACCTGTTCATAGCCAACATCATCGCTGGTCAGCCAGGCGTCCGCCGCCGCCATGCCCGACTTGGACAGGCCGCTGTTCATGGTTGCAGCAAACGCCGTAGTGCCAGTTACCTTGCCAGTGACATTCTTCGTGTCGCTATTGGTATTCTTGCCAATAGCCTCCAAAGTTATCGAATTACCGTTGACCATAGCGGTGGCATTGGAATTATAGTAGCTATCGACTGCCACACCGCTGGCAAGCTGACCTACCAGGCCGCCGATACTGGGTGTAGTTGCCGGCGTTTTATTAGTCAGGGAAAGGTTTCCTGCCGCATAGCAGTTCTGGATGATACCACTCAGCTGACCGCCCAGACCGCCGGCAAAGGAACTCATAAGTGCGCTGTAATTTACGCCGCTTGCCGTTACATCGCCCAGCGCCGCGCAGTTTGCGATATAACTGTCTCTGCTGTTGCCCGCAATCAGACCGCCTGCCTGAGCTGTGCCCATGCTGACCGTATCCGGAACGATTGCGGAAACCGCGATATCTGCCCAGCAATTTGTAATCACTGCATTATTAGCCAGCTGACCGATCAAACCGCCTGCAAAGCTGTAAGACTCGGATTTTACGGAAACCGCACTGCCTGTTGCAGAACAATGGTCGATCGTCACATTGCCACCGATTCTGTTCGCGCCGCCGACCAGTGCGCCGGCAAAGCAACGATCAGTACCAGTCGTCTGCACATAAATCGCCACACCGGTCAGCTTCAGATTGCTGACTGTTGCGGTATTGCCCAGATAATCAAAGAAGCCCGCGCTTGTCAGCGCCTTGGGGGCGCTTGCCGTGCCGATGGTCATACCGGAGACCGTGTGGTTCCGGCCGTCAAAGCTGCCGGCAAAGGAATGGATCGGCGTCCACTCGCCCTGCAGGGCAATGTCGGCGTCCAGCGCCACATAGCAATCGGAATAGGTCGTATCTTCCGCCGTTGCCGCGGCAAAGGCGCGCAGCTGGGCTTCCGTCTTGATGATGTAGGGGTTGTCCTGGGTACCCTCGCCGGAAGCAAAGATCGGCGCTTCCGCCTCGCCAAAGATGACCTTGCCATTCTTCAGTGCCCAGCTGTTCAGGTCAACCGTCTTGCGGTAGTTGATGACCGCTGCAAAAATGCTGTTAAAGGAATAGTGCGCCAAATATTCATCCGCCGCAGAAAGTCCGGTTTCAGAAATACCGTCATTCATCGTTGCCGCGAACGCCTTGGCATCGGTATCCTCTGCCGTGATCTTGTTCTTGTCCGCGTAGTCCCACTTCTTCACATCGCCGACTGCCGCGACCGTTTCCGCCGCAGTGTCGTTGACCGTCAGGACGCAGCCTGCATCGTAGTGGGAATCCACGGCAACGCCGCCAGCCTGCTTGCCCAGCAGCGCGCCGGTGTAGGCATCAAAGGAGGTGGCAGAATTGCTCAGGGTCACATTGCCCGCGGCATAGCAGTTCTCCACCAGGAAGCTGGAGTAGCCGATCAGGCCGCCGGCGGTGCAGTTGTTGTACTTGGAGCTGACGCCGCTGGCCGTCACATTGCCCAGCGCCGCGCAGTTCACGATCAGGTTGGAGTCGCTTGCCTTGCCCAGCAGACCGCCCGCGAACACAGCGTTTGTCGCGGAAACCGCTTTCACCGGCACATCGGCAATGCAGTTGCTCACATAGGTATCGTTGGTCGACTGACCGACCAGACCGCCGGAGTACGCAAAGTTACCGGCATTCACAGAAACCATGCTGCCCTGTACGGTGCAGTTGTCGATCTTCACGCTCTTCACGGCGCCCGCCAGAACACCGCCGGAGGTGTTATCCAGCGTGCCGCTGGTCTGGGCGTAGATCGCCGCGCCGGTGATGTTCAGGCTCTGAACAGAAGCGCCCGCCGGCAGGCTGTCAAAGAAGCCGACCTCCGTCTTATCCACAGGAGATGCTTCCGTGCCAATGGTCATGCCGGAGACCGTATGACCGTCGCCGTCAAAGCTGCCGGCGAAATTGTGGATGGGCGTCCAATCACCGTTCAGCGCAATGTCCGCACCCAGCTTGAAATACTTGTTGGCCGTAATAAGCTTGCCATTCACAGTCGCCGCGGCAAACTTCCGCAGGTGTTCCTCGCTGCTGATGACATAGGGATCGGCCTTGGAGCCGTCGCCGCCGTCAAAGTAATCCGGCTCCTCCGGAAGAACGCTGCTTGCGCCGATGGGCAGCAGACGGTCGTCCGTGCCTTTTTCCCAGCTGTTCCAGCCGCCCTCGGTCATGGACAGGAAGAGATCCAGCGTCATGCCGCTGTCGCTGCTGAACACATTCTTTGCAAACCAGGTCTGCGCCGCGGTCAGCTGGTCTGCCGTCAGGGCGGCGGTCAGCTTCTTCAGGATCGCATCGCCCTTGATGTCTGCCGCAGACAGACCCTCGCAGTTTCCGTTATCGCTGGCGTAACCGTAGCTTGCGCCGACCGCGACCGGCTCCGTCACCTCGCCATCATAGTAGGACTGCTTTGCGTCTGCATTAAAGTAGCAGCTGTACGCCGCAGCAGAGGAAGCATTTCCGCCGACCACGCCGCCGATGGCAACATCTGCGCCGTCCTCATAGGAGCTTTGCTCTCTGACCAGCGTGGTGTCCGAGTAGCAAGCATACACTGCGCCGGCGCTGAAGCCGACCACGCCGCCGGTACCGCTGACCATACCATCGCTGGTATCGCCGATTGTACCGAAGGCCGCGCAGTTGATCACGAGAGAATTATTGCCCGTGCTGCCCACAATGCCGCCCACGGAGTTTTCCGTGCCGCTGGAGGACGCGATCGTCACATTTGCCCAGCAGTTGGCGATCAGGCTCTTCACACTGGTGGAACCGATCAGGCCGCCGATGTAGGAGTATCTCTCCGCATCGGTCAGGTTGCCCGTGCTGGTAATCGTACCAGTCGCCCAGCAGTTTTCCAGCACAATGCCCTGTCCCGCGCCGGAGGCGATCAGGCCGACATTCTGGCTGCCCTGATAGGCGTTGTAGACGACTGCGTTCTTGACCCCGACATTCCGGATCACGCCGCCATCGCCCAGGTCGCCAAACAGACCCACATTTTCCTTTTCCGCCGGTTCTGCCTTGGTGCCGAAGGTCATGTTTTCAATGGTATAGCTTCCGCCATCGAAAATGCCCTTGAACACGCCGGAGCTGCCGATCGGCGTCCAGTCGATGCCGGTGAGATCCAAGTCGTTGTTCAGGCTGACATACTGTCCCTGATAGGTCTCGCCGCCGTTGACCGCCTTGGCAAAGGCCTGCAGCTGCGCCACCGTCTTGATGAGGTAGGGGTTCTGCTTTGTGCCGTTGCCGGAGTCAAAAACCGTGTCGTCGGTGGGATCCGGAGTGGTCGTCTCGGCCTTGCTCAGCGCATCCCGCACAGCGGCCTTTACGCCCTCGCTGCTCCGGGTCGCGCCGGAAACGCCCTCGACCTCCGGGCTGTTTGCCTCCACGATCTTGTCAAACAGAGAAGCGACATTCTTGGAAGTCCAGTAGCTCTGCTTCTCCTGAGAAACCAGTTCCACCTTGGAAATTTTTCCGCCGGTGATGGTCACTTTCAGATTGATGGCTCCATTGCTAAAGCCCGTTCCGGTACCCTCATAGGTACCGTCTTTGTAGGTAACATCCGATCGTGTCAGATTTTCCACCGCTTCCGGGGAAATCTGCAAGTCTGTCGTTTCCACCGCTTCTGTCGCTACGGGCGCATTGCTCTGCAGCTGGTCGTCCTCCACAGCGAATGCGGGAACGGCGCAGCTGAGAACCATCACCAGCGCGATCAGAATCGATAGAAATTTGGTCTTTGCCTGTTTCTTCATGCTTTTGGTTTTACCTCCCTTAAAAATTTCTCAAAAGGAATGACTGCGAAAAATGGATGTGCAAACCAGCCCCTTTCTCCAAGACCCGGTATAAAGCCGGTCCTTTTATCTGCTTATCTATTTATTGTCAATCCCCGACTGACGGTAGAGGAATGTAACAATCTGGCTGCGGGTGCAGTCTTCCTGGGGGCTGAACCGCCCCGCTCCGGTGCCGGAGGTGATGCCGTTTCGGGATGCCCAGGCTACCGCGTCTGCATAATAGCTGCCGGCTTCCACATCGGAGAAGTCGGAGCCGGAAACCGCTGGCTCGCCTGCCGCGCGGTACAGGAAAGTGACCGTCTGGCCGCGGGTCACCGCAGCGTCCGGGTCAAAGCTGGTGGAAGAAGTACCGGCGGTAATGCCCTTCTGCACCGCCCACAGCACCGCATCGTAATAGTAGGCGTCATTCGACACATCCGCAAACATGTTGCTGCCGGAAACCTTCGGCGAACCGGCGGCGCGCCACAGGAAGGTCACCATCTGCCCGCGGGTGCAGGAAGCATCGGGGCTGAATGCCGCAGCGGAGGTGCCGTCCGTGATGTGCTGCTGCACAGCCCAAAGCACTGCATCCTTGTAATAAGCGTCATCGGGAACATCCGTAAACGGATTTTCCGGCTGGACAGGCTCCGACTGGAATGCAGCCGTTACCGTGACCTTGCTGCCAGGCATGGAGAATGTATATTTCCCATCGCCTTTCTCCGTGAGAGACAGGGTATTACCGTTGGCGTCGGTCACGCGCAGCTGCTCCAGCTGATAGCCGCGCTCCGGAGAAACGGTGATCGTCACCACATCTCCCTTGCCTGCGCTCTTGGGATTCACTGTCACAGTGCCGTTCTGGCAGGGGGCCACACTCACAGCATAGCTCGCGGAAGCGGAACCACCGCCGCCACCGCCACCGCCGCCGGCGCTTCTCTTGGTAAAGGTCGCGGAGGCCACCTGGCTGCCCGCCATCTCATCCTTCACGGCAATGGCCTGGATCGTTGTCGTTGCCGTCACCGTGATCGGTTCGCTGTACAGGGTGCTGGAAGCACTGGGGATGCTGCCATCCGTGGTGTAGTAAATGCTTGCACCCTCCGTGGCACAGGTGATCGTCACCTGCTGGGAATCGGTAAAGCTGCCGCCGTTGGGAGAAATCTCCGGGGTGGCGGCCGCCTCCTGCACGGCCTCCTTGGTAAAGCTTGCCGTGGTCACCTGGCTGTCGATCATGCCGCTCTTTACGGCAACGGCCTGGATGGTCGTCGTCTCCGTCAGGATGATTGGCTCACTGTACAGGCTGCTGGAAGCGCTGGGGGTGCTGCCGTTGGTGGTGTAGTAAATTTCCGCACCCTCCGTGGCGCAGGTGATCGTCACCTGCTGGGAATCGGTAAAGCTGCCGCCATTGGGAGAGATCTCCGGCGCGGCGACCGTCTCCGGCACTTCCGAGGAGAGATTGGTGGTATACCACAGGCTGCTCTCGTCACCGCGATAGAGCGTCAGTGGCGCTGTGTCCTTTGCCACACTGGTCACGCAGCGGAAGTACTGGCCATTGGTGCAGAACTGCAAAGTACGGCTGGGATAGCGCGCATTTTTGCACACCATGTGTCCACCCTCCCAGGTGATCGTCCAGCGCGCAAAGGTCGAACCGAAATCCGCCGAGGTATTCAGCTGGTCGGTATTGCTGCGGCAGGCCAGATACATGGCGTTGCTCGCGCCGCCCAGGCGAATCGCGTATTTGGGCGCAACGCCCTCTGCTCCGGTGCCGGGAATTTCCACGATCTGTACCGCATAGGTTCCCGAAACACCGGTCAGCTCCCCGTTTGCCAGGCCCATCCCGGCGCTTTCCAAGGACACCGCCGCCGATGCATTTCCCATTTCCAGGCCGCTCTGGGAGCCATCACACACCAGGGCGCGGCCGCCGCCGGTGATCACATAGGTGCCGCTCCAGTCTGCAGGCTCTTCCTTCAGCTCATAGAAGTGGGGCGTTGTCCCCTCCGGCGTGGCGAAGTACTGATACAGCGCATAGAGCGTGACCTCCGTGCCGTTCAGGGCGTACGCCTCTCCGGCCTTGCCATAGTCTGCCGCCTCCACAGGCGTCAGCACGGGATTCTCGACCCAGCCCACAAAGTGGTAGGCCTGCGCGACGCTCTCCGGCGTGCCCTGGGGCTTGGGCAGATCGACCGTCTCGCCCACATACGAATTCATGTCCGCCTGCGTAACACCGTCCGGCACCACAAAGTGTATCGTTGCGGCGGTTTTGGCCGCAAAATGGATCGTTACCGTGCAGTCCTCCCGCATGGCAGAAACGCGGAACACATTTCCATCCTGCTTTACAACCGCAGCCCCCTCCGGGGAAACCGTACAACCGGACGCATAATAGCCCACCGCCGGCTTCGCCGTGATCATTGTGCCACGGGTCTCCACGGTGTTCTGCTCATTGTCCGAATCGGTCTGGACGGTCAGATTGTACTGGTTCATCAGCGCCCAGGTGGAATTGACCGTCTGCACGGTGTCCACCTTTCCGTGACCGGGATAGGCATCCTCTGCGGAGACCACAATGGGGAACGCCGCCTTTTTCTTGACGGCATCCTCGGCTGTCTCAACAATGTAATTGGACGGCATATTGTTGGCGGCAACGATCTGGCTGGAATAGTCCCACTCACCGCAGCGCTCCTTCATGTCCCGGATCGCAGTCGAGATATCGTTGCCCACCAGCAGGCTGTCATAGAAAGCCTCTTCAAAGGTATAATCCCCCACAAAGGTAACGGACTGGCTGTATCCATACACCGCGCCCATGCCTTTTTCCATCAGGGGAGATTCCAATCCATCCGTGGCCATGCCCAGGCAAATCGCCATCCACAGCAGGCCGTTGTTCGCCGTGCGATCCATATGGTTTGCGATGGCCGTGCCGTCCACCTGGTAGTATTTCATCCGGCCGCTTCCGCCGCCATAGACCGCATGACCATCTTTATAATCCTCTTCCGTCAAGCCCTCTCCGCTTTGAATGCAAAGATAGGAGGTCGTTGCCTTGGAGGTGTAGTCGTCCTTGCCGTTGTCATAGTCCGTAGAACCGTGACTGTCAAAAATGACCACGCCGCCATCCTCAATGGCGTCTGCAATGGCGTCCACCGTTGCCGCTTCGGTCTTATAATAGTAGTAGGTACCGCCGGCAGCGGAGGCAATGCGCGCCGCTTCGGTCTGATACTGCCGGGTAAAGGAGCCGTCCAGTCCGAAATACGGCTGGAACAAATAGACATCCGACCCATGGGAGCTGCCCCGGGGGGCGTAGGACTGGATCTGCACATCCGGCGTGTTGTCCTCCGTCTCCGGCTCCTGCGCCGCGTCCATGATATCCTGCAGATAGGTGGAGTAGGAGCAGGTGACCCCATCCTCCGTCTGCCAGAACACGCAGCCGTCACCGTTTAAGGAAACGGAGCCGTCCTTGACTTCCTCTGCCGATTCCAGATAATCGTAGATCCTCTGGATGGAATCGTCGGCGTTTTTTCGCGTCGACCCTTCCTGTGCAACCGCGTATACATCCTCAAAGATAGCGTCCGCGATCGTGTAATCCACCTCGTCCGAAGGGGGATTTCCCGTTCCGTCGGAACCGGCCGCAAGCGCGCTGACCGGCAGGAGCATTACCACCGCCAGCAGCAGCGCTACCAGTTTTTGAAAAAAGTGCTTCATGTTTTCTTCTCCCTGTCTCTCTGTGTTTCATATTCTACCTATTACAAACGCAGGCGGAAGAGTTAGTTCCGTCTAACTCCAAACTAAAGTAATACCTGATATTTTTCCTCCTTTCGGCTCCCCGCCGCCCGTGGCATTTTTCAAATCATACAATACATCTGGAAGTAATTGGTTTTTGCGGTTAGTTTTGACTAACTGTAAATCAAAACAAAGACCCGGATATCCGCTGGATACCCTGGTAAAATCTTTCGCATGATTAGCCGAAGCTAACCCATGTTCCCAAAAACACCCCTGCTGCTTGCGGCTTTCGCTTTTTCCGCAATGCACAGGGAGAAAAACTTTACAATCGATATCGCACTCTTTATTCGAGTGATTGACAACAGTTTGCGCAATAGATTTTTGTTTATAAACGGACATTGTACCACAGGAAATTTCCTGTGGTACAATGGGGCGCCCCATTGTCATCATTTTTCAATTGTAAGCTTCATTATATCAGCTTATTTAGAAATGTCAATCGCTTTAGCGCAACAAACTGTTGCAAAACCAACACTAACCGGCAAACACCGCCCCGATCCCGCGCCGGCCACGCAGGATCACAGAAACCTGTAAAAGCAAAAATCACCCGAAATCCGAAGATTTCAGGTGATTCCTGGAGCTGCTAACCAGATTTGAACTGGTGACCTCATCCTTACCAAGGATGCGCTCTACCGACTGAGCTATAGCAGCAAATTCCCTCTTTACAAGGATACTGACCCCTTACGGATAAGGGGTCAGATCCGTGGCGACCCAGAACGGGCTCGAACCGTCGACCTCCAGCGTGACAGGCTGGCGTTCTAACCAACTGAACTACTGGGCCTCGCCTCAACTGCTTCGCTAGTATATAATAAAATCCGCCGCTTGTCAATAACCTTTTTCAAAAAAATTAAACTTTTTTTGCAGACCCCCGGCAAAGCTGCTTGTTTCCCAAAAAAGATTGTGATAGAATTAAATTGTATTCGCCGTTTTTTCGGTCAGGAAAGGAGACTGCGATTCGATGAAAAAGCAAAAGCTGATTGCCCTGCTGTTGGCGATCGTATTGGTCATTGGCTGCACTTCTCTCAGCACTAGCACCCCCGTCAGCGCGGCCTCCGTGTATCTGGCCATTGACGATGAACTGCTTCCCAGCATCACGCCCTATATGTACGGCGGCGGCGCTTACCTGCCGTACACGGTGTTTGCCCGCTTTGGCATTTATAATTCTCATTTTGAAAACAACACCATCTCCCTATACAACAGCAACCGCCAGTTGTATTTCGACCTGACAAACGGCGGCAGCTACGACGCGGTAAACAACAGCTATACAGCCTCCGCTATTTACCGCAACGGTCTTGTCTATGTTCCCGTCATGTTCTGCGCCAGCTTTTTCGGCGGCTTCAATTACAGTTATATATATGGTACCTATGGGGACATTTTCCGCCTGACCACCGGCAACCAGCAGCTTACGGACAGCCAGTTTATGAACGCCGCTTCCTCCGCACTACAGGCCTATGCCGACGCCAGCACGCCCTCTCCCTCCCCCACGCCAAGGCCTTCCCCCAGCCCCAGTCCCAGCCCCCGGCCTGCGCCAAGCCCCTCGCCCTCTCCCTCCCCCACGCCGGAACCGGAGGAACCGACCCCGGAGCCGGAGGAGGAAGACCGCTCCGGCACAAAAGTATATCTGGCCGTGGAGGACATCTCCGAGCTATCGGACGAAACGCTCCAATTGCTCCAGAAGACCCAGTGTACCTTTTTCCTGACTGCGGAACAGCTGCGGGAAAATCCGGCGCTGGCACGGGAGCTGGACTGCGCCGGCTGCGGCATCGGCATCGCCTGCGGCACCGATCCGGAAACCAACTTTGCCGCGGCCGCGCCGCTGCTGTTTGAGGCAACCGGCATCTGGCCCACCATCATCACCTGTGCCCCGGGCGCGGAGGAAAAGGCCGCCGCCTTTGCCCAGGAGGAGGGGATCGCCCTCTGGGAGCCGGGGATTGACGGCGCAAAGCAGGAAAACGCCCCCTTGCGCTGGTACACCGACCTGATTTCTGCCTGCCCCGGCTTTGCCAATGTCCGCATTGCCGGCGAAAACGCCAGCGACAGCCTGCTTTCCGCACTGCTGCAATATCTGCAAAAGAGCAAGTATTCAATCGGCATGGTCCGCGAGACCGCATTTTTGGAATAAGGGCGTTTTTCCGCAGATTCCCGTACGGAATACGGAATAAACGCCACAGGAAGGAAGACAAAAAACTATGACACAGCAAAAACCACTCAAAGCCGTTGTTCTGGCCGCCGGAAAAGGCACCCGTATGCAAACCGACGGCTGTGATCTGCCCAAGGTGCTGCGCCTGGCCTGTGACCGGCCGCTGCTGGCCTGGGTTTTGGACGCGCTGGATTTTATCTCCCCGGAAAACACCGTGCTGGTCGTCGGCTACCAGCGGGAAAAGGTGCAGGCCGCCTTCCCCCAATATGTCAGCGCCGTGCAGGAGCAGCAGCTCGGCACCGGCCACGCCGTTATGGCCGCCTTTTCCGCGCTGGAGGATTATGACGGCGACCTGCTGATCTGCTGCGGGGATATGCCCCTGCTGAAAAAGGAAACCTACACCGCCCTCTGCGACCGCCACCGGGAAAGCGGCGCCGCCTGCACCATCCTCAGCGGCAGCACGGACATTCCCCTGCCCTATGGCCGGATCCTCCGGGATACTGCTGGCAAATTCATCGGCATGGTGGAGGACAAGGACTGCACCCCGGAACAAAAGCAAATCCGGGAACTGAACAGCGGCGTGTATATCTTCCACGCCCCGGCGCTCCGGGCTGTGCTGGGACAGCTCCGTCAGGATAACGCCCAGGGCGAATACTACCTGACCGACGCTCCGCTGTTCATGCAGCAGCAGGGCGCAAAGGTCGAGGTCTGCCAGCGGGATCTGGGCATGGAGATTTTGGGCGTAAACACTCCCCAGCAGTTGGCCGAGGTGGAAGCCCAGCTGAAAAAGTAAAAAAGCAAAATATGAAACGACCCTGCGGTCTGGCTGATGTCAGACCGCAGGGTTTTGCTTTATACATTATTACATATGCTGTTATTTTTCCTCCGGGCGGCTGTCCTGAAGGCGAACCTTGTATTGCTTGGGCGTTTCGCCGGTAATGCGCTTGAAAACCTTGGTAAAGTAGCTTTGATCCTCAAAGCCCACCACGCCGGCGATCTCCAGCAGGCTCAGCTCGCTGTCCCGGAGCAGCTCCACACTGCGCTCGATCCGCATCCGGCTGAGGTACTCGGTAAAGCTGGTCTGCATCTCCTGCCGAAACAGCTTGGAGAGATAATTTTCGCTGACGAACAGGCGGCGCGCCAGGGTCTTGAGCGTGACCTTTTCCATGTAGTGCGCCGTGATATACAGCAGCGCCTGGGCCGTGATGCCGGACAGCTCCCGGTTTTCGCCGAAAATTTCCACAGCAAACAGCGTGATCACATTTTTCGCCCAGGCGTAAATATCCTCCGGGGAAGTGCCCACACCGGAGACCCGGAACAGACCGTTGTCCTCTCCCATGACCTTTTGCAGGGTGCCCTCGTCCCGGAAAATGCTGTGCGCCATTTCTCCGAACAGCCAGATGATCCGCTCCTTGACATCGTCCGTGCTCATGCCCTCGCCGCCAAGCAGCTCCTGGATATAGACCTTTAAGCAGGCAACGGCTTCCTCCCGCCGTCCCTCCCGGGTCAGCCGCAGCAGGGTCTGCTCCAGCTCCACGCTGGCGGGCACCTTTGTCAAAATCGGCTCGCCGCACCACTTGCTCTCGTTCAGCTGGGCGTTGGTGTCCAGCTGGCGCTTGTGCCGGGCGGCGATCTGCACCAGGTCGTGCTCCTCCCGCCGATCCTTGATTAAGGCGCTGTACAGCAAAACGGAGAGCTTTTGCACCTGCTCGGTGGTATAGCGGGGCATTTTGGTGATGAACACCGCCGCGCGCGTTAGGGGCAGCGAGGCCGTATTGGACAGAGACGCCGCTTTTTCCAGCAGCCGCTCGTCGCTTTCCTCCACCGCCAGGGGACCGGCCACCACACAGCCGCGATAGCCCGACTCCGTTACCAGCGGCACCGCGATATGCACCAGTCCGCTTGGGCAATAGTACACATACGGCTCCTCCAGCTGGCTTGCCAGATTCATGGAAAAGATCCGGCTTTGGCTGCACTCACTGTCCTGATGGGAAACGGCAAAAAACTTGCAGATCTTTTTGTCGATCTGGAATTCCCTTTCTACCGTGCCGTCCGGACGATAGACGCTGATCGGCACACCGGTGCAGGTGCTGTACGCCTCAAGAATCTCCCATTGATTGCCCTTGCAAAACGCTGCCACACGGTTTCCCTCCGTTTCTGTTTTTCGTGGGAAGTCCCCACGAAAAATTTGGTAAAATTAGTATCTGCATTTCAAATTACCATTATTATATCACAACTTCGGCAATTGTCCATAAAAACCGCAGGAAATCGCACAATTTTTTATCTAATTCGGAACGAAACCGCCGTTTCTGTCCCCCGAACTACCATATCTGGCGGTTTTTGCCGCCAAAAGCAGGGCTGCGGCACATCCCGTATCCATCCGCCACCGGCGGACAGTGTGGCAAGCCGGGAATTTTCTTCCATTGTTTACAGCTTTTACATGGACGAATACCAACAACTGTGGTATAATTGCCGCGTTCATTACCCTCCCCTCCGGAGCGGAAACAAGGAGTTGACATAGATGAAACTTACTTTTCTCGGTGCCTGCCACGAAGTGACCGGCAGCTGCACCCTGATCGAGATCAACGGAAAATACGGTCTGGTAGACTACGGCATGGAGCAGGGAAGAAACCTGTATGAAAACGAAGATCTCCCCGTCAAGCCCGGGGACATTGATTTTCTGCTTTTGACCCACGCCCATATCGACCACTCCGGTATGATCCCTCTCCTGTACAAAAACGGTTTTCAGGGGCAGGTTTTCTCCACAGATGTCACCGCGCAGCTGTGCCAGATCATGCTCCGCGACAGCGCCCACATCCAGATGCAGGAGGCCGAGTGGAAAAGCCGCAAGGCCATCCGCGCCGGCGGAAGCGCACTGGAACCGGTTTACGATATCAACGACGCCGAGGGCGCACTGGAGCTGTTCGTCCCCTGCACCTACGGCCAGATGGTGGATGTTGCCCCCGGCGTGCAGTGCCGCTTTACGGACATTGGCCACCTGCTTGGCTCCTCCTGCATCGAGGTCTGGCTGACCGAGGGCGGCGAGACCCGTAAAATCGTCTTCTCCGGCGATGTGGGCAATATCAACCAGCCCATTCTGAAGGACCCCAACACCGTGGACGAGACCGACTATCTGCTGATCGAGTCCACCTATGGCGACCGGCTACACCCGGAGCGCCCGGATTATATCTCCATTCTGGCCGACTACATCCAGCGCACCTTTGACCGGGGCGGCAATGTGGTCATCCCCTCGTTTGCCGTGGGACGCACCCAGGAGCTGCTGTACTTCATCCGCGAGATCAAGGAGCAGGGACGCATCCACGGCCACGACGGCTTTTCCGTGTATGTTGACAGCCCCCTTGCCAACGAGGCCACCCGCATTTTCCAGAACTGCAACCCCGCCTATCTGGACGAGGACGCCCGCGCGCTCATCAACCGCGGTATCAACCCCCTGGTGTTCCCCGGGCTGAAAACCTCCATCTCCGCGGACGACTCCAAGGCCATCAACTTTGACCCCACCCCCAAGGTCATTCTCTCCGCCTCCGGTATGTGCGACGCCGGCCGTATCCGGCACCACCTCAAGCACAACCTGTGGCGGGGCGATTCCACCGTGCTGTTCGTGGGCTACCAGTCCGAGGGCACCCTGGGACGCATTCTGCATGACGGCGCAAAGACCGTGAAGCTGTTCGGCGAGGATGTCGCCGTCCACGCGGAGATCGGCGTGCTGCCCGGCATCAGCGGCCACGCGGACAAGGCCGGGCTGCTGGCCTGGATCGACGCTTTCTCCAAAAAGCCCCGCCAGGTCTTTGTCAACCACGGCGAGGACACCGTCACGGACACCTTTGCCCAGACCATTCAGGAGACCTTCGGCATCCCCGCCTACGCCCCCTACAGCGGCGCGGCATACGACCTGCTGGCCGGTGAGTTCCTCCGCCGTCCCGCCGGCATCCCCATCGAGCGCAGCGCCAACGAGGTCGCCATGACCGAGGGACGCCGCCGGGGCAACGCCCTGTATGCCCGGGTCGTGGAAGCACTGGATCAGCTTTCCGCCACTGTGCGCAGCTGCGAGGGGTATTCCAACAAAGAGCTGGAACAGCTGGAAAAGCAGCTGCGTAAGCTGGAGGAGCATATCCGGAAATAAACCGTATCGGAGCATCCCTTATGAACCTGTACTTGTATGGACACGAATATAAATACGCCGCCGAGCAGGTGCTGCTGACCCAATTCCCCCAGGAGCGCCCCCTGTACCCCGAGGGAAAGCCTACCGGAAACCGGGCGGAGCTGCGCCTGTCCCGGGGCGCCCACTGGGTCACCGCCACCTGCCGGCTGGTGATCGACAACAAAATCTGGAACGGCTGCGCCCGGGTGCAAACGGCGGAGCTGACCGATGCGCTGGTCTCCGACCGTTTGTGCCAGCGGGCGGTCAAGCTGGCCTTTTACCGTGCCTGCGTCTGCCGCAGCGGCGTTCGCCCCCCCTGGGGCGCGCTGACGGGCATTCGCCCCACCAAGCTGCTGACCAATCTGCTGGACGACGGGCTTTCCGAGCCTGCCGCCCTGGACGCCTTTATGACGCGCTATGATGTCAGCCGTCCCCGGGCGGAGCTGTGCCTGGATTCCGCCAGAGCCTCCCGGACGGCGGCGCACTCCCTTGCGCCAAAGGACATCTGCCTGTATGTGGGCATTCCCTTTTGCCCCACCCGCTGCGCCTATTGCAGCTTTGTCAGCCAATCCGTGGAAAAAAGCATGAAGCTGCTGCCCCCCTTTCTGGAGGCGCTGGAGCAGGAAATCGCCGCCACCGCCGCGGTGGTAAAGCAGCTGGGGCTGCGGGTGGTCTCCCTGTACATGGGCGGCGGTACCCCGACCACCCTTTCCCCGGAGCAGCTGGATCGGCTGTGCGCCGTGCTGGCGCAGGAGTTTGACCTCTCCGGTCTGCGGGATTACTCCGTGGAGGCCGGCAGACCGGACACCATCACCCGGGAAAAGCTGGCGGTGCTGCGTGCCCACGGCGTGAACCGGATCAGCGTCAACCCCCAGACCATGGAGGATGGCGTGCTGGAGACCATCGGCCGCCGCCACAGCGCCCGGGATGTGCTGGACGCGCTGGCGCTGGTGCGGGAGCATCCCGGCTCTGCGGTGAACATGGATCTGATCGCCGGTCTGCCCGGGGACAGCCCCGCGGGCTTTTCCCGCACGCTGGATCAGGTGCTGGCATTGGATGTGGAAAATATCACGGTACACACCCTGAGCCTGAAAAAGGGAACCCGGCTGACGCTGGAGCAGATCCCCATCCCGGACGCCAGGGCTGTGGGCGAAATGCTTGCCGAGGCCAACCGGCGGTTGGCTGGCGCGGCTTACCGGCCCTATTACCTCTACCGCCAGAAGTTCATGTCCGGCGGCTTTGAGAATGTGGGCTGGAGCAAGCCGGGGCATGATAATCTATATAACATCTGCATTATGGAAGAGCTTTGCTCCATTCTGGCCATGGGCGGCGGGGGCAGCACCAAGCTGGTGGATCCCACAAAGGGACGCATCGAGCGGCTGTTCGCGCCCAAGTACCCGCTGGAATATATCCAGCGTATCGACCGGGTGCAAGGCGATAAAATCAAGATCAAGGAGTTTTACGATGGCTTATCAATTATCTGAGATCAACCATAAGATCCAGTCTGACCCCGTGGCCTTTCTGGAGGAAAGTGACGCTGCCTTTCAGGAAAAAATCAACAAAACCGCCGACCGCATCCTGCAGCACCGGCAGCACAGCCCCATCGTGCTGCTCAGCGGCCCCTCCGGCAGCGGCAAGACCACCTCTGCCATGAAGCTGCGGGACGCGTTGGAGCAGCGGGGCGTTCGCTCCCACAGCATCGCCATGGACGACTATTTCCAGACGGTCGATCCCCGCACCTCCCCCCGCACGCCGGAGGGGGAAATTGACCTGGAATCCCCCCTCTGCCTGGATATCCAACTGCTGGAGGAGCATTTCCAGATGCTGGAAGCGGGCGAGACGATCCTGGTTCCCAAATATGAATTCTCCCGCCAGATGCGGGTCGTGCAGCCCACCCGCCGCCTGCATCTGGGCAAGGATGAGATCGTCATTTTCGAGGGCATCCACGCCCTTAACGACATGATCACCGACCGCGCCGGCGATGCGTTCAAGCTATTTGTCAGCGCCAAGAGCGAGATCAAGGACGGCGACCAACTGTTGGTTCCCGCCCACTGGGTACGCCTGATGCGCCGCACAGTGCGGGATTACCTGTTCCGCGGCGCGGACGCCGCCCAGACCATGGCCATGTGGCCCAATGTGCGCCGGGGTGAGCGGAAGTATATCACCCCCTTTAAGCACAAGGCCGACCTGACCCTGGACACCACACACCCTTACGAGGTCAGCGTACTGTGCAACCGTGCCGCCCAGCTGTTTCCCGGCATCAACACGGACAACGAGCACTACGAGGAAGTCCACGATATGCTCCGGGTTCTGGGACAGTTTTTGCCCATCGACCACCATCTTGTCCGCCCGGACGCCCTGCTGCGGGAGTTCATCGGCGGCGGCATTTACGAGTACTGATGCTCCACGCCATTCAGGCCTTTGACGCCCACCTGCTTCTGTTTTTGCAGGCGCAGCTGCACTCCGGCGGCATGACCGCGCTGATGCGGGTCATCACGGCGCTGGGCAACGGCGGGGCGCTTTGGCTGGTTCTGGCGGCGCTGTTGCTGCTGCGGCGGAAAACCCGCCGTGGCGCGGTGTTTCTGGTGCTGTGCCTGCTCTGCGCCACGGTGATTGGCAGCGTGGTTCTCAAGCATCTTGTGCTGCGGCCGCGCCCCTATACGGTGCTGGAGCAGCTGATTTTGCTCATCCCGCCGGAGCACACCACCAGCTTCCCCTCCGGCCACAGCTGTTCCAGCGTGGCCAGTGCGCTGGCGCTGACGCTGGTGTTCGGCAAAAAGGGCGCCTGGGCCTTTCTGCCCGCCGGGCTGATCGCTTTCAGCCGCCTGTATGTGGGTGTACACTATCCCACGGATGTTCTCTGCGGCGCGGCGCTGGGGGCTGTGACCACGCTGGTGCTGTATCGTCTGCTGTGGCCGCGCCTTGCGGGAATCGGCAAAAATAACGCAAAAAACACCGCAGCCTGAAAGCTGCGGTGTTTCTTCTTCGTTCCCTTTTCGCTCCCTTACAGGAGCAGCGTCTTACATCAGCCCCTGGATCAACAGTTTGACGCCAATCCCCAGCAGGATGCAACCGCCCAGAATTTCGGCGACCTTGCCCTTGATGCCGGGGATCCGGCTTCCGGCCATGCCGCCGATGGTACATACGCAAAAGGTGACGATACCGATCACAAGACATGAGGGGATCAGGGAGACATCCTCCATGAACGCAAAACTCACACCAACGGCAAGGGCGTCGATGCTGGTGGCAACGGCCAGCGCCAGCATCTTGGAGGGCGAGAGATCCACCACGGTTTCCTCCTCTTCCTCCTCCGATTTCTTACATGCCTCCACGATCATGCGGATGCCGATAAAGGCCAGCAGGCCGCAGCTGATATAGGGACCGAAGCGGCTGATATATCCGCTGACTGTTCCCGCCAGAAAACATCCCAGCAGGGGCATCAGGAACTGGAACGCGCCAAAGTACAGGCTCATGGTCAGGGCGTGGCGCAGCCGAAAATCCCGGTTTGCCAGACCATAGCTGATGCTGATGGCAAAGGCGTCCATGGCCAGGCTCAGGCCGATGAGTACAATTGAGATCATAAAATCATTTTCTCCTTTTATCGAGGTAAACAGTATGTTGGAACAGGAATACTATATGCGCATGGCGCTGCAATTGGCGCAGCAGGCCGGCCAGGCCGGGGATGTCCCCGTGGGCTGCGTGATCGTAGACGGCAGCGGCAGGGTCATCGGCCGGGGCAAAAACCGCCGGGAGGAGACCCGCTCCGCCGCCGCCCACGCGGAGATGGCGGCCATCCACATGGCCTGCACCGCCCGGGGAGACTGGCGGCTGGATGACTGCACGCTGTTCGTTACGCTGGAGCCATGCCCCATGTGCGCCGGCGCCATGATCAACGCCCGGCTGGGAACGCTGGTCTACGGCGCAAAGGAGCCGTTGACCGGCTCCTGCTGCAGTATTCTGGATCTGTTTTCCGAGCGCTATCCCGGCCACACCGCCGTCTATGCCGGGGTGCTGGCAGAGGAGAGCCGCGCCCTGCTCCAGGCGTTTTTCACCGCCAAGCGGGAGGAAAACGCCATAAAAAAACCGCTGCGTGCAGAAGCGCAGCAGTTTTAAGAGGGCGGCTTTATTCCTTTGGCGTGCCGTCCGCGTTGAACAGGGGCAGATAGCCCAGCACGGTGATATCCTTGCGGTCGATGGCGTCGCCCTCAGCCAGAATGGCCATTTTGCCAACGATCTCTGCGCCGGCCTTGGCCATCAGCTTTTCCATGGCCTCCAGGGACTCGCCGGTGGAGATCACATCGTCCAGCACCAGCACCCGTTTTCCCTTGAGCATGGCCGCGTCCTGGGCATCCATGACCAGACGCTGCACCCGCTGGGTGGTGATGGAACGCACCTCCACGGAGAATGTGCCCTGCATATAGGCCTTTTCGCCCTTGCGCACCAGGAAGTATTTCTCCGCCTTGCTCTGGCGCGCCATCTCGTAGATCAAGGGAATGCTTTTGGCCTCCGGCGCGATCATGTAGTCATACTCCGGCGCCAGCTTGAGCAGCTCCCGGGCGGCGTGGATGGTCAATTCCACATCGCCGAAAATCACGAAAGCGCCAATATAAGTATCCGGGGAAATCGGACAGAGGGGCAGCTCCCGTTTCAGGCCTGCAATATCAATTTCATAAGTCATGGATGATCCTCCCATCGGCCGCCGCAGCGGCCGTATTTTTTTATCTCTTTTCGCAAAAAACGATCTTATGTTCCCGCACTGTATCAGGCTTTGAGCACCATGTCAAAGGCGTTGTGTTCCGCCAGCAGACGCACCCGGCTTCTGTCGCCGGTCAGGTGCAGCTCCCGGACGGTCACGCCGTCCGCAGTGGCCAGCCCCACAAAAACCGTGCCCACGGGGTGTACCCCGTCGCCGCCCGGTCCGGCCAGCCCGGTAATGCCAAGGCCATAGTCCGACCCCAGCTTTTCCCGCACATGCTGCGCCAGCAGCGCCGCCACCTCCCGGCTGACCGCGCCCTTTTCCTCCAGCACCTGGGCGGGAATGTCCAGCAGCGTTTGCTTGGCGGCATTGGTATACACCGTCACGCCGCCCAAAAACACCGCCGAAGCCCCGGCCAGCGCCGTCAGCCGCTTTGCCACACCGCCGCCGGTGCAGCTTTCCGCCGCGGTAAGGGTCTTGCCCTCCCGCTGCAATTTGTGCAAAACGGCCTCCTCCAGACTTTCCACATCCACGCCGTAGATCAGATCGCCCAGCTCCGCTTTTACCTGCACCAGCACCGGCGCCATCAGGGCTTCCGCCTCCTCCGGGCTGTGGGCCTTCGCCGTCAGCCGCAGGAACATTTCCCCCTCCTTGGCGTAGGGCGCCAGCGTGGGGTTGTGCAGCCGGTTCATCAGATCCCGCAGGCGGTATTCTACCGCGCTTTCTCCCTCGCCAAACACCCGCAGATTGTGGGTGAATATCTTTTCATCCGAAAGGTTCTGGAGATAGGGCATGGCGCAGTGGCGGAACATGGCGTTGCACTCCCGGGGCGGGCCTGGCAGCATCACACAGCGCACCCCCTCCACCAGAAACGCGCAGCCGGGGGCGGTGCCCCAGTCGTTCTGGAACACTGTGCTTCCGGCGGGCAGATAGGCCTGCTGCAAATTGTTCTCCGTCATGACCTTTCCCTTCTGCCGGAAATACTCCCGCATCCGGTCGGCGGCCTCTTGATTGAACTCCAGCGTCAGCCCAAAGGCCTCCGCCAGCACCTGCTTGGTCAGGTCATCGCAGGTGGGTCCCAGTCCGCCGGTGGTCAGGATCAAATCCGCCCGCTCCCGGGCGACCGCCACTACCTGGCGCAGGCGCTGAGGATTATCCCCCACCACCGTGTGCCAGAACACATCAATGCCCAGCTCGCTCAGCCCAACGGAAATATCCCGGGCGTCGGTGTTGACGATGTTGCCCAAAAGCAGCTCGGTTCCCACCGAGATGATCTCAGCCCGCATTGCACAGCCCTCCTTTTTATTCATCCAGCTTGAGCACCGCCATGAATGCCTCTGTGGGCAATTGGACGGTACCCAGCGTGCGCATTTTCTTTTTACCCTCTTTCTGCTTTTCCAGCAGCTTTTTCTTTCGGGTAATGTCGCCGCCATAGCACTTGGCAAGCACATCCTTGCGCATGGCCTTGACCGTTTCCCGGGCAATGACCTTGCCGCCGATGGCCGCCTGTATAGGGATCTCAAACAGCTGCCGGGGGATGTTCTCCTTGAGCTTTTCGCAGATCCGCCGGGCGCGGGCATAGGCCTTTTCCCGGTGGGCGATAAAGCTCAGCGCATCCACCTGGTCTCCGTTGAGCAGCATATCCACCTTGACCAGATCGCTGGGACGGTAATCCGCGATCTCGTAATCCAGACTGGCATAGCCCTTGGTGCGGGCTTTCAGACTGTCGAAGAAATCATAAATGATCTCGTTCAGGGGCATATCGTACCGCAGCTCCACCAGATTGGTGTCCAGATACTGCATATCCTTGTATTCCCCCCGGCGGTCCTGGCACATGGGCATGATGTTGCCCACATACTCCGGCGGAGAGATGATCGAAACATGAACATACGGCTCTCGCGCCTCCTCGATATGGCCGGGATCGGGGTAGTTGTGGGGATTATCCACCCGCACCAACTCCCCATCCGTCTTGACCACCTCATAGATGACCGAGGGCAGGGTCGTGACCAGATCCAGGCCGAATTCCCGCTCCAGCCGCTCCTGGATGATCTCCATGTGCAGCAGTCCCAAAAAGCCGCAACGGAAGCCAAAGCCCAGCGCCGCGGAGGATTCCGGCTCAAAGGACAGGGATGCGTCGTTAAGCTGCAGCTTTTCCAGCGCCTCCCGGAGGTCGGGGTACTTGCTGCCATCCTCGGTATACACACCGCAGTAGACCATGGGCTGCACCGGCCGATAGCCGGGCAGCGGCTCCGCCGCGGGGTTTTCCACACCGGTGATGGTGTCGCCCACCCGGGTGTCCGCCACATTTTTGATGCTGGCGGTAAAATAGCCCACCTCGCCGGCGGAAAGGCTTTTGCAGCTTTCCATGCCCAGCGGCTTGAGGTAGCCGCAGTCCAGCACCGTGTACTGCGCGCCGGAGGCCATCAACTTGACCTGCATTCCCGGCCGGAGCGTTCCTTCCATCACCCGGAACAGAACGATCACGCCCAGATAGGGGTCATACTGGCTGTCGAATACCAGCGCCCGCAGGGGGGCGTTGGGGTCGCCCTGGGGGCTGGGCACATGGTGTACCACATCCTCCAGCACATCCCGGATGTTCAGCCCCAGCTTTGCGGAGACCTCCGGCGCATCCATGGCCTCCAGCCCGATGATGTCCTCCACTTCTTTTTTGGCTTTCTTGGGGTCTGCCGCCGGCAGGTCGATTTTGTTAAACACCGGACGGATCTCCAAATCATGATCCAGCGCCAGATAGGTGTTGGCAAGGGTCTGCGCCTCCACACCCTGGGAGGAATCCACCACCAAGATCGCGCCCTCGCAGGCCGCCAGCGAACGGCTGACCTCGTAGTTGAAGTCCACATGACCCGGGGTGTCGATCAGGTTGAGCACATAGGTCTCCCCATCCAGCGCCGTATATTCCATGCGCACGGCACGGGACTTGATTGTAATGCCCCGCTCCCGCTCCAGATCCATATTATCCAGCAGCTGGGATTCCATTTCCCGCGCCTCCACGGCGTTGCACAGCTCCAGCAGCCGGTCGGCCAGGGTGGATTTGCCGTGGTCAATGTGTGCGATGATCGAAAAATTGCGAATGCGTTCCTGTTTCGCCATTGTGTTCTTTACTCCTTTTGTCCCTGGGCGGCACGCTCCGCCGTTTGGGCAAGTTCCCGCAGCTGACCGGCGATCTGCTCCAGCGCCAAGCTGGCCGTGTCCGGCTTCTGCTCCTCCTCACTGCGTCCCAGCAGGTAGTCCGCCGTGACTTGAAAATAATCGCAGGCTCGGCAGAGGAAAGCCAAGCCCGGTTCCCGCGCTCCGTTTTCATAATGGGACAGCAGAGCCTGGCTGATGTGCAGATCTCCTGCCGCCTTGCGCTGACTCAATCCCTTTTTGCGCCGCAGTTCCGCCATTCTCTGGGGAAATTCTTTTTCTGCGCTCATTTCTTTCCTCCTGAAAGATGCAAAGGTAATGATTACATACAGTATATATTATATCTGTATTCCCCCGCTTTGTAAATATCTTCCCCGGCAAAAATTTTGCTTTTTCCTCCCCTGTAAAATTTTAACAGAATCTTTACATTTTCCACCCGATATGCTATTGTTTACTGGATACAATACGCTTTCTTCCTCTTGCAGACGGAATTGCCTATGCGGGGAGATCACGCCACAAAAACCGGAGAAGGAGGACAAAATGACAAAAAACATCGGCGACGAAGTCCTGTTCGGCGCATATAAACAGGGAGCCGATCCCGACAGTGAGAAAACGGCAATCGAATGGCTGGTTTTGGATAAAAAGGACGACAAGCTCCTGGTCATCAGCAAATATGTGCTGGATTGCCTGAAATACCACAATTCCTTTGCGGATATCACCTGGGAAAAATGCTCTCTGCGCAAATGGCTCAACGACAGCTTCCTGAACGAAGCCTTCACACCGGCGGAACAGGAAAAAATCCAGACCACCACCGTTTCGACCGAGGAAAACCCCTGGTATATCACAGATCCCGGCAAAGACACCACGGACAAGGTGTTCCTGCTCAGCATTGCGGAAGCGGAAAAATATTTCTCCTCTGTGGAGGAAAGAAAATGCCTGCCCACCGCCTATGCCATCGCCCGGGGCACATTTACCAGCAACCGGCACAAATCCGACGGCAAGCCCACCTGTTGGTGGTGGCTGCGCTCCCCCGGCGACCGGCAGTACTTTGCCTCCACCATTCTCCTGGGCGGCTCCATCAACTACGACGGCTGTCTGGTCAGCAACACCCACGATGGCGTTCGCCCGGCCATGTGGATCGACAGCGTCGGCGTGGAGGGATAAACAACAGCACACGATCGGCTTTCTTTTTCATTGCAATTTCCGGCAGGTTACAGCGCCTGCTTTTTCCTGCCCAGCAAAACCCTGGAAATCCTAGGATTTTTTCGCTTACTCTCCGCCCATGCACGCCGTCCCGGTCTTTTCCCGGCAAACTTATCCCATGATGGCAGGGTATCCCTCCGCAAACTTCCCCTTGTCTCTTGACTTTTTTCCCATTTGTGCTAAAGTTAAAATACTCATATTAAAATATCGGAGGAGATCACCATGTTCGATAAACTGACCGCAACTCTCAAGACCAGCCCCAAGACCATCGTCTTTACCGAGGGTACCGACGCCCGCATCCTGAGCGCCACCGAGCGTCTGCTCAAGGAAAAGCTGATGGGCGTTGTCCTCATCGGCGGTGTGGACGAGGTCAAGGCCGCTGCCGCCAAGGACGGCTTCTGCATTGACGGCGCCCAGATCATCGACCCCGCCACCTATCCGGAAATGGACGCTATGGTGGACGCCATGGTCGAGCTGCGCAAGGGCAAAATGTCCGCGGACGACTGCCGCGCCGCACTGGCCAAGGGCAACTACTTCGGCACCATGCTGGTGAAAATGGACAAGGCCGACTGCCTGCTGGGCGGCGCCACCTACTCCACCGCGGACACCGTTCGTCCCGCCCTGCAGCTGATCAAGACCAAGCCCGGTGCCCATCTGGTCTCCTCCTGCTTCATCCTCACCCGCGAGACCGGTGACGAGAACCTGCGCACCATCTGCATGGGTGACTGCGCCATCAACCTGGACTACCAGGACACCCTGGACAAGGAGGGCAATGTGAAGTTCTCCGGCGCCCAGAAGCTGGCGGAGGTCGCCATCGAGTCCGCCAAGTGCGCCAAGATTTTCGGCATCGACCCCAAGGTCGCCATGCTCAGCTTCTCCACCAAGGGCTCCGGCAAGGGCGGCACCGTTGCCCTGTCTGCCGAGGCCACCAAGATCGCCAAGGAGCTGGATCCCAGCCTGGCGATCGACGGCGAAATGCAGTTCGACGCTGCGGTTTCTCCCACGGTCGGTCAGCTGAAGTTCCCCGGCTCTCCCGTGGCCGGCTATGCCAACACCTTCATCTTCCCCCTGATCGAGGCCGGCAACATCGGCTACAAGATCGCCCAGCGTCTGGGTGGCTATGACGCTTATGGTCCTATCCTGCTGGGTCTGAACGCCCCCATCAACGACCTCAGCCGCGGCTGCAACGCCGACGAGGTCTACAAAATGGCCATCATCACCTGCGCCCTGGCCTAAGGCAAAAACAAAGCTTCAAAATTTTCTCCCCGGCTGCCGGAATTCGGCAGCCGGGGATTTTATTCACCGAATAATCCCTCCAACCGCAAAACACCCACCGATGCCGCTGTTTGCCTTTGCACCGGTGGGTGTTTTCTCTATTTTCTCGGCTGCGCCGGGGCAAAAGCCCCTAGCACAGCTTTGCGCCGGCGGGAATGCCGTCGTCCAGCATCACCAGCTGCAGCACCTCCTCGCCCTTTTCCTTATGGACAGCGGAAAGGAGCATTCCGCAGCTCATCTGCCCCATCATCTTCCGGGGCGGCAGATTCACAATGGCCACGAGGGTCTTGCCGATCAGCGCCGCCGGATCATACCACTTGGCAATGCCGGAAAGGATCTGCCGATCCTCGCCGGTGCCGTCGTCCAGCGTAAAGCGCAGGAGCTTTTCGCTCTTTTTGACCGGCTGGCAGTCCTTGACCTTGACCACGCGCAGGTCATTTTTGCAGAAGGTGTCAAAGTCCACGCTCTCCTCCGCCAGCGGCTCCAGCTCCAGCGCGGGCTGCGCGGCCTTGCGGGCGGCTGCCTGCTTGGCCTCCAGCTCCGCCAGCGCCTTTTCCACATCCACTCGGGGGAACAGGTTCTCTCCCTTGGTGACCGGCGCGGTCTCCTCCCGGCTGCCCCAGACCGCTGCGCTGTCCCAGCTGCGGCAGGCTTCACAGCTGCCGATCTGGGCAAAGAGCTTTTCGCAGCTTTCCGGGATAAAGGGGCTGAGCAGAATCCCGCTGATCCGGGTGGCCTCCAGCAGATTATACAGCACATGAGCCAGCCGCGCTCCGTTTGCCTCCATATCCTTTGCCAGCGCCCAGGGGACATTTTCGTCAATGTACTTATTGGCACGCTGGATCAGCTTGAACACCTCGTCCAACGCCTTGTGAGGGGCAAAGCTGTCCATGGCGGCGGCATAGCGCGCCTGCAGCCCGCCGGCCATCTCCCGCAGTTCCGTGTCCTGCGGCTCCGGATTTTCCCAATTTTTGCACCCGGCGGGCAGATGCTCGCCAAAGTACTTCTGCACCATGGCGGTGGTGCGGCTGACCAGGTTGCCCAGGTCGTTGGCCAGGTCGGTATTGATGGTCTGGATCAGCAGTTCGTTGGAGAAGTTGCCGTCGCTGCCAAAGGGGAAGGTGCGCATCAGGAAAAAGCGCAGGGCATCCACCCCAAACATCTCCGCCAGAATATAGGGATCGACCACATTGCCCTTGGACTTGCTCATCTTGCCGCCATCCAGCAGCAGCCAGCCATGGCCGAACACCTTTTTCGGCAGGGGCATATGCATACTCATGAGCATGGCCGGCCAGATGATGGAGTGAAAGCGCACGATCTCCTTGCCCACGAAATGCACATCCGCCGGCCAAAAACGATCGTAGTCCTGATATTTGTCGTTGTACAGTCCCAGCGCCGTGGTGTAGTTGAACAGGGCGTCCACCCACACATAGACCACATGGCCGGGGTCAAAATCCACCGGAATACCCCAGGTAAAGCTGGTGCGGGATACACACAGATCCTCCAGACCGGGATCGATGAAGTTATGGATCATCTCGTTAACGCGGCTGCGGGGCTGCAGGAAATCCGTGTTCTCCAGCAGATCGCGCACCCGGTCGGCATACTTGGAAAGCCGGAAGAAATAGGCTTCCTCCTCCGCCTCCTGTACCTCACGGCCGCAGTCAGGGCATTTGCCGTCCTTGAGCTGGCTGTCCGTCCAGAAGCTTTCGCAGGGCTTGCAGTATTTTCCCTTATAGGTGCCCTTGTAAATGTCCCCGTTTTCGTACATTTTCCGGAAAATTTTCTGAATGGACTGCACATGGTAATCGTCTGTGGTGCGGATGAAACGGTCGTTGGAGATGTTCATCAGCTTCCACAGCGCCAAAACGCCCCGCTCCCCGGCAACGATGTTATCCACAAACTGCTTGGGGGTAATGCCGGCGGCGGCCGCCTTGTCCTCGATCTTCTGTCCGTGCTCATCCGTGCCGGTGAGGAACATGACATCATAGCCCTGCAAACGCTTGTAGCGAGCCATGGAGTCCGTTGCCACCGTACAATAGGTGTGGCCAATGTGGAGCTTGTCGCTGGGGTAATAAATCGGTGTTGTGATATAAAACTTCTCTCGCATGATGTCCTCTCCTTCTTTCGTCCCCCCTGCGGGGGAAGCGCTTTCTCTGCCCTGCTTGTTATGCCTCGGTCTCGGTTTCCTGCTGATGATAGTGATACTGGCTGGTGGCCTCCTTTTCTCGGCTGACCAGCTCTCCCTGGGAATTATATACGCAGCGGTAGCTCTGTACGCCGTAGCCGTTTTCCAGATTCCAGCTGTCGGTTTCCATTTTCACATAGCTGCCATCCAAGTCGCTGCCCCAGATCTTGATGAAAACCACGCCGCCCTGTACATAGGCCTCGATCTTAACGGGATACTCCCGGTCATTGACAAAGCGGAAATCCGGGCTGGGCCAGCTGACGGTAGCATCCAGCCCCGCCTGCATATAGTTAACGCCAAAATAGTGATTTTGTCGCTCTGTGATTTTCAAATTTGCGTGCAGCACGGTGTAATACAGGGTCGAGCTGACCTGGCAAATGCCGCCGCCATACTCCTGCACGACCTTACCGGCGCTGTAAGCCCCGGCCATCTGGTAGCCGTTTTCCGGTGTGCGCTGTCCCAGCGCGCCGTTGTAGGAAAACTCCTCACCCGGATTCAGGATCACACCGTTGATGGCGGCGCAGGCCTTGACCACATTGTTCACCCGTGCCGCGCTGCTGTAGCCCAGCCCCGTGGAGAACTGCGCCAGGCAGTTGGCAAACATCCGCTCCTGCAGCTGCTCCGTGGTCACGGTGGGATAGGTCACCGTCAGGGGGATGGTCACCGTGTCTCCCACCTTGGCCTGATCCCAAAGCCGTTTGGCCTCCGCCTGGTCAAAGTCATAGCCGATCACGCTGGGCGTTGCCGTGCCGTTTTCCTTGTCGCAGACGGAATTCTGCACCTGGGTACAAACGCTGTCGTGCAGCGCCTGAAAATCGCACTGGGCGTTTTTCGCCTTCGCCTCGTCCAGCTTGGGGGTGTAATACTGCTCGGTAAAATCCCGGCGGATCAGCGCATCCACCGCCAGGTCGCAAATCTCGTCTTCATCCAGGATCATGGCATCGCCGGCCTTTTGCAGCAGCAGATTTTCCTCCTGGATCACCGGCGCATCGCTTTGCAGCTTTTCTCTGGCTTCCGCCACGCCCGGGGCGAAAATTGCCTGGATATTTTCTTTTTCCAGGGGAATTTCCCGCTCCAGCTCTTCACCGTGGAGCATTCCCTTGACCCAATAAAACAGCTTTCCAAACATATTGCTGCTGTCTCTGCCATAGTTCCAGGCCTGCCGGGCGCCGTCCTCCGGCGTTGTGGCAACCCCGGCCTGCGCCGCGGTCAGCTGCAAACGCACCTCCGACGGCAGCACAACGGTCACCGCCGCGTCCTCCGGAATGGCGTATCCAGCCTGGGTCAGGGTCTGGGTCGCCTCCGCCAGGGTCATGCCGCCCAGCTCGATCCCCTCCAGCTGCACATGGGGGTAGATGGTATCCTTTTGGGACACCCCATAGGCCAGCGCCGTCACGACAACGCACAGCGCCGCCACAATGCACAGCACCGGCAGAACGCGCCGGGCGCTTTTTTCCGCCTGTTGGGGCTTTTCCACCCGGGGTGCGGCTTTCGGCTTTGCCGCCGGGCGCTGCATCACCGCCGCACCGGCCGGTGCGGCGGCTCTTCCGGATCTTGTGCCGCTCTGCTTGGACGGCGCTTTCTGGCGTTTCGCCGAAGCTGCCTGCGCCGGGCGCTTTTCGTGACTGCCGCCGGTGCTTTTCAGATGTACGCCGCTTTTCGCTTTTTCCGCTTCTTTTTTTGATTTTGAACTGACAAGCTTCATGCTCTACCGTCCTTCATCCAGCGCTTTTCCCCTTGATCGCCGAACTCCGGCAAAGAGACAAAAATTCCCGTTTTCTTTTCCGTTTCCGCGCTGTGGCCATCCGCCACAGTCCCGGCGTTTCCGCTGCGGCGGTTGGCCGCCTGGGCTTCCAATATGGTACCGATCAAAATGTTGGACAGCAAAAAGCCGGTCGGTGTGAATCGCCAGCGGCCGTCCTCCTGTTTGGCCCAGCCGTGGGCTTCAAACTCCCGCAGCGGCCCCTCCAGAACAGAAAAGCCGCCTCGGTAAATGCGTTGGTACTCCGCCGCACAGATCCCGCGGGTGGTGCGCAGTCCCAGCATCAGGTACTCCGCCGCTCTGTCCAGCTGATCCACCTGCTCGTATTCATCCAAAATCTCCCCGCCGCTGTCGATCCCGCGGATATAGGCATCCAGATCCCGCACATAGCTGTACCGGAGATGCCCCACGCAGGAGTGGGCGCCGGGTCCAAAGCCCATGTAGTCCCGCAGCCGCCAGTATTTCATATTATGCCGGGATTCCTGCCCCGGCAGCGAGAAGTTGGAAATTTCGTATTGCTGATAGCCGCACTGCGCCAAAAACTCCGTTGCATACAGATACATATCCGCCTGCTCATCCTCCGAGGGCAGCATAGGGGAATCCTTGTAACGGTACAGGGGCGTGCCCTCCTCCAGCTTCAGCCCATAGCAGGACAAATGCTCCGGCTGCAGCTGCAGCGCCTTGCTCAGCGTGTCCGCCCAGTCCTGCTTGGTCTGGCTGGGCAGGCCGTAGATCAGATCCACGCTCAGGCGCTCGATCCCCGCCGCGCGAATGGTTTTTGCGGCTTTTTCCACCTGCTGCCAGCTGTGCCGGCGGCCGATCATTTTCAGGATATCCGGGTTCGCGCTCTGCGCCCCCAGAGAAATGCGGTTCACACCCTCCTTCCGCAGGGCGGTCATCTCGGAAAGGCGCACGCTGTCCGGATTGGCCTCCACGGTGATCTCCGCCGATTTGAGCACGCGGCAGCTGCGCTTGAGGGTATTGAGGATGCTGCAAAGGCGCTTTGCGCCGAAATAGCTGGGCGTGCCGCCGCCGAAATAGACGCTGTCGATATAATACGGCGCCAGCTGCGCCGCAGACTGCCGGATGTGGGTCTCCAGCGCCTGCTGGTACTGTTCCATTTTTTTACTCTCGCAGTCGGCCAGCGAATAGAAATCACAGTACCCGCACTTGCTGGCGCAGAAAGGAATGTGTATATAAATGCCCAGCCGTTTTTCCATGGCGGTCCCCTCCGTTTTCTCTCTTTTTCGGCCGAAAAATCTGTCGATAGACTAACTTATAGGATATAGCATTCTCCAGATTATGTCAAGCACGACCACCGGGCATTTTGCACTTTCCCGCTCTATCAATATGTGCAGCTTTTCGCCCTGTCATGCCGCAAAAATCCCTCCGGGAAAAACCAGGGAAAATTCTCGCGCAAAACCGCCGTATCCAGCCGCTTTTGCAGGAAAAATTAAAAAACCTCTCTACACAGACTGCGCAGAGAGGTTTTCGTGGTTCGTTCGTTGGTGCAGAGGCAGCGGCTTACGCCCACTCCCGGCTGTGCGGCCGGCTGGGGCTGTTGTCCTGCTGCACATAGTGGATCACGACCCGGCGGTTCGGCTCCGTACCGCTGGAGGCCGTGGTCACGCCCGCATAGTCCTGCAGGGCGGTGTGGATCACATGGCGCTCATAGCTGTTCATGGGCTCCAGCGCCATATCGCGGCGATACTTGATGACCTTGGCGGCCATTTTCTCCGCCAAGCGTACCAGGCTGTCCTCCCGCTTGCTGCGGTAGTTTTCCGCATCCACACTGATGTGGGCGCGCTTTTCCTGGCCGCGGTTGACAATATAGTTGGTCAGGTGCTGGATGGCGTCCAGGGTCTCGCCCCGGCGACCGATCACCGGACCCATATTGTTGCCGGAAAGGCTGACGACCAGTCCGCCGTTTTCTCTGGTGGTGAAAGTCATATCCGCTTCCACGCCCATACGATCCAGCAGACCTTCGAGGAAGTTGCGGACCTTTTCCTCCTGGGTCTCCTCCGCTTCATAGGAGACCTTTACAATGGCAGGTGCCGCACCCAGACTCAGAAAACCGGCTTTGGCGCGCTGGAGGATCTCTACGGAGACCTCGTCCCGCTCCTTGCCCAGCTCAGCAAGAGCCCGTGCGATCGCTTCGTCCTCGGTCTTGCCGGTAACTTCGATCTCTTTTCTCATAGTCTTGGCATTCTCCTATTTTTCTTCCGCTGTCTCCGTGTCCTGCGCAGTTTCCTCCTCAGGCACATCGGGGTAGCGATCCGCTACATAGGCGCGGCCACGGGCGAACTGGCGGGTTCCCACCTGGGAATCGCCGGGCTTGGCGGTCTCCACGCCCAAACGCGCGCGGCGCTTTGCCTTTTCTTCCCGCTCCAGCGCCGCAATGCGCGCTTCTTCCTTGGCCTTCTCCTGAGCCTGGATGCGCTTTTTGCTGGTGTTGGTATTCTTGGTGGTCTTGCCCTCGGCGCGCAGCTTTTCCGTTTTCTCGCGCTTGCTCTCCAGCTCCGCCTCCTTGGCGGCCTGGCGCTGGCGGCGTTCCGCGTCTTCCTTATCCAGGATCTTGGTGTAGTGCTTGTTCAGCACCAGCTCCTGCAGGGCGCCCAGCAGGCTGTTGGCGACCCAGTACACACCCAGAGCGGCGGGCATGGAGTAGCCGATCCACAGGGACATGACGGGCATGATGAAGAACATACCCTTCATGGTGTTGGCGGCGTTGCCGTCGATCTGCTGCTGGGGGTTGGTTTTCTGGGAGACGAGCGTGGTCAGCACAGAGGCTGCCGCGGAAAAAATGGGAACCAGGAACAGCAGCAGCGCAGGCAGCCATACCGCCCGGTTGCTCCAGTCCACCTCCCACAGCCGGAAGCTGGGCACATCGCCCAGGTTCACGCCCAGGAAGTTGTAGTCCAGATTCACCAGCTTGTCGGACAGGCCGGCAAAGCTGCTGAAGTGTTCGGTGATAAACTGGGACTGATGGATCTGCTCATAGGCGCTGCGCCCCACAGATTCAAATCCCAGCTCGTTGAGCTTGTTGAGGATGGCGCCGCCCTCGCTGAGCAATGCGTTGGGCACACCCATCATGGTGGTCAGCGGGCGGCGGATCGCGCCATACAGCGCGATCAGGATGGGGAAGGGGATCAATGTCCAGATACAACCGGACATGGGGTTGACCTTTTCCTCCCGATAGAGCTTTGCCAGCTCCGCCTGATATTTCTGCTGATTCCCCGCGTATTTCTTCTCCAGCTCTTTCATTCTGGGAGTAAAGCGGCTCATCCGCATCATGCTGCGCTTGCTTTTCATCTGGAAAGGCAGCAAAACAAGCTTGACCACTACTGTGAACAGCAGGATCGCAATGCCGTAATTCCCGACCAGGTGATACAGCAGCATCAGCAACGCGCCAAAAGGTCTGGCGATGATGTTCATGTTGTTCTCCTTAATAGGTTCCCTGTTAGGTGCGGATTATGTACAAAAGAGTTCAGGGAACGGGGTCATAAAAATCGCGCGGCCCCCGGTAAAAGGGGTGGCAGCAGCACAGACGCCGAAGCGCCAGCCAGCTTCCCTTTCCTGCGCCGTATTTTTCGATGGCCTCCAGCGCGTATTGCGAGCAGGTCGGCGTAAAGCGGCAGCAGGGCTTGGACAAGGGCGAAATGTAGCGGCGGTAAAACCGGATCATGGCAAGCAGAAGCTTTTTCATGCCTGATCTTCCTTTGCCGCCTCCGCCAGGATGCCAAGCTTTTTGCAGGCGGAAACGAAAGCCGCGTCCAGCTCCCAAAAGCTGCAATAGCGGCTGCGTACCCGGGCCACCATCACCAGATCCTTCCCGGGGCCGAGCTGCTGCTCGTGCCGCCGGTAGACCTCCCGCAGCCGCCGCCGGATGCGGTTGCGATGCACCGCTTTTCCGATCTTGCTGCTGACCGTGATGCCGACCCGGTTGCCGGGCTTTCCGGTTCTGCGGCAATAGACCACCACCAACGGGGTAACGGCCGTTTTGCCCTTGGCATACAATTTACGAAAATCGTTGTTTTTCTTTAAGCTTTCCGAAAACTGCATAAGCGCCTCCTGATCCGCACCCGCAAACGCCGGTGCGGTTCCCGCAGAACTCTGGAACTTTTGAACTGACTGCCTGTACTGGCTGCGCCTGCCCCCGCGCGGGGCAAGCGGGCGGCTTAGTAGCTGAGCTTTGCTCTGCCCTTGGCTCTGCGGCGAGCCAGAACCTTGCGGCCGTTCTTGGTGGCCATTCTCTTGCGGAAGCCGTGCTCCTTCTTGCGCTGACGCTTCTTGGGCTGATAGGTACGAAGCATTTCGTTGCACCTGCCTTTCTTAAAATGATACTCAACGGCAGCCCGGAGATCCGAACCGCTGTAGTTGACAAATCGTACAGTGGACATAACAGCGCCACTATTTCAGTAGTATACTGCTTTTCCGCAAAAAGGTCAATACACTTTTTCCTCACTTCCCCTGCCTTTTTTGCAATTTCGGCCTTTTGGACAATTTTTGCGGAAACCGGCGCCCCTTGTCCGGATTCCCCCGCAGCCCCAAAGCCGCCGCCAGCCCTTGCATTCCCGGAAAAACTGTGGGATAATAAGAAAAATTCCTTTCGGAATCCTCTATATACCTATGTAGCCCATATACTTTTTCGACTTTTCTCATATCCTGAGAGATAAACCGCGTAAGGAGGTCCTGTTATGCCCCGATTTTTCGTTCCGCCGGAGTCTCTTTCCGGCCAGACCGTCTGCCTTTCCGGCAGCGATGCCGACCACATCAAGGTACTGCGTCTGCGCCCCGGCGACAGCGTCACCCTCTG
This sequence comes from bacterium, assembly GCA_963595735.1. Classification (GTDB taxonomy): domain Bacteria; phylum Bacillota; class Clostridia; order Oscillospirales; family Oscillospiraceae; genus CALWOS01. Next base: position 52,834 of record CAVBJJ010000004.1, read on the forward strand.
TGACGGCGCCGGAACGGACTGCCAGGCCAAGCTGCTGGAATATGCGCCCGGTCTGGCGCAGCTGGAGCTGCTTTCCCGCTGTCCCAGCCCCGGCGAGGCACGGCTGCGCTGTCATGTGCTGGCCGGCCTGCCCAAAGGGGAACGCAGCGATTTCATTGTGCAGAAATGCACGGAAAACGGCGCGGATACCATCCGGTTTTTCCTCTCCGCCCGCTGTGTGGCGCGCCCGGACGCCAAGTCCCTGCCCCGCAAGATCGAGCGCTGGCAGCGCATCGCGGAGGAGGCCGCCAAGCAGAGCGGCCGGGGCAAAATTCCCCAAATCCAGGTGCTGCCGGACTTTTCCGCCGCGCTGGAGGCCGCAAAAGAAACGGCGCTTCCTCTATTTCTATATGAAACAGGCCGGCGTACCCCCCTGCGGGAGATGCTCTCCGGGGTCAAAAGCATCCCGGATGCGGCCATTATCACCGGCCCGGAGGGCGGCTTTGACCCGGAGGAGGCGCAGGCGGCGCTGGACGCCGGCCTGCGCCCCTGCAGCATGGGGCCGCGCATTTTCCGCTGCGAGACCGCGCCCCTGATCGCGCTGACCGCGCTGCTGTACGAATCCGGCGACCTGGACTAAAAAGGAGCAAAAGCATGGAAAATCCAACTGTGATTCTTGGCCTGTCCGGCGGAGTGGACTCCGCCGTCAGCGCCCGCCTGCTGACCCAGCAGGGACACCGTGTACACGGACTATATTTGAACATCGGCGCCCCCGGCGGACGGGAGGAAGCGGAAAAGGTGGCCGATTCCCTTTCCATCCCCCTGACCGTACTGGACATCCGCACCCGGCTGGAGGAGCAGGTCTGCGCCCCCTTTTCCGCCGCCTATTGCCGGGGCGAAACCCCCAACCCCTGCATTCTCTGCAACCCCAATGTCAAATTCCGCGCCCTGGTTCAGCTGGCCGACCAATTGGGCGCGGCTCATGTCGCCACCGGGCATTATGCCATCGTCCGGGACGGCGGGCTGTACCGCTCCCCCAGCCGCAACGATCAGAGCTATATGCTCTGCCGCCTGCTGTCGGAGCAGCTGCAGCGGATGATCCTGCCCCTTGGCACCTATGAAAAGCCCCAGATCCGGGCGCTGGCGGAGGAATTCGGCATTCCCGTTGCCCACAAGCCGGACAGCATGGAGATCTGCTTTATCCCGGATCAGGACTACGCCGCCTGGATCGAGCGCCGGGGCGAGGGCTGCCCGCCGGGAGACCTGCTGGACGAGACCGGCCGGGTGATCGGCCAACACCGGGGCATCCACCGCTATACCATCGGCCAGCGCCGGGGGCTGGGCTTTTCCGCCGGCAAGCGGGTGTTTGTCTCCGCCATTGACCCAGTGGCCAACACCGTCACCCTCTCGGATGGCGCGGCGCTGATGGTCACTCAGGCCACTATCACCCAGGTCAACTGGCTCATTCCCCGCCCGGACAAGCCCTTTACCGCCTCGGTGAAGGTGCGCCATTCCCGCCGGGAAACGCCCACACTGGTCACGCCCACGGAGACCGGCGCGCTGCTGCAGTTCCAAACGCCCGTCCGCGCCCCCGTTCCCGGGCAGAGCGCCGTGGGCTACGACGGCGACCGGCTGCTGTTCGGCGGATTCCTGACATCGTCTTCTGCTGACGGAAAATCGTATTGACATTTAGAGTAGTCTGTGCTAATTTACAGATTGTACACAATTTGGGGACTGCGTTCCCCGTAGGAGGCGCAACTTGAAAAACCTGGATTACCTGACGACAAAAAAGCCGCTGTATGCGCTGTTTGTCTTTGCCATGCCCATGATCATCGGCAATCTGTTTCAGCAGTTTTACTCTATGGTGGACGCCGTTGTGGTCGGCCGCTATGTCAGCCAGACCGCCCTGGCCGCGGTGGGCGCCTGCACATCCTTTACCAATATGTTCATCTATGTGGCCGTTGGCGGCGGCATCGGCGCTTCCGTCATCGTCAGCCGGTATTTCGGCGCGCACAAGTACGATGAAATGAAGCTCTCGTCCTTTACCGCCATGCTCTCCTTTTTGCTCATCAGCATCTGCCTTGCGGCCTTCGGCCTGCTGTTTGGCCGACCGCTGATGGTGCTGCTGCGCACCCCGGCGGACGCGCTGGACATGGCGATGGAATATCTGAACATTTACTTCATCAGCCTGCCCTTCCTGTTCATGTATAACATCCTCAACTCCCTGTTCAACGCTTTGGGACGCTCCAAGATCCCCCTGATCTTTCTGATTGCCTCCTCCCTGCTGAATGTGGTGCTGGATATTGTTTTTGTCACCCAGCTGCACATGGGCATTTCTGGCGTGGCCTGGGCAACGCTGATCGCCCAGGGCATCTCCGTTGTGCTGAGCCTGATTGTCTATCTGCGTCTGGTCAGAAGCCTGCACCCGGCGCGGACGGGACTGTTTTCCACCCGGGAGTTCCGGGAAATGTTCCGTATCGCCCTGCCCTCCATCTTTCAGCAGCTGACCATCGGCATCGGCATGATGTTGGTGCAGTCTGTGGTGAACACCTTTGGTTCCGAAGTGCTTGCCGGCTTCTCCGCCGCCATGCGCATCGAGTGGATCTGTATCGTCCCCATGACCGCCACCGGAAACGCTCTGTCCTCCTACTGCGCCCAGAACATGGGCGCCGGCAAGCCCGACCGTGTACCACAGGGGCTGCGCGCCGCCTGCGTGATCGTGGGCGTTGCCTCGGTCATCATTGCGCTGGCACTGGAACTGGGACACCACCAGTTGATCGATATGTTCCTGGGCGCGGACGGCACTCAGGCCGCCTACGAGGCCGGAGAAAAATACCTGCGCATCACTGGCTGGTTCTATTTCATGATGGGCTTCAAAAACGCCTCCGACGGTATTCTTCGCGGCTGCGGCGATATGCCCATGTTCACCCTGGCAAACTTTGCCAACCTGGGTATTCGGGTGGCAATGGCTTTCCTGCTGGCTCCCTCCTATGGCATTGCCATTATCGGTATTGCACTGATCATGGGCTGGGCAGCCAACATCGCCATCTCCTTCGGGCAGTACTGCCGGGGAAAATGGCGCACGATCTATAACAACTAAACCAGAAAACACACTAGCCCCCCCGCTTACCGGATTCGGCAAGCGGGGGGCTCCGCTTGTCAAAAAAGTCCCGGACTTCCGGGACTTTTTGTCTTCGCTTATCTGCCGAGTATTTTGGCGCAGCCAAAATACTGTGGGAAACGATACTGCCCGCCTGTTTTCGACAGCCTCGCCTCTCCCTTTGGGAGAGGTGGCTGAGCGCAGCGAAGACGGAGAGGGCAAACGAGGCTTGATTATCTGCAAAACCCTCTCAGTCGCCTGTGGCGACAGCTCTCCCAAGGGGAGAGCCAAGGGCAGGTACCCCGTTACATGGTTTTTTGACGGGCTGGTTTTATGTCTTGTATCATATCCTCTCACATCTGCGCCGTGCCGCTGCCGGAAAAGGCCCACAGATCCAAAATCTGCCCCTGCAGGCGAGAGAATGTCCAGTGCCTTCCGCTGCGCTGCACGCTGTTGGGATCGTTGACCGTGAAGCCGTCGCCGTCCCAGCCGGTGACCACGATAAAATGTCCCTCGTCGGTAAAGTCTCCCGGCCCCAGCACGCAGATCAGCGGCCGGCCTCCGTCCAGCGCATTTTTCATATAGCCCTCGTCCAGCGGCAGCTCCTCCGCGGCCAGCCCAAAGGCGGCGCTGCCCTGAGACATCAGCGTCCAGCTGGTGCCGCTGCCATCGACCACATAGCCGTTTGTCTGGGCGTATTCCGCCACATAGGCCGGGGAGTACGCCGGATTCCCGGTCAGATACAGGGCGACCATGCTCAGGCAGGTGGGACCGCAGCCGGTATAGCCCATCAGCCCGCCGCTGTAGCTGTTATAGCCCCAGCGGCTGTCCCATTGCAGCAGCAGCGGCACCTGATCTCCGGCGGCCTCCTCCCGCAGGTCGATCTCCTGGCTTTGCCCGCTCTGTTTGGGATAGTTATAAACAAACTCCACCGCCTCCGGATTCTTCTTCGCCAGTTCCAGCAGCTTTGGCGTATACTCCTCCGGATGCTTGCGGATGTAGGAGAGCTTGTCTATATTCCGAATTTCCTGGATCAGGCTCGTTCCCGAATTTTCCAAAGCTTCTATGGTTTCGCCCTGGCTTTTGTGCTGATACAGCAGCGCGCCGCCCAGCACCAGCAACGCCAAAACCATGACCACCGGCAGGCAGCCCCGCCGCTTTTTTCTGGATCGCATTTCGATCGCCCCCTTCGTTGTTGTTTGCAGTTTAGGCAGGCAATGTGTCGAAATTTCCGCAATCTTGCATCGAATTCCCCTAATTTTTCCATCTTTTTTGCATCTCCGGGTCTTGACAAAATACCCCCAAGGGGTATATTATCGTCTCGTGGTTCTGTATATTCTTTCCAGAAACGAGGTAGTTTATATATGAGCGAATGTCCCCATTGCAGAAAAAAGGAACGCAGTCCGGAGGAATACCGGGCGCTGCTCAACCGGCTCAGCCGAATCGAAGGCCAGGTGCGCGGTATCCGCGGCATGATCGAAAACGACGCCTACTGCGCGGACATTCTGACCCAGTCCGCCGCCGTCAGCGCCGCCATCAATGCCTTCAACCGGGCGCTGCTTTCCAGCCATATTCACTCCTGCGTGGCGGAGGACATCCGCGCGGGAAAGGACGAGACCATCGACGAGCTTTGCAGCCTGCTGCAAAAGCTGATGAAGTGAAAAGGAGGAGCAAGTGGAACAATATTCTGTCACCGGCATGAGCTGCGCCGCCTGCAGCAGCCGGGTTGAAAAGGCGGTCTCCCAGGTGCCGGGCGTTACCGCCTGCTCGGTCAATCTGTTGACCAACTCCATGGGCGTGGAGGGTACCGCCGCCGCTGCGGATATCATCGCCGCAGTCGAAGCCGCCGGTTATGGCGCAGCCCCCAAAGGCGCCCACGCCGGCACATCCGCTGCCGCGGATGCGGAAACGCTCACAGACAAGGAAACACCCCGGATGCTCCGGCGGCTGCTCTGCTCCGTTGCGTTTCTGGTGGTGCTGATGTATTTCTCCATGGGACACATGATGTGGGGCTGGCCGCTCCCGGCCTTTTATGACGGCAACCATGTGGCCATGGGGCTGACTCAAATGCTGCTGACCATCGCCGTTATGGTCATCAACCAGCGCTTTTTCATCAGCGGCTACCAGAGCCTGCTGCGCCGGGCGCCCAATATGGACACCCTGGTCGCGCTGGGCGCCTCCGCCGCCTTTGCTTACAGCACCTATGCCCTCTTTGCCATGACCGGCGCCCAGACCCGGGGCGACACCGCCATGGTGGAGCACTACATGATGGAGCTGTATTTTGAATCCGCCGCCATGATTTTGACCCTGATCACCGTGGGCAAAATGCTGGAGGCCCGCTCCAAGGGCCGCACCACGGACGCGCTGAAAAGCCTGATGGATCTAGCGCCCAAGCTTGCCACTCTGCTGCGGGACGGCAAGGAAGTCTCTGTTCCGGTGGAGCAGGTACAGCTGGATGACATCTTCCTCGTCCGTCCCGGTGAGAATATCCCGGTGGACGGCGTGGTGCTATCCGGCAGCAGCGCGGTAAACGAATCCACCCTCACCGGCGAGAGCATCCCGGTGGACAAGGCCGCCGGGGACGCGGTGTTTGCCGCCACCCTGAACCAGTCCGGCGCATTGCAGTGCCGCGCCACCCGGGTAGGCGAGGACACCACCCTTTCCCAGATCATCCGCATGGTCAGCGACGCCGCCGCCACAAAAGCACCCATCGCCAAGATCGCGGATCGGGTCTCCGGCGTGTTCGTCCCCACGGTCATTCTCATCGCCGCCGCCACCATCGTGCTGTGGCTGCTGCTGGGGCGTTCGCTGGGATTTTCCCTGGCGCGGGGCATTTCCGTGCTGGTCATCAGCTGCCCCTGCGCCCTGGGTCTGGCAACGCCGGTGGCCATCATGGTCGGCAACGGCCTCGGCGCGCGCAACAGCATCCTGTTCAAAACCGCCGTTTCTCTGGAGGAAGCCGGTAAGACGCAGATCGTGGCGCTGGATAAAACCGGCACCATCACCCAGGGTGAACCCCGTCTGACGGATATTCTCCCCGCCGCCAGCACCACGGAGGAAGCCCTTCTGGCGCTGGCCGCCGGGCTGGAAAGCCCCTCGGAGCACCCCCTTGCCACCGCCATCGTTGCGGAGGCCACCCAGCGGGGCATCACGCCGCCCACGCCGGAGGGCTTTACCGCCGTTCCCGGTCGGGGCGTACGAGCCGAGCTGCAGGGACAGCGCTGCATCGGCGGCAACCGCGCCATGCTCACCGAGGCCGGCATCGACCCCAGTCCCCTGTTGCCCCAGGCGGAGGCGCTGGCGCAGCAGGGCAAGACCCCCATGTTCTTTGCCGACGAGACCCACGGCAAGCTCCTTGGCGTGATCGCCGTTGCGGATGTGATCAAGCCGGATAGCCCCCAGGCGGTGCGGGAGCTGCAAAACATGGGCATCCGCGTGATCATGCTCACCGGCGACAACAAACGTACCGCCGAGGCCATCGGCGCCCAGGCCGGGGTAGATCAGGTGGTGGCCGGCGTGCTGCCGGAGGGCAAGGAGCGGGTCATCCGCCAGCTGCAGCAGTTCGGCAAGGTCGCCATGGTGGGCGACGGCATCAACGACGCCCCCGCACTGACCCGGGCGGACATCGGCATTGCCATCGGCGCGGGCACAGATGTGGCCATTGACGCGGCGGATGTGGTGCTGATGAAAAGCCGCCTTTCCGATGTCCCCGCCGCCATCCGGCTCAGCCGGGCGACCCTGCGGAACATCCGGCAGAATCTGTTCTGGGCGTTCTTTTATAACGCCATCGGCATCCCCCTTGCCATCGGCGCTTTCATTCCCTTCGGCCTGACCCTGAACCCCATGTTTGGCGCGGCCGCCATGAGCCTTTCCAGCTTTTGCGTGGTATCCAACGCCCTGCGGCTGAATCTGTTCCGCCTGCGGGATGCCGGCAAGGATAAAAAAATTGACCCCGTTTCTATTACAAGCTTACAACAGGAGGAGAAAACCATGGAAAAGACCATAAAGATCGAGGGCATGATGTGCCCCCACTGCGAAGCCCGCGTCAAAAAGGCGCTGGAGGCGCTGCCGGAGGTGAGCCAGGCCGTTGCCAGCCACGAAAAGGGCACCGCCCTTGTCACCCTCAGCGCTCCCGTTTCCGATGAAGCGCTGAAGGCCGCCGTGGAAGCCCAGGACTACACCGTTTTGGAAATTCAATAAAATAGTAAATAAAAGGAAAAGCAAACTCCCCTACAAGGCTCCTTGGGAACCGATGTAGGGGAGTTTTGCGTTTTTATCGCCTGCCGTGTTTTCCTGTTCAGGCGGCGTTGACATGAATGGAGATGTGCTTGACCATGGAAAAGCGCTGCTCGATCCGGTCATGCACCTGCTCGGCGATCCCGTGCGCCTGGGACAGCAGCATCTCCCCCGGCAAAAGGATCTCCGCCTCTACATAGATCTTCTCACCAAACATTCGGGTGCGCAGCAGGTCGATGGCCTGCACCTCCGGCTGCTCCCGGATACAGGCGTGTAGCTGGCTTTCCAGCTCTACGGAGCAGGCGGTGTCCACCATTTTCCCAACCGCGCCGCGGAAGATATCCACGCCGACCTTGACGACAAAGGCGCAGATGACCAAGCTTGCCACGGCGTCCAGCACCGGATAGCCCAGCCTGGCGCCGAGGATACCCACCAGTGCGCCGATAGAGGACAGCGCATCGGAACGGTGGTGCCAGGCGTCCGCCATAAACGCGGAGGAGCGCAGCTTTTTGGCGCAGGCGCGGGTGTACCAGAACATGGCCTCCTTGGACACAATGGAGACCACGGCCGCCGCCAGGGCGATCCGCCCGGGAACGGCAATGCTGTCCGAGGCAGCGTGCAGGATATTTTGCAGGCCGCCCCAGCCGATCCCCGCGCCGGTGGCAAACAGGATGCCCGCCAGCACGATGGACGCCACGCACTCCAGCCGCTCGTGGCCGTAGGGATGCTCCCGGTCGGAGCCTTTTTCCGACAGCTTTACGCCGATGAGCGCCACCAGCGTGGCAAACACATCGGAAAGGGAGTGTACCGCGTCCGAGACCATCGCCCCGGAATGCCCCAAAATTCCCGCCAGCAGCTTAAAGGCCGTCAGCAGAACATTTCCGCCGATCCCCACTGCGGATACCCGGCGCAGCACCGCGCCGGCTTGGGCCGCTGTGCATTCTTCTTGCATGATGATTCCCTCTTTCTCGCTCTACAAACCTATAAACACCGTACTGGGTTTTACACCCTCGCTTGGATTTTTCTTACGATCCTAGCACGGCGGCGCGGGGTTAGTCAATGATACCATCGGAATAATTTTTTTGCTGTACAGAAACCGCCTTTTGGTATACTATGAAAGCAGAACCACAAATGCTATCCCAAAGGCTTCCACAAGGAGGAATCTGCCCATGCCCAGCGAATGGAACCGCGCGCCCGGCGCGCTGCACAAGCTGTATCTGTCCAATACCGACGCGTTTTACAAGGCCTGTGGCAGCTGCCCGGCGCAGGAGGTAGACGATTTTATCCGCCGTTGTGCGCTGGAGCTGTGGAGCCGTTCTTCCGCCATCACCCAGGCTCATGCGGACAGCCTCAACCAACTGTATTCCCGGGGGCAGCCCCAGCCACAGCAGCTGCTGTGGGAGCTGACGGGCGCGGTATGCCAACACAGTAAAACGGAATTTCTCCCGCCGCTGCTTTTCTGGACACTGACGGAGCGGGACGCCAAGGACAAAGGGCAGCGCTCCCGGCTGTTTATCCGGATGCTGACCAACATCCTCCTGTGTCTTGCGGCGGTGGATGACGAGGTAAGCGCGGCGGAGGCGGCCTACATCACCGACTGCGGGGAAAAGCTTTCCGCCATCTGCGACGCCGCCGGGGTCAAACCCGGCAAGCCCGGTCTGCGGGCGGCGGACTATGTGACCTGCGGCGCGGAAAGCTTTTTGCACCAAGCTCCGGCGCAGACAAAAACCGCGCAGGCCGCCGCTGTCCAAGCTGCCGCGTCCCCGGACGCTGCCGCCGCGCCGGAAAAGCCGGATCTGGACTCGCTGCTGGCGCAGCTGGAGGAGCTGGTGGGACTGGAGGAAGTGAAGCGGGATGTAAAAAGTCTGGTCAACCTGATCAAGGTGCGGCAGCTGCGCCGGGAAAACGGCCTGCCCGTGCCGGACATGAGCCTGCACATGGTCTTTCTGGGCAATCCCGGCACCGGTAAAACAACGGTCGCCCGGCTGCTGGCCGGAATTTATGCCGCCGTCGGCGTGCTGCCCGGCGGACAGCTGGTGGAGGTGGATCGCGCCGGGCTGGTGGCCGGATATGTGGGACAGACCGCCCTCAAGACCCAGGAGCAGATCCAAAAGGCCATGGGCGGCGTGCTGTTTGTGGACGAGGCCTACAGCCTTACCGCCGGTGGGGAAAACGACTTCGGCCGGGAGGCCATCGAGACGATCCTCAAGGCCATGGAGGATCACCGGGACAATCTGGTGGTGATCGTTGCCGGATACACCAAACCCATGGAGCGCTTTCTTTCCTCCAATCCCGGTTTGGAAAGCCGCTTTCACAAGCGCTTTTTCTTTTCCGATTACACCGGGGAGCAGCTGCTGGATATCTTCCGCCGCCGCTGCGAGAAAAACCGCTACCGCATGACGCCGGAGGCGGAGACCGCCGCCGGCGCGCTGTTCCGGCGAATGTACGAAACCCGAGACGAGAACTTCGGCAACGGCCGGGATGTGCGCAACTGCTTTGAGGACGCCATCGCCCGCCACGCCGACCGGGTGGCGCAGCTGCCCCAGCCCGACAAGACCGATCTGGTCACGCTTCTGCCAGAGGACATCACCGGAAAATAAAAAATAGCAAGCCCAGGGGCACAATTGTAAATTGCGCCCCTGGGCTTGTTTTTCTCTTTTTTTGATTTTTCAGAACGCTTAAAACGCCCAGTTGCCGTCCCGGAAAATGGTCACTGTCTCGCCGGTGGCCGTGGTGCCTACAATGGACAGATCCGCCGTGCCGACCATGAAATCCTCGTGGGTGTAGCTCTGGTTCAGGCCGAGGGCTTTCTGCTCCTCCTCGCCCAGCAGCTCCGCGCCCCGCACGCAGTTGGAATAGGCCGCGCCAAAGGCCAGATGGCAGGAGGCGTTTTCGTCAAACAGAGTGTTGTAAAACAGCACGCCTGTGTTGTTGATGGGGGAGTCATAGCCCACCAGCGCCACCTCGCCCAGATAGGAAGCGCCCTCGTCAATGGCAATGGCGGAGCGGAGATATTCCTCTCCCTCCTCCGCGTGCAGATCCACGATCTTGCCGTCCTTCAGCTCCAGCCAGAAATTCTTGACCAGATTGCCGTTGAGCGCCAAGGGCAGCGCGGAATACACCCGGCCGTTGACCCCCTCCCGGTGGGGCGCGGTAAAGACCTCCTCCGTGGGGATGTTGGCCACAAACAGGCGATTTGTGCTCAGGCACAGGTCGCTCGCCCCACCCCAAACATGGTTTTGGGGCAGGCGGATGTGCAGATCCGTGCCCAAGGAATTGGTATAATGCAGGCTTTCCAGCGCCAGCCCGTTGAGCTTTTCCACCCGGAGATTCGTCTGGTCAATGTGCGTTTTCCATCGCTGGATGGCCTTGCCGTCCCCGGTGACCCGGCAGGTGGCAAAAATCGCCGCCCAGAGCTTGTCCATGGCCGCAGTCTCGTCCAGCTCCGGAAACACCTTTTTCGCCCAGACCTTGGTGGGGTGCGCCCCGATGCACCAGGGGAAGCGGTTGGAGTCCTGCGCCTTGCGGTACTCCTTGGTCACCGCGCCGATGGCCTTTTGCCAGTTTTGGATGCGGGCAGGGTTCACACCCCGCAGCAGCTCCGGGTCCTCCCCGATGATGTGCAGCGCGCCGATGTTGTTCTCCGCCATCCAGCGGTAACGCGCCGCCATCCAGTCCGGCACGGCGGTAAAGGATTCCTCCCGGGCGCGGAGATAGCGCATCCGGGTCACAGCGTCGTCCACCCAGCGCATGGTCACTTCCCCGGCGCCCAGGTCGTATAGCGCCTGGACGCACTTCCGCCCCAGCTCGGCGCAGTCCACCGGGCAGGAGACCATCACGGTCTGCCCCGGCTGGGGATTGACCCCCACCTCCGCCAGCAGGCGGGCATATTCTTCCAGCATATCTTCAAAATGATCCAGCATGGTTTTCCTCCCAAAACGCACCGCCGCAGCGGTGGTGATTCCTGATTTCGCTATGTATTGTACCCGCTTTTCCGGCTTTTTGCAAGAAAAGCCTGTCGGCAGTCCCCCGGCATATTCTCCCCCGCAGCGGGCATAAGCTGTTAGCAAATTACGAGCGAAAGGAGAATTTCCATGGCATACCAGGAAGAACTGACCCCGGCCAAGCCCCACCAGCTGATTTTGCAGGAGCGGGGCAAGCTGACCATTTCCGGGGTGGAGGAAGTGGCGCGCTTTGACGAACAGGAGGTGCTGATGCGCACGGTGGCCGGCAAGCTGTTCGTGCGGGGAGAGGGACTCCATGTGGGCAAGCTGAGTCTGGACACGGGAGAGCTGCGGCTGGAGGGGCGCATTTCGGAGCTGTGCTATGAGGACGAGCACCGGCACGAGGGCTTCTTCGCCCGGCTGCTGAAATAGATGATGCCGCTGCCTGTCCGGCTGCAATTGTATCAGGCCGGGCTGAGTCTGCTTTTGGGCGCGGGGCTGGGGCTTTGGTACGATCTGCTGCGGGCTGTCCGGGTACAGCACAAAGCGCCGGCGCTGACCTATGTGCTGGATGTGCTGTTCTGGCTGCCGGCCGCCCTGAGTCTGTTCTCCCTGGGCATGGGCGCGGGGGCGGGGCAGCTGCGGCTGTTCATGCTGCTGGCGGCGGGTCTGGGCGCGCTGCTGTACCTGCACTGGCTGTCCCCCGGCATTCTGCCGGGGCTGTGCAAATTTTGCGCCGGGATCGCCAAAACCGTCGCTTTGCCGGGAAAAGTCCTCTCCCGGACAAAAAATTCATGGAAAAAAAGCAGGCGTTCTGAAAAAAAAGTCTTTCCAAACGCCAAAAAATGGGCTACAATGAAAGGGTCTGAAATCAAAACAGAGGATCCGAAAGATCCCGGAGGGGAGCAGCCATGAAATTCAAAGTGCGGAAAACAAGCATTTTTGCCAAGATCGTGATCGTGGGATTGCTGGTCTATGCGGTTTTCACGCTGTTCACCCTGAACCAGAAGATCAACGCCGCGGAAGTGGCGCGCAAGGAGACCGCCGAAAAGGTAAACGCCGCCGTGCGCACCAATTCCGAGCTGCAATACCAGATCGAGCACAGCGACGATGACGAGATCATCGAGGATATCGCCCGCTCCGAGCTGGGTCTGGTGGAGCCGGGTGAAAAGATCTTCATTGATGTGAGCAACTAAGCCCCCGCAAAAGAGACGAGAAATATACACAGGAGAGGGAATTGAACTTATGCAGCCTGAGCTTGGTGAAATTTATGAGGGCCGTGTAACCGGCATTACAAAATTCGGTGCGTTTGTCACTCTGCCGGAGGGAGCCAGCGGACTGGTACATATCTCCGAGATCGCCGACGCCTATGTGAAAGAAGTCACGGACTATCTGCAGCAGGGGCAGACCGTAAAGGTCAAGGTCATCGGCATTGACGGAAACAAGATCAACCTGTCCATCAAAAAAGCGGCGCCCCCCGCCCCCCGTCCCGCCCATCCGGGCGGCGCGCCCCGACGCCCCCAGTCCAGACCGCCCCAGAATCGCGGCGGCTTCCATGGCTCCGGCATGGGTCGGGTGTACGAAAAAAGCGCCAATGCAAGCTTTGAAGACAAGCTCAAGCAGTTTATGCAGGAATCCGACAGCCGCAACGCCGGCAACAAGCTTTATCCCGACAAAAAGGGTCGGCGGAGACGGGATTCTTGACCGGTTTTCTCGCACGGATCCTATCGTAAACGCAAAAAATGAAATATGCACAACAGCCCCTCCGGCATGAAAACCGGAGGGGCTGTTTTTTCCGTTGCCGCGTGCTGCGGCATATGGTGTGTAATGTACTTACTGCTCCGTCGCGGGAGACTCGGTTTCGGTGGACTCTGCCGCAGAGACGGTTTCCTCTGCCGTTTTGTCCTTGGCAAAGTAATCGTCCACGGACTCGCCGTTGGCGATTTTGTCCAGATACTCCCGCTGCTGGGCAACGGAATAGATCTTCACCCCGTGCTCCCGAAGCCACTTGCAGGTCTTTGTGGCGTCCAGATTGATCACATAGGAGACCTGTTCATAGTCGTAATCAGTTCCGTCCCTTGTAGACTTCCGCAGCTCAAGGAGCACACGGACGGGGGCGACCTTTTCGGAATAGTCGTCTCCCTCAAAGAACCACCAGCGCGCCAGGGTGCCGTTTTGCAGCTCCGGCTGGATGGCATTCTGGTACAGCTCCCAGGCATCCTGGGTATCCAGGCTCAGGTACGACTCGCTGTCATAACCGCCATCCGATTCCGTATCCTGAACCGGCTCCCAGAAGTAGACCTCCGCTGTGGAGATGCTCTCCTTGGTAATGGGGATATCGGTCGATTTCCGAGCCTGTATCGCCTCGGCGCAGTTCATGGCGGCATCGACCCGTGCGCCAATGCTGTCCTTGCCCAGGGTCTGCTCCCGGGTCAGCGCCGGGAAAGAATACACCCGTTCCACCTTACGGCCGCTTTCCAGCGTATACACCAGCGTGACCCGCAGGCTCTGCGTCTCGCTGTCGGCAAGCAGAAGATCCTCCACATCGGTATTGTAATATGTCTCGCCGTAGGTACCCAGCTCGGCGCTGGCGCGGTTGTCCAGGCAGGCCTGATGCAGGGCGCGCACCGCCGCGATCCCCTCCTGGGAGCTCAGGGTGCTGGATTCGCCATACACCTCCACACTGGCGCTTTCCACCTTATTTTCTGCGGGGATATAGCGGGCGTAGCCGAACGCGTCTCCCCGCCAGGCGCCCAGTATCACCAGGCAGGCCGCCGTCACGATGCCGAAGCCCAGCAGGTGCTTTTTTCCAAAGCGGCGGAAGCTCTTTTGGATGACCGCGCCGGACAAAAACCAGCCCAGGAAGCAGCCGATGATGGAATAGACCACAATGGCGGGGAAGGAGGCGCTTTGCGTAATGCCCATGAGCAGGTTGCTGATGGCCAGCATACCGCAGACGGCGCAGAGCACCATCGTCACCGGGCGCAGGCACTTCCATGCCACGGTATCCCCGGCGCTTTCCATTCTGCGGCGGCGATACAGCACCATGGCGGCCACAGTGCAGATCACGCCCACCACAGCATACACGGCCAGCACCTTCCAGCCGAAGAACTTGACGCTGTGCAGGCCGTTTTCCCCAAAATTCTGGTTCACGCCGCAATCGGTGATCATCTTGATCACCGGGCTTCCCCACTGGAAGGCCATGTTGGTGGTAAAGCTCATGCCGTACACAAACTGGCAAATCAGCAGGCGCACCATGGTCTCCACAGCCACCACGATAAAGTGCAGCACCGCATACAGGATCGGCAGCACGATCATGTTGCCGGTCAGCTGGGCGACCAGCACCGCCGTGCCGTAAAAGCCCACATTCATCAGCACAACGATGGCCAGCCACTGCAGGTCATAGCCCACTGCCATCACGCCGCCGATGGCCTGCACCAGGATCGACAGCAGGAACACCACCGCGTCCACCGCCAGCATTCCCACCAGACCGGCGGAGAAGTGGCTGAGGAACTGCCCCTCCCGGCGCAGGGGAAGCGCCGCCATCATGTTGGCGTTGCGTCCGGTGTACAGGTGGCCGAACATGGCCATACTCACCATTATGCTGCCAACACAGCTGGTGACAATACCGATGATATAGGCCATTTGCAGCATATATTCTCCGGTCAACACCGCATTGGAGATGCTGCCGTTCTGCTGCGCCATGCGCATGGGGATCAGCAGCGTGAACACCCAAACCGCCAGATAGATCGCCCACAGCAGCCAGTACCGCCGCAGATCGTTGCAGAACAGGGTCAACTTACAGGACAATGTCTTTGACCGCATACTGCTCACCTCCCAATTCGTAGATAAATACTTCCTCCAGGCTCAGGGGCAGCACATCCATAAAGATCGGCTGCACCGCCGACAGCTGCGCCACAACGCTTTCCGCACGACCACGCAGGATCAGCGTTTTCAGCCTGCCGACGCCGCCCTGGTGCAGAATTTGCAGCCCCGGGGGAATGGCCGCGCCATCGGGCAGCACCATCTGCACCTTGACCAGATTCTCCTGCAGATCGCTCAGGCTGCGCTCCAGGAGGATCTTTCCGTTTTTGAGAATGCCTACATGGTCGCACACATCCTCCAGCTCCCGCAGATTGTGGGAGGAGACCAGCACCGTGGTTCCCTTTTCCGCCACATCCTGCATGATAATGCTCCACACCTGGCGGCGCATGACCGGGTCAAGCCCGTCCACCGGCTCGTCCAGGATCAGGATATCCGGGCACTGGCACATGGCCAGCCAGAAAGCCGCCTGCTTTTGCATACCCTTGCTCATCCGGCGGATGGGGGCGCGCTCGTCCAGAGAAAAAGCCCCCCGGAGCTTCCGGAAGCGTTCCTCGCTGAACTTGGGATAAATGCCCTGATAAAATTCCTTCATATCCCGAATGCCGGCCTGAGGGAAATAAAACAGCTCATCGGGGATATAGGCGATGCGCGCCTTGACCTCCGGGTTTTCAAACACCGGCTTGCCGTCAACACGCACCTCGCCGGAGTCCTGCCGGTAAATGCCGGTCAGATGCCGGATCACCGTGCTTTTTCCGGAGCCATTGGGACCAACCAGGCCATAGATCGCACCATGGGGTACATGGAGATCCAGACCATCCAAAGCCCGAAAGCCGTCAAAGGTCTTGACAAGCGCTCTTGTCTGTATCATGATTTGTCTCCTTTCCGAATACGATCACACAGGCTTTCTGTGCTGTAGCCCAGATAGCCCAGCTCCCGCACCGTTTCCTGCAGCTGCTTGAGCAGCTGCCCGGCACGACTGGCATCCACCTCGTCCTTCCCCGCGGCAAAGCTGCCTTTTCCGGGGACGGAGTAAATGTAGCCCTCCGTTTCCAGCTCCCGGTAAGCACGCTGGATGGTGTTGGGATTGATGGCCAGCTGACTTGCCAGGCCGCGCACAGTGGGCAGCTTGTCACCAGGCTTGAGTACGCCTGTTACCAGCAATCTGCGTATACCGTCCACGATCTGTTCGTAAATCGGCCGGGAATCCCGATAGTTGAGTTCCAGCAATTTGTATGACCTCCTTCCTGACCGTGTATCAACTGTATTATTTATGTTGGTACACTTAATATACGCCATACAGTCCGCTTTGTCAACTGTTTTTTGATTTTTCTTGCACAAGGGAAAATTTCTGCCGGAAAAAGAAAACGCCCCCGCTTGGCTCTCCCTCTGGGAGAGCTGTCGCCGTAGGCGACTGAGAGGGTCATGCAGATAATCAAGCCCCCGAGGTTCATAGGGTATGCTTTTTGTTTACCCTCTCCGCCTTCGCTGCGCTCAGCCACCTCTCCCACAGGGAGAGGCAAGGCTGGCAAAAAAGTCCATGGACTTTTTTGAAAAGCAAAACCCCCGCCGGGCTTTTGCCCGGCGGGGGCGTCTGTTTTCTGGTATGGGATTTTACTCTGCCTCGTTCTCGGGGGCGTCGTCCTCGACTTCCTCCACATCGAACTCCAGCGTTTCTCCGCAGTTGGGGCACTGGATCTGCTCCATCAGGATCACATCTTCATCTACCGTGATGGTGTTTTCGCAATTGGGGCAGGTGACTTCGTAGAACACGGGATCCTCCTCGTCCTGCGCACTTTCGCAGCAGCGGAGACAGTTGTCGTCTTCGTCCTCGTCCTCATCGAAATCGTCGTCCAGGACATCCTCCAGGTAGTCCTCCAGCTCGTCGATCTCCTCGGTCAGCTCGCCGAGGTCTTCGTCCATTTCGCTCACGGCTTCCTCCACCGCCTCCAGATCCAGAGCCAGATCGCTCAGAATGTCGGTGATGACGGAAAGCAGCTTGCCCTCCTTGGAATCGGACTCGATGCCCATTCCCTCGGCCAGGCCTTTCAGGTATGCAACTTTCTCAGCAGGTGTCATGGTGATAGCCTCCTTTCGACTTATCCAACAGCCGGATCGGCTGTTTTCCGCAACAGTAGCTTCTGCTTGATCGCTTGTCTATTGCAAAAGAGGGTTTTTAGCCCTTTGCACGCTCCAGATACTCGCCGGTGCGGGTGTCCACACGGATCCGCTCGCCCGGCTCGATGAACAGGGGCACCTTGACCTCCGCGCCGGTCTCCAGCGTGGCGGGCTTGGTAGCGTTGGTGGCGGTGTTGCCGGCAAAGCCGGGGTCGGTCTCGGTGACTTCCAGCTCCACAAAGTTGGGCGCTTCCACACTGAAGACCTTGCCCTTATAAGAGCTGACGGTCACGGGCATATTCTCCTTGACGAAACGGAAGCCGTCGGACAGCACATCGGCGCTGACGGGCAGCATATCGTAGGTCTCCATGTCCATGAAGTAGTACAGGTCGCCATCGTTGTAGCTGTACTCCATCTCCTTGCGCTCCACATAGGCCTTGGGGAACTTTGCGGTGGGGTTGAAAGAGGTCTCCACCACTGCGCCGGTGATGACATTCTTCATCTTGGTACGCACGAAAGCGGCGCCCTTACCGGGCTTAACATGCTGGAACTCCACGACCTGCATGACCTGGCCATCCATTTCAAAGGTTGCGCCATTGCGAAATTCGCCGGCAGAAATCATAACAAATTCCTCCTATAAAAAAGCATTTTTGTTTTTGCACGATAGTAACTGATTTATTTTACCGTATACAGGCAGTATTTGCAAGTCTTTTCCGCAAATTCACGGTTTTTCCCTGCAAATGCCCGCTCACTCGCCCCGACGGCGCTTTCCCCGGCGGGCGGCTTCCTGCTGCTGCCGCTGGCGCAGCTGCTCCTCCTTGCGGCGGCGGATCTCCCTGGCTCTGGCCTGCAGGGCCTCCCGCTCCTCGGGGCTGAGGCTTGCCAGATAGGCCTGCCGCTTCCGGCGGGCTTCCTCCACACTGCGCAGGTGCTCCTTTCTCTTTTTGCGGTACCGCGCCACCCAGGAGAAGTACAGCACCAGAATCACCACGACCACCGCGATGCCGATGAGCACCGGCGGCTTTTTTAGGCTGCCCAGCAGGTGGCTGCGGATATAAGCGCCGTGGGAAAGGGGGATATCGCTGGCCGCCACGACCGGCGTTTCCAGCACCTGGTTTCCGTCATAAAACACCCGAAGCGTACCAAGCACCATGTCCTCGTCAATGGGCGCCTGAAGGGACTCGCCCTTTTCCTCGCTGTCGATGGTCAGTTCCCGGGTGATGCGGGACATATCGATATCCGTGGGCAAAAGCAGGCTCAGCCCCGCGCGGGGACGCAGCGACACACTGCCACCGGCGCCCATTTCCACATCCACGGTCCCCACCGTTTCGCTCACGGAGAGCACTTCCGTTTCCTGGAAGTTGTTAAAGCCGTATTCATACAGGGTCTTGCTGTCCACAAAGTTATTATAGGTCATGCCGGTGCTGCCGTCAGCAGCAGTGTAGCTGTCTGCCGTGCAGCCCATGACCACGCAGATCAGGTTTTTGTTATCCTTACTGGCAAAGGACACCAGACAGTAGCCCGCCTCCGAGGTGTGGCCGGTCTTGCCGGCGGTGCAGGGCTCATAGAGATAGCTGCTGCCATAAATGCCGGCGGAGGAGATCAAGGCGTTGGAGTTGTTCAGGCTCCGGGACTCGCTCATGTTCGTAGCCGGCAGAACATAGCTGGCCGTACCGCTGATGGTGATGAAGTTGGGGTCGCTGTATGCCGTTTGGGCAATGCGCGCCATGTCCCGGGCGGTAGTGTAGTGGTCGTTTGCCGGTGCGCCGTGGGCGTTGGCAAAGTGGGTGCCGGTGCAGCCCAGCTCCTGCGCCAGGGCGTTCATCCGCTCTACAAAGGCGGCCGTGGAGCCGCTGACATAAACCGCGATGGCGTTGCAGGCGTCATTGCCGCTGGCCAGCAGCGCGCCATACAGCAGCTGCTCCAGCGTCATGGTTTCCCCCACCTGCAGGCCGACGCTGCTGCCGTCCGCGATCAGATCCGCCGTCATCTCCTGGGTAAAGGTGACTACATCGGAAAGGCCGACCTCGCCGGCCGCGATGGCTTGCAGCGCCACAAGCGCCGTGACGATTTTTGTGGTGCTGGCCGGGGCAACCTTGTCGTCCGCCGCTTTTTCATAGATCACCTGTCCGCTTTCCGCCTCCATCAGCAGGGCGTGGGGGGCGTTGATCTGGGGCTCGTCCAGCGCCAGCGCCGCCGGTGATAAAATCGCCGCCGACAGGCAGACCAACAGCACCAGGGCAGATAAAAACTTGTATTTTTTCATTTTCTTCTCCAGATGTTTGTGATATACTGAGATGAGTGTATGCTGTGGCAGGCTGCTTTCCCGAGAGGGACGACCGCCGACCCGCACACATATTAAGAATTATACAAGTTTCCCGCCGAAAAAGCAAGAGCCGCCATTTCATTTCCCGAAAAAGCTTTTCCCGGCAGAAAGGATCGCCGCCCATGGAGCTGACCCGTGGCGAAAAGTGCATCTGTCTGATCGCGCTGGCCTTTGTGGCCGCGGTGCTGCTGCACAGTTTTTTGCAGCCCAAGCCGGCCACGCTGGAAATCTCCGCCGTGCCGGAAACCACCCCTGCCGCAAGCGCCGCCGAAGTTCCCACCGAAAATCCAACCGAAGCTCCCGCCGAGGTATCGGCCGCCCCCACCGGGGAAGCCCCAGCGGAAAACACTGCCGCGCCGGAGCCGGAGACCGCCTGGGACGGCCAGAAGCTGGATCTGAACCGGGCGACGCAGGAGGATCTGGAACAGCTGCCGGGGATCGGCCCGGTGCTGGCCGGGCGCATTCTGGAATGGCGCAGCGCCCACGGCGCGTTTTCCAAAACGGAGGAGCTGCTGGAGGTCTCCGGCATCGGACAGGGCAAGCTGGAAAAGATATTCCCTTATGTATTTGTAAAGGAGGCCGGCCATGAAGATACTGGTCGTTGACGACGAAAAGTTGCTGGTCAAGGGCATCAAGTTCAATCTGGAAAGCGAGGGCTACCAGGTGGACAGCTGCCATGATGGCCGCACCGCCGTGGACATGGCGCGCAAGAACAATTACGACCTGATCCTGCTGGATCTGATGATGCCGGAGCTGGACGGGCTGGAGGCCTGCATGGAGATCCGGCAGTTCTCCACGGTGCCCATCATCATGCTCACCGCCAAAAGCGAGGATGCGGACAAGCTCATGGGCTTTGCCTGCGGGGCGGACGACTACATCACCAAGCCCTTTAACATTCTGGAGCTGAAGGCCCGCGTCCGGGCGCTGCTCCGGCGCAGCAGTCTCACCCAGGCCGCCGAGCCGGAAGCCCGCTCCCCCCTGCTCACCCGGGGGCCCATCACCCTGGACGCCGACCGCCGGGTGGCGCTGGTCGATGGCAAGACCGTGGAGCTGACGGTAAAAGAATTCGACCTGATCGAGCTGCTCATGCGCTCCCCCGGCAAGGTGTTCAGCCGGGAAGCCCTGCTCAACACCGTTTGGGGTTATGAATATCAGGGCGATATCCGCACGGTGGATGTCCACATCCGCCGCCTGCGGGAAAAGCTGGAACCAACGCCCTCCTCCCCGGCCTGGATCCTCACCCGCTGGGGCGCAGGCTATTACTTTGCCGAATAAATGCGCCGGACAAAATCGCTCCCGCTGCGGTGCTGGAACCGGCTGCGCGGCTCCACCAGCGTACGCCAGCAGTTTGTTCTGGCCTTTCTGCTGCTGGTCTGCGGCGTGCTGGTGCTGACCAACACCTACCCGATAATCGCCCTGCGGGACTCCACCTTTGCCAACAAGCGCACCGCGCTGCTCAATCAGGTCTCCACAGCTGCCGCCTCTCTGGGCGCGATGGACACGCTTTCCACCGAGAGCATCGCCCAGGTTCTGGATCTGCTGGACTTTACCGGCCTGGAGCGGATCGTGGTAACGGACGCCCGGGCGTTGATCCTCTATGACACTGCCGAGGACGCCTCAAAGTCGGAACGCTACGCCCGCTTTCCGGAGCTGCTGGACGCTCTGAAGGGCAACACCACCTATTACCACGCCTACGCCGAAAACACCTTTTTCTGCCGCAGCGCCATGCCCATTCTGGTGCAGGGGCAGATCATCGGCGGGGTCTACCTCAGCGATGAGGACGCCGATCAGGGACAGGTGCTGCACCAGGTACAAAGCACGCTGTTCAAGGTCTCCCTTGCCGCCGGCATTGCGGCAACGCTGGTGGCGCTGCTGCTGACCGGGCTGCTGACCCGGCGCATCACCGCGCTGGTGCGCGCCATCCACATCGTCCGGGACGGAGCTTATGACTACCGCATTCAGGTGCGGGGCGACGATGAGCTCAGCGAGCTGGGGCGGGAGTTCAACAAGCTCACCCAGCGCCTGCAAAATACCGAGGAAATGCGCCGCCGCTTTGTCTCGGACGCCTCCCATGAGCTGAAAACACCCCTGGCCTCCATCCGTCTGCTGACGGACAGCATCGTGCAAAGCGAAAACATGGATATGGACACCATGCGGGAATTTGTCGCGGACATCGGCGAGGAGGCCGAGCGCCTTGGCCGCACCACGGAAAAGCTGCTGCGCCTGACCCGCATTGACAGCACCATTCCCCAAATGCCGGAGCCGGTGGACATGAACGCCGTTGCGGAACGGGCGCTGCTCCTGCTGCGCCCCCTTGCGGAGGCCAAGCAGATCACGCTGCACTGCTCGCTGGCGGAGTATTGCCGTATCCTGGCCTCCCATGACGATCTGTATCAGATCATCTTCAACCTGGCGGAAAACGCCGTGAAATATACCCCGGACGGCGGACAGGTGGCGCTGCGGCTCTACCCCGAAAACGACCAGGCCGTGCTGGAGGTGGAGGATACCGGTATCGGCATTTCCCAGGAGGATCTGCCCCATATTTTCTCCCGCTTTTACCGGGTGGACAAGGCGCGTTCCCGCGCCAGCGGCGGCAGCGGCTTGGGTCTTGCCATCGTTCACGACACCGTGGTGCTGCACGGCGGCACGGTGGAGGTGCGCTCCACTCCCGGTCAGGGCAGCTGCTTTACGGTACGCTTCCCGCTGTATGGTGAGAAAGCCTGACTTTTTTGCTGCATACCATATCATATATAGATATACAAGACATAAATGAACTTATGATTCTGGAGGACTTTACCCATGAAGAAAACATCCACCCTTTGCGTGCAGGGCGGCTATACCCCCGCCAGCGGCGCACCCCGGCAAATTCCCATTGTGCAAAGCACCACCTATCCCTACGCCACCGCGGACGAGATGGGCAAGCTGTTTGATCTGGAAGCCAGCGGTTACTTCTATACCCGCCTGCAAAACCCCACCAACGACACTGTTGCCCAGAAGATCTGCGAGTTGGAGGGCGGCACTGCCGCCATGCTCACCTCCTCCGGGCAAGCCGCCAACTTCTATGCCCTGTTTAATCTCTGCTCCTGCGGTGATCACATTGTCTCCAGCTCCGCGATCTACGGCGGCACCTATAACCTGATTGCCGTGACCATGGCGCGCATGGGCATTGAAAGCACCTTTGTCGCCCCGGACTGCACGGCTGAGGAACTGGCCGCCGCGTTCCGCCCCAACACCAAGTGCGTCTTTGGCGAGACCATCGCCAACCCCGCCCTGGATGTGCTGGATATCGAGCTGTTCGCCCGCGTCGCCCACGAAAAGGGCGTACCCCTGATCGTGGACAACACCTTTGCCACGCCGGTCAACTGCAAGCCCTTCCAGTTCGGCGCGGATATCGTCACCCACTCCACCACCAAGTATATGGACGGCCACGGCGCGGCGGTGGGCGGCGCCATTGTAGACAGCGGCAAGTTTGACTGGCTGGCGCACGCGGACAAGTATCCCGGCCTGACCACCCCGGACGAGAGCTACCACGGCGTGACCTATGCCGAACGCTTCGGTCAGGGCGGTGCGTTCATCACCAAGGCCACCGCCCAGATCATGCGCGACCTGGGCAGTATTCCCAGCCCCATGAACAGCTTTTTGCTGAATCTGGGTCTGGAATCCCTCCATGTGCGTATGCCTCGCCACTGCTCCAACGCGCTGGAGGTGGCCAAATTCCTGCAAGATCATCCCAAGGTGGCCTGGGTCAAGCACCCCTCCCTGCCCGGCAGCGCGGGCTATGCGCTGGCACAAAAGTATCTGCCCAAGGGCTCCTGCGGCGTGGTCAGCTTCGGCCTGACCTCTGGCCGTGCCGGCGCCTGCCGCTTTATGGAAAGCCTGAAGATCGCCAGCATCGCCACCCATGTGGCGGACGCCCACAGCTGCGTGCTGCATCCGGCCAGCACCACCCATCGCCAGATGTCCGACACCGAGCTGGAGGCCGCCGGGGTGGGCGCGGATCTGGTGCGTCTGAGCGTGGGCATTGAGGATATCGAGGATATCCTGGCCGACCTGGCGCAGGCACTGGAGCAGGCATGAGTCCGCTGCCCATTCCCCAGATCGTGGCACGGGATTTCCACGACCTGACACCGGAGCTGTTTCGCAGCCGGGGCGTGGAGCTGGTGCTGCTGGATCTGGACAACACCCTTGCGCCCTATTCCCTCCACCAGGCGTTGCCCCCCCTACGGGATTGGATCGAAAGCCTGAAACAGGCGGGGCTGACCCCCTTTCTGCTTTCCAATAACCGGGGCGACCGCCCCAAGAACTTTGCCGCGGAGCTGAACATCGGCTATGTCAAGCGGGCAAAAAAGCCCAATCCCGATATTTTATTCCAGGTGCTGCGGGAACACAACACCACACCGGACAAAGCCGCGCTGGTGGGCGACCAGATCTACACGGATGTACTCTGCGCCCGGCGCAGCGGCGTGCTGAGCGTGGTAGTGCGCCCCATTTCTCTGGAAAACCCGCTGCTGGCGCTGCGCTATGCGGCGGAGTTCCCCTTTCGCTGCATGGCCAAGCGCCGTGCCGACCATGTGGGAAAAGCCAAAAAATAAAATGCAAAGCCATCCCCAAGAACAGGGGCGGCTGCAAAAAAGCCTGTCGCCCTGTCCGCCGCCGGCGGGCGGGGCGCACCGGCATCATCTTTGATACGAGGTGACGATCCATGACAAGATTTACCGCCATCCAAGCCGCCCTTTCCCGGCAGTCGCTGGATGCGATCCTGCTGCTGTCCCCTGTCAACCGGCGCTATGCCACCGGCTTTCACAGCTCCGCCGGAGCGGTGATCGTGACTGCGGCAGAGGCATTTCACTTCACCGACTCCCGCTATATCGAGGCCGCCCGCCAGCGGGTGCCGGGGGCGTTTATCGGGGAAAACACAAGCCAAAAAACGCAGACCGCCTGGCTGCGGGAGGTGCTTGCCCAAAAGGGCATCCTGCGGCTGGGCTTTGAGGAAAACTATGTGTCCTACGGCGGCTTTTTGCGCCTGCAGCAACAGCTGCAGGGAGTGGAGTTCGTCCCCGCCCAGCAGCTGCTTGGCCAGCTGCGCGCGGTCAAGGACGCGGCGGAGCTGGCCTCCATGCGGCAGGCTCAGGCCATTGCGGAGGCCGCCCTGCATCGCACCCTGCCCAAGATCCGCCCCGGCGTGACCGAACGGGAGATCGCCGCGGAGCTGAGCTACCAGATGCGCCTGGGCGGCGGCGAGGGCGATTCCTTTGACCCCATCGTCGTCACGGGCAAAAAATCCAGTATGCCCCATGGCGAGCCGGGAGATGAAAAAATCGCCGCCGGGGATTTTGTGACCATGGACTTTGGCTGCCTGAAGGACGGCTACTGCTCCGATATGACCCGCACCGTTGCCGTGGGCTTTGCAACGGAGGAGATGCGCCGGGTTTATGACACGGTTTTGCAGGCGCAGCTGGCCGGCATTGCCGCTGTCCACGGCGGCGTACCCGGCTGCCAGGTACACGCCGCCGGCGCGGCGGTGATCGAGCAGGCCGGCTATGGCGCGTATTTCGGCCACGCCTTTGGCCACAGCCTGGGGCTGGAGATCCACGAAAGCCCCAACTTTGCCCCCTCGGTCAAGGAGCCGATCCCCACCGGGGCGGTGCTCTCCGCCGAGCCGGGCATTTACCTGCCGGGGAAATTCGGCGTGCGCATCGAAGATGTGGTCTGCCTGACGGAGACCGGCTGCGAAAACCTGACCCATATGCCAAAGGAGCTGCTGATCCTTTGATGTAAACTTTTCTGCGTATTTTCTGCCCCAAAGCAAGCACCCCCGCTCCCGGCGCGTTTTCCGGAAGCGGAGGTGCTTTTTCGGTTTTGCTTTTCTCAGGCGCACAGTCTGGCAATGGCGAGGGCAAAAATCTGGATGGCGTCCAGCAGATCGCGCACCGGCAGGCGCTCGTTTGCGCCGTGCAGGTGGGAGGCAAAGCCGGGCATGGTCGCGCCAAAGGCCACGCCGCCGGGCACATGGTGGACATAGGTGCTGCCGCCCATGGACAGGCACTGCCCCTCCCGTCCGGTGACGGCGGTGTAGCAGTCCAGCAGGCAGCGGACAAAAGCCCCGTCCCCGGGGGTGTGGTGTCCCGGTTCCATGCTGCCTGTTACGGCAAAGCCCGCCGCCCGGAACGCCTGCTGCGCCGGATTTTGGCAATTTTCCACTCTTGCACACAGGGGAACCCGGCAGTCCAGCTGTCCCCGGCACCCGGCATCATCCAGCGAAAAGCGCGTGAACGCCGCAGTCAGCGCCCCGGAAACGGCGTCCGCCTGGGCAATGCCCAGACCCGCGCCGCTTTCCCCGCCGTGGGGCAGCAGCCGCGCCAGCTGATGCAGGGTCTTCGTGCTGTCGCAATCCGCCAGCGGCAGACGACACAGCAGCGCCACCAATCCGGTCAGGCCGCTGCACCCCTCCTCCGGGGTGGAAGCATGGGCGCTTTTTCCCTCTGTTTCCAGCCGAAGGCCGTCCGCTGTCTCCGCAGCGGAAAGCCGCAGCCCCAGTTCCGCGGCCACCGGTTCCAGCGCGGCGACTGCCGCCTTGTCCAGCCCCGCTATCCGGGCGCTTGCTCGGGCGGGCAGCACATTCACCCGCTCGCCGCCCTGTAGTTCCACCACCCGGGGCAGCGCTGTTGTAGAGGCGAATGTCCGGGAAAACGCCGGACGGTAGCAGCCCTTTTCCGTGTTGATCACCGGGAAATCCGCATCCGGCGAAAAGGTGGCCGGGGCCGGGGCGTTGCCGGCATAGTACAGGGGCAGATCGCCCATGCCACTCTCCTCGTCCGTGCCAAAGATCATGCGGCAGCTGCCGGAAAGCGGCAATTGCAGCTCCCGCACGCAGCGCATGGCATACAGCGCCGCCATCGCCGGTCCTTTGTCATCGGCAACGCCCCGGCCATAAAGACAGCCGTCCTCCCGCACCACGGCGGAAAAGGGGTCGCTGTCCCAGCCCTCCCCGGCGTCCACTACATCCAGATGCGCCAGAATATCCAGCCGCCGGGGCAGGGCGTTGAGGTCTGCCGTGCCCACAGCGTTTGCATGAATTTCCGTGGCAAAACCCATCTCCGCCGCCCGGCGGAGGGCATAATCCAGCGCCGCTTTCGGCTCCCGGCCAAAGGGCGCTTCCGGCGCAGGCGTGCCCCGCACGCTGGGAATGGCGATCAGCCCTTTCAGATCCTCCAGAAATTCCTCCCGGTGGGCTTCCACCCACTGCTTGATCCTTTGCTCCATTGTATCCTACCCCTTTGCTCATCCGCCGCGTATTTTGGCGCAGCCAAAATACTGTGGGAAAGCCCAGCGGGCTTTCCGCCTTGTTTTTTCTTATCTTACACCGCCCGGCGTTTTCCCGCAAGCCCCTTTGCCCCGGACGGAAGCGCCGGAAAACGGTGATTTTTGTCTTTACATCCCCAAATAAGACTGATATAATAGGGAAGTTGCATTTTTTATTGAAGCGAGGCGCTTATTTTTGGAATTTTTCATGACCATGCTGATGCTGCAGCTGACGCTGTTCATCCTCATCTCCATCGGCTTTGTGATCAAAAAGCTGGGCGTTGTCTCGGACGCCGGGCAAAAGGTCATGTCCAGCCTGATCATCAACCTGATCCTGCCGGCCAACATCATCCATGCCTTTATCGGCGATCTGGGCGTGACCGGCGAGCTGATGCGCAGCTGCGTGTTTGCCTTCCTCATGTCGGTCGTCATCCAGATCCTTGCCATCTTCGGCAGCCGTGTGCTGTTCCGCCGCTGGCCGAGACAACGGCAGAATGTTCTGGCCTTTGGCCTGATCTGCTCCAACTCCAGCTTTGTGGGACTGCCCGTGGCGGAAAGCCTGTATGGCCCGCTGGGCGTGCTGTATACCTCTATGTTCCAGATCCCCCAGCGCTTTACCATGTGGACCTCCGGTCTGGCGCTGTTCACCGATGTCAGCCGGAAGGACGCCTTCAAAAAGCTGGTCAAGCACCCCTGCATTCTGGCCATTGTCATCGGCTTTGTGCTGATGATCGCCCCGTTCAAGCTGCCCTATCTGGCGGATAACACCATCAGCCTCATCAGCCGCTGCACCACGCCCATGAGTATGCTGACCATCGGCTGCGTGCTGGCGGGCGCGGATTTGAAAACCACCTTTTCCAAAACGGTTCTGTACCACACCCTGTGGCGTTTGATCCTCTGCCCACTGATCGCCTATCTGGTACTGCTGCCGTTCCCGGTGGACAATGTCCTGCGCGCCGTTGTGGTGGTCATGACCGCCATGCCCGTGGGCAGCACCACCACCATCCTGGCGGAGCGCTACGATTGCGACGCGCCCTTTGCCACCCAGATCACCTTTGTCTCCACCCTGTTTTCCATTATCACCATCCCGGTCTGGGCGATGATCCTGGGCAGCTGACCCGCGCCCCTTTGTAAAACGGAAAACCATACTGCATATGAAAACCATAACCGGCAGCGCCGCCGTCCCTTTTGGGGCGAAAGCGCTGCCGGTGTTCTTTTGGGGGAATGCCGGTGACAGCAGCAATCAATACGCTCCCGTGTAGTGACCAAACATCCTTTTCTGCACTTGTTCCCAAGTCTTCTGGGCAAAAAATCAAGCGGCGTGTGGAAATTTTCCCACACGCCGCTTCCGCTTGTGTTTTCCTGTCGATCTATTGTTTCGGCGTTTTTAGCCGTTAAAGTCGCCCATATTGGGGATCTGGAACTGCTGCTGACCCTGCTGCTGTTGCTCCTGCTGAGACTGCTCCTGCTGCTGGTCCGCCTCCGCCGGGCGCTCCGCAAAGGTGATCTCCGCGGTTTTGGTCTCGCCGTTCCGGTAGAATTCCACGGTGGCAGTCTCGCCGGCCTTGTACTTCCGCACGGCGCTGTTCAGGTCATCCCAGCTGGTGATGGTATAATCGCCCAGCTTGGTGATGATATCGCCATAGGTCAGCCCGGCCTTTTCCGCGGCGCTGCCCTCGGCAACAGTGTTGACAGCCGCGCCCTGCACCAGATTATAATACTCCGCTGCGGTTTCGGAAACGGTCACGCCGGTCACGCCCATATACGCCTTGCCGGTCACGCGGCCATTGGCGATCAGATCGGTGGAGATCTCCACCGCGTCATTGATGGGAATGGCAAAGCCCAGACCCTCCACGCCGGTACTGCCGTTTTTGGCCGTTACGATGCCGACCACTTCACCGCGGTTATTATATACCGGGCCGCCGGAGTTGCCGCTGTTGACGGCTGCATCCAGCTGGAACATATTCACCGGCACGGCGTACTCATCGGTGGTAATGGCACGATCCAGGGCGGAGACGCTGCCGGTGGTCATGGTGTAAGCCAGCTCGCCCAGGGGGTTACCCACGGCATAGACCGTTTCGCCCACGCTCAGATCATCGCTGTCGCC
Organism: bacterium; assembly: GCA_963595735.1. Taxonomy (GTDB): domain Bacteria; phylum Bacillota; class Clostridia; order Oscillospirales; family Oscillospiraceae; genus CALWOS01. The sequence goes on from CAVBJJ010000004.1 coordinate 81,768, forward strand.
CAGGGTAACGGCGTTCAGGTTATCGCAGTCGATCTTCAGCACGGCCACATCGTTGTCCGCCTCATAGCCCACGACCTTGGCCTCGTACTGGGTGCTGTCGTGGAGCATGACGGAAACGGTCAGGTTATTCTGCACTGCGGTCTCGATCACATGGTAGTTGGTCAGGATGTAGCCGTCCTTGCTGATGATAAAGCCGGAGCCGGACACAGCGGAGGAGCTGGTCTGACCAAACCAGTTGGTATAGGTGACCTCCGTTGTCACGCCGACCACCTGCTCGCAGGCCATGCTGTAGATGTCCTCGGCAGACATGGTCTTACCGTTGGTGGAGGCCACCGTGGTACCGCTGCTCTTGCCGGAGGAGGGCGCCGCCGTGGTCAGCACCGTGGGACTGCTGCCGCCAACGACCTTTTGGGTCACAACGCCGCCGACCACGCCGCCCAAGATGGCACAGCACAGCGCCACTGCCACCACGCCGCCCCAGCCGGGAGCCTTCCGGGACTTCCGGGGCTTTTCCTCCGATCCTCGGGGCGGCTCGTTGTGGGGCGGCTGCTGGCCGCCGTTTTGTGCCGGCTGGGGATTCGGGTCATAGGGCGGTGCGGCGCTGACCCGGGTCTGCTCCGGCCGGATATAATGATAGGTCCCGTTGGGAGACGCCGGGGTTTCTGCTTCGCTGCGTTGGGTTTCGTTATTCTCGTTCATAAGAGTTTCCTCCTTGCCTTGTGTTTTCCTGTATGTCCATAGTATTGCAGAAAAAGCTAATGTTTACCTAAATTTTGTATGTCCGCTTTATGAACAAAGAATGAGCATTTTGTAAGTTCTTTTTTCCTATGAAAAAGCTGCTCTGTCAGAACACAGAACAGCTTTTTATATTGCATTTGCTTTCCCTTGCTCAGGCGCGCTTTGCCTGCCACAGAGCTGTGGTCAGCTCCGCCAGCTGGGGAATGATGTTTTTGATCTCCACGCCGCTGGTGTCGATGCAGAGATGGTAGGTCTCCATCTTGCCCCACTCCCGGCCGGTGAAGAAATTGTAATACTTGGCGCGGTGCTTATCCACACTCTGGATCTTCTTGCGCAGCTCTTTTTCTTCCATATCCTCGCCCAGGGGCGCCTTCTCCCGGCAGCGTGCCACGCGGTGCTCCATGTCCGCCTGGACAAACAAGTTCAGCGGACGCAGATCCTCCAGAATATAGTCGGCGCAGCGGCCGATGATCACGCAGTCCCCTTTCATCGCCAGCTCACGGATGGCGTTGCTCTGGGCGGTGTAAACGCCGTTGTCCGGCTGATAGTTCACCGTGCCGGCAAAGGTGTTGCCCACCGTGATGGGATAGTAGTTGATGCGCTTTTCCACAAAGCTGTTCACATAGGCCTCGGCCATGCCGCTTTTCTGCGCGATGGCGGAGATGATCTCTTTATCATAGTAAGCCACGCCCAGTTTTTCCGCCAGGCGCTTGCCCAATTCTCTGCCGCCGCTGCCGAACTGACGGCCGATAGTAATGATCTTCGGCATACTGTCACGCTCCTTTGATTTCCGGATAGATACTTTTTCGGTTTGCCGTGGGTTCAGTATAGCACACTCCCCTGTCTTTTTCCAGCGTTTTCTTTGTAATTTCCCGACGCTGCTTTTTGCAGGTTTTTTCCACACTGTCCCCGCTTTTTCGTTATGCCTTTGCGGTGCGATAGCGCAGCCAGACCGCGCCGCTTGCAAACTGCTCTGCCTTTGTCAGGCGCAGGTGGGTCAGAGGATAGGCCATGTCCCGCCCGTCAAACACCGAGGGCATTTCCCCTCTGCCGTCGATCCCCGCGCCGATCAGAAGGCTGATCTCATCCAGCAGCCCCGCGTTCAAAAACGCCGTGTTGATGGCCGGTCCGCCGACCACGCCCATACGCGTCACGCCGAACTGCTCCGCCAGGATCTCCCCGGCGCGGGCAAGGTCGATCTTATCCTTGCCGCAGACGATCCAGGAGATGCTTTTGCTATCTAGATACTGCAAATACTCCCGCGCCGCCTGCTGGCTCGTCACGATCAGATAGGGCTTTTCCATGCCTGTGGCGTCCGGCCAGAGCAGCTTTCCACGGGTGTCCAGAATGACCTCGTAGCCCCTTGCGTCGACCTTTTTGGAAAAGCCCTCCCGGCCAATGGGCGTGCTGTCCTTTGCCTGATACGCGCCCGGCTCCGCCAGCTCCAGCTCCGCCGTGACGCGGCCGCTGATCGTTGTGGGAATATCCAGCGCTTCCAAAGTGGCGTAGTAATCCTGCACACCGGGCAGCTGGGATGTCATGGCGCAGTCGATGCGGCCGTCCACGGAAGTCATCATGTGGCAAATGGTATAGGGTCGTTTCATATTCTTCTATGCTTCCCTTCCGCCGGAGAAGCGTTTCCCCTCCCCGGTCTGTTTATTCTGTTCTATAAAAGAATATTACTATATTCCCCTGTGCTTTGCAAGGGCGGCGCGGAGCATGGGCTGTATTGACGAAAGCCCGCTGCCATGGTATAATATTTCCTAAATTTTACTTTCTGCGTTTTCGGGTGAAAATGCGGAAGCAAAGGAGTGTTTATCCGGATGGATGAGGGCAGTATAGTGTCCTGTATCATTATCGCGCTGCTGTTGCTGGCCGCGATGTATTTTGCGATCGCGGAGTCGGCGTTTTCCTCCGTGAACCGTATTCGCATCAAGACCGCCATGGACAAAGGAGATCAGCAGGCCAAAAAGGCCGCCTATGTGCTCGATCACTTTGACCGCGCCATTACCACCATCCTCATTGGTACCAACATTGTGCACATTGCCGCCGCCTCCCTGGTCACGCTGCTGGTGACCCGGCGTTTTGGCCTGTCCGCTGTCACGCTCAGCACCATTCTCACCACCATTGTGGTGTTCTTCGCCGGCGAAATGCTGCCGAAAAGCATCGGCAAAAAGTACAGCGTGCGCTTTTCTCTGGCCACGGCCGGCTCCCTGTGCGTGCTGATGCGCATCCTCACGCCCATCAGCTTTGTCCTCACCGCCATCGGCAACGGCGTTTCCCGCCTGACCAAGGGCGACCCGGAGGCCACCGTGACGGAGGATGAGCTGTACGACATCATCGAAACCATGAAGGACGAGGGCGACCTGGGCACGGAGCAGGGCGAGCTTGTGCATTCCGCGCTGCTGTTTGCGGATGTGCCGGTGGAAAGCATTCTCACCTCCCGGATGGATGTGGCCGCCATTGATGTCCAGCTCAGCCACGAGGAGATCCTTGCCCGCATCAAGGAAGAAAAGCACAGCCGTCTGCCGGTATACCGGGACAGCATGGACCATATCATCGGCATTCTGCAAATTCGTACTTACATCAAGGCCTATCTGAAGCAGGGCGAAGCGCTGCAGCTGGAAAGCCTGCTGGACGAGGCCTTTTTTGTCCACCAGAGCACCAAGATCGACGAGCTTCTGCCGGAAATGAGCCGGAAAAAGCTGAACATGGCCATCGTGACCGATAACTACGGCGGCACCCTGGGCATCGTCACGGTGGAGGATATTCTGGAAGAACTGGTGGGCGAGATCTGGGACGAGGACGACGAGGTCATCGAGCGCAGCGTCCGCCTGCCGGATGGCAGCTGGGAGCTGGACGCCGAACTGGATGTGGAAGAAGCCTTTGACCTGATGGATTGGAAGGACCCGGAAAACCGGGACTGGGAGCACAAGCTGCTCAACGAGTGGGTGTTTGAAGAAATAGGCCACATCCCCCAGGAGGGCGACTGCTTTACCTATCATCGTCTGCGGCTAACGGTGCGCAAAATGCAGCAGCACCGCATCATCAAGCTTCGGGCAGAGCTGCTGCCCCCGGCGGAAGGAGGCGAGGAGGCATGAGTCCGAACCTGTATTTCTACATTGCCGGTTTTGTGATCTGCATTGCCCTTTCCGGCTTTTTCTCCTCCTCGGAGATGAGCTTTTCCTCCGCCAACCAGCTGCGGCTGGAAAAGCAGGCGGCGGAGGGCGACCGCCGCGCCAAAACGGCGGTAAAAATCCTCTCCCGCTACGACAACGCCCTGAGCGCCATTCTTATCGGCAACAATCTGGTCAACATCGCCGCCTCCTCTCTGGCCTCGGTGATCGCCATAGCGCTGGCGCGCGCCGCCGGATTGGCAGACAATGCCTACAGCCTTGCCGCCACCGTGGTGGTCACGGTTCTGGTCATTATTTTCGGCGAGACTATCCCCAAGATCGCGGCTAAGAAAAATGCAAACCGCCTGAGCCTGACGCTGGCGCGGCCGGTGCGGGCGCTGTCGATCGTGCTCACCCCGGTGATTTTTGTGGTGGTGGGTCTGGTGCATCTGATCTGCCGCCCCATGAAAGGGGAAAGCACAGAAGACGAGCAGGAGGCCGCTGTGGAGGAACTGCAGTCCATCATCGAAACGGTGGAGGACGAGGGCATCATTGACGAGGATCGCAGTGAGCTGCTCCAGGCCGCGCTGGACTTTTCCGACATCTCCGCCAGCGAGGTCATGACCGCCCGGGTGGATATGGTCGCGCTGGATATCGAGGACAGCTGGGAGGACATTCTGGAGACCATCGACCAGGCGCCATACAGCCGTCTGCCGGTATATGAGGGCAGCGTGGATAATATCATCGGCGTGCTGTACCTCAACCACTTTTTCAAGGCCCTGGTGGATCGGGAAAAGGTGGACATCCGCAGTCTGCTCATGGAGCCCTGCTATGTGTACAAGACCGTAAAGCTGCCGGCGGTGCTGTCCCGGCTGCGGCAGGCAAAAATGCACCTGTCCATTGTCACGGACGAATACGGCGGCACCCTCGGCGTGGTGACGATGGAGGATGTGCTGGAGCAGATCGTGGGCGAGATCTGGGACGAGACCGACGAGGTGGAGCCGGAAATCGTGGAAAAGGCCGATGGTACCTACGACCTGGACGGCGACATGAGCATCTCCGATTTTCTGGAGCTGATCGGTTGGGACGAGGACAGCTTTGAAAGCGACAGCGCCACCCTGGGCGGCTGGATCATCGAGCAGTCCGGCGGCTTCCCCGCTAAAGGCGACAGCATCTGCTGCAACGGCCTGCGGCTGACCGTTCTGGAAATGGAGGACGGCCTGCGCGTGGCGCGGGTGCTGGTGCAAAAGGAAGCGGAAGCAACCGATCCCCACAAAAGCTGATACAACAACACAAACAAAAAACAAACCGGCAGGATGCGTGATGGCATCCTGCCGGTTTTTGTTTTTCCGAGTATCTGTTTTTTGGGAAGTATCCGGGTGCTTACTTCAGAATGCCGGTGCAGAAGCGCAGCAGGATGGTGGCGGCTTC